>QMMC01000402.1 GCA_003647065.1 Deltaproteobacteria bacterium | reverse complement strand
GGCCCCCGGGTTCGAGTCGCGGCAGTCGATGTCGACCGCGTGGCCCTGGTCGTCGCGCTCGACCGTCGTGTCGCCGTTGCCGATGTTGCAGCGTCCACCGATCATGTCGGCGGAAGAGCGGTTGTAGGTGGCGATGAGAAGCGCTTCGATGTCGCCGACCTCGAAGGTCACGCCGTTGTACTCCACGGCCCGGAGCGGACGGTCTTCGAGGAGAGCCGCGGGCACCCATGCGTGGCAGATCCCCCACCAAGTCTCGACGGGCCACTCTTCATCACCTTCGGGTGCGCGGTTGTTGTCGATGGCGAACTGGCGGTCGCTGGCGTTGCCCATGTTCCGTGCGACATGAGTTCCGAGGGGGCCGAGCTGATCGTAGTACGCCGGGTCCCAGTCGTCGTTCGGAATCGGGGAGTACCGGTCGAAGGGACGGAGGGCGAGGAAAGTGTCGTCCGGCGCCCACCCGTTGAACGCCACGTCGTACTTCTCGGCGGGGGAAAGCTCATCGCCGTTCCATCGCTCCAAGATCGCGTTCTCGTAGGTCGGCCAATAGCTCGACGGCCAAGCCTCGCGCTCGGCCTGACCGCTCTGAGGCAGGTCGAGCATGTGGTAGTTGAACTCGCCGTCGAAGCGCTCCGGGTTGTTCGCCCGATTCCAGCGGTCCTCTTTGCCGGCGTCGCTGGTGTCTTCGCCCTTGAGCGCGACAGCGTCGGTGGTCGTGCAGCCACCAACCAACAAGAGCGCTGCGATGAGCGCGACCAATTCCCCAAATAGTCGATTCATGGGGGGACACTGACCGGCCGCCAACAATCCGTCAATGTAGGTGCGTGCGATCACCCCCCCATTGATTGGTATTGATTGGCGAGGAGCAACCGGGACGGCCCGCCGGCTTGCGCCGCCCTCGCCTCCGTGACACTTCGAGGCCGCATCGAAGACCGAGCGTCGGTCGACGAGCACGACGAGGGGGCACGGTTCGAAGTGAGCCCCCCCACAAGTACGGACGGTGACTGCCCGCGGGCAGGCACCGACGATCCGGAGGACCCATGAACCACGCTGCTCCCAGGCTCGCCGCCCTCTCTCTCCTCTCCGTCCTGGCCCTCCTGACCGTCCTGGCCAGCGCCTGCGAAGGCGGGCGAAGCCGCCCCACTCCGGGCGATGACAGCGGAATCTCACTCGTCGACAGCGGAACCACCGGTCCCGACGGCAGCACCCCGCCCAGTGACGGCGGCATGAGCGTGCCCGACAGCGGCCCGCCCGGGTCCCTGCAGCCGGGAGCGGCCTGCGGCTGTGACAGCGAATGTGCCGGAACGGCGGCCAACGCGGGGATCTGCATCCAGGGCGTTTGCATGACCGAGGCGACCACCGCCTGCGCCGAAGCCGGCTCCCGGGCCGAGTGCGGCGCCGGGGCTCGGTGCTGGGGCCTCGACGGGTTCGATGGCGGGATCTGCTGGCCCGACTGTGATGCATCCAGCTGTGCCGGCTCCTGCGATGCCGACGGTTCCTGCATCCCCTCGGAGACGACCTCCTGCGATTCGACCTGCTGCGGCGGAGACGGCGGCGGCACCACCCCCGGCGGCGAGTGCCCGCCCAACGCCCACGTCGAAGGCGATGGTTGCGTTTGTGACACCGGCTACACGGTCAACGCCGCCGGTACGGGCTGCGAGCTCCCGTGCACGACCGCCAGCGACTGCGGCGGCACCGACATATGCGTCGACAACCACTGCGAGGCGCCCCCCTGCACGGCGACCTCGTGCGCCACGGGCCTCGTCTGCGCGGCCTCTGGCGACTGCGTCGTCGATATCGGAACGGCCCCCCCAGGGACGCCGCCGACCGCCTGCGTCATCGGCTCGATGGACATCCCGGACTGGCGCTGCACCAGCGGCTGCAGCGACATCGTGCCCTTCACCCCCGCCAACGGCCCCGGCTATGACAACTACCCGCTCAACGGCGAGACCGCGTCCAACCAGTACCGGAGCTTCATCCGCCGGGACGTGATGATGCTCGTGAAGTACGCCACGGCGATGGTCGCCTGCCAGACCACCGGCTGGAGCTTCGGCAACGGCGGCGACCTCGGCCTCGGCGACATGTCGGAGGCCGACGGGGCCATCCCCGGGACGAGCATAGGAAGCCCCGGTCACCCCGACGGCACCCACGTCAACGGCCACGACATGGACATCGGCTACTACCAGGTGGGCACCGCCAACAACTACCTGCGCCCGATCTGCGAGCACATGAGTGGTGGCGTGGACCAGTACCACTGCGTCGAGGAGCCCCATCTTCTCGACCCCTGGCGCACGTCGCTCTTCATCGCGCACCTGCACATCAACCCGAACCTCCGCGTCATCGGCATCGACGGGAAAGCCGCTCTCCTCGTCGAATCGGCCCTCACCCAGCTGTGCTCGGACGGCTGGGTCAGCACCACCGCCTGCGGGAGCCCCAAGATCGCCTATGAGTTGACCGACACGGGCCGATTCTGGTTCCGCTTCCACCATCACCACCTGCACGTCAGCGTCAACGGCTAGTGCACTGCCGGTAGGGCCCGCCACCAGCGCGGGCCCACGCCCCACATTTACGGACCGAGCCCGCCTGCCGGCGGCGCCGCCGCCGCTCCGGAGGAGCTCATGACTCGCCCCTTGCCTACCCTTACGTCTCTGCTCCTTCTCACCGCCTTCGCTCTGCTCGCGAGCGCCTGCGATAGCGGACGAAGCCCCGGGACCGCCGACACCGGCGTTTCGCCGACGGACGGCGGGACGGACGCCGACGCCGCGCCGATCCCCACCCAGGAGACCGGGTCAGCCTGCGACTGCGACTCCGAGTGCATCGGCACCGCCGAAAACCCCGGGCTCTGCTATCAGGGCATCTGCATGACCCGCGCGGCCGGCGCTTGTGCGTCGGAGGGCTCGCGGGCCGAATGCGGCGAAGGCTCGCGCTGCTGGCCCGCCCCCGGCGGAGACGGCGACATCTGCTTTCCGGACTGCGACGCCCACACGTGCGCCGGCGCGTGCGACGTGAACGGCTCCTGCCTCAACGACGTGGAGAGCGGGTGTGACTCCAGCTGCTCCGAGGTCTGCGGGGCGGGCATCGCCCCCCCCGACACCGGGGTCTGCCCGCCGAACGCGCACGCCGAGGGCGACGGATGCGTCTGCGACACCGACTACGTCGTCAACGCCTCGAGGACCGGCTGCGAGCTGCCCTGCACCTCGACCCGCGAATGCGGCGGCGTCGAGCTCTGCGTAGACGGCCGCTGCGGGGTGCCGCCCTGCACCGCCACCTCGTGCGACGCCGGGCTCTTCTGCGCCGCCTCAGGCTACTGCGTGATCGACGTCAACGTGCCCCCACCGGGCCCGCCCCCCACGGGCTGCGAAATCGGCTCGATGGGCATCCCGGACTGGAACTGCACCAGCGGCTGCGGCGACCTCGTGCCCTTCGACCCGGCCACGGGCCCAGGCTACGACAACTACCCCCTCAACGGGGAGACCGAGTCCAACCAGTACCGCAGCTTCATCCGCCGCGACGTCATGATGCTCGTGAAGTACGCGACGGCGATGGTCGCCTGCCAAACCGGCGACTGGACCTTGGGCAACGGCAGCACCCTCGGCCTCGGCGACATGAGCGAGGCCGACGGCGCCATCCCCGGCACCAGCATCGGCGACCCCGGGCACCCGGACGGAACCCACGTCAATGGCCACGACATGGACATCGGCTACTACCAGGTGGGCACGGCCAACAACTACCTACGGCCTATCTGCGAGCATACGAGCGGGGGCGAGGACCAGTACCACTGCACCGTGGAGCCGCACCTGCTCGACCCCTGGCGCACGTCCCTCTTCCTCGCCCACCTGCACATCAACCCCGCCCTGCGGGTGATCGGCGTGGACGGGCAAGCCGGCCTGATGATCGAGTCTGCCCTGGACCAGCTCTGCGCCGACGGCTGGACCGCGACGACCGCCTGCAGAAGCCACAAGATCACCTGGGAGGTGACGGACACGGGCCGCTACTGGTTCCGCTTCCACCACCACCACCTTCACCTCAGCGTAAACGGCTGACGCGCGTCCGCCTGGGCCGGCGGCCGAGGCGGGCGGGACCGGCCCATGCCCCTTGAAAGGGCCCTCGCGGTGCGTACCATGGCGGCCATGGAGCGTTTTCAAAACATCCTCGTCGCCACCGACTTCTCCGAGGCCTCAGAGCTCGCCGTCGGCGCGGCCCCGTTGATCGAAGGGGGCGCCGGTAAGCGCGTCACCCTGCTTCACGTGGTGAACACGCCGGAGCTCGACCCAGGCGTCGTCGAGCAGGAGGCCGAGGGCTCCCAAGACCTCGAGACCGCGGTCCACGACCACCTGAATCGTCTGCGCAGCTCGTTCCTCGAGCACATCGAAGACGTGAAGACCGCGGTCATCCGCAGCAGCAACCCCGCAAACACCATCTGCGAGTTTGCTGCGGACCAGGGGGTCGACCTGATCCTCTTGGGCACTACGGGGCGGGCGGGCCTGGCACGCTTTCTCATCGGGAGCGTCGCCGAGCGCGTGGTCCGCCATGCGCCCTGTCCGGTGATGGTCCTCCGAGAGAAGAAGGCGCAGACCCCTCTGGCTCCCTAGAAGGTATGGTTCGATGATGATGTTCACGCGCACGTACTTCACAGCTTCGATGTTGCTCCTGTCGCTCTTGGCAACCGTCGGCTGCGGCGGCTCGAACCAACTGACCGTCGAGAGCTCCCAAGACCCGGAGGCATCGTTCGGCAGCTACCGCATCTGGGCGGTCGCCGGGCCCGAGACGCTTCCCGACGGCTTCAGTCGGGTCGAGCTCGACGTGATGCAGCTCGAGCAGCTCCGGGACATCGCCCGTGAAGTTCTGGCAGCCAAGGGCTACCGGGAAGGCACCATCCACAACGCGGACATCGTCTTCTTCGCGGGCCTCGGCCAGCGCCTGGAATACCGCGTCGAACACGCCCCCTTGCGCTATCGCGACGAGGACGGCGTCTACGAGACCTCGGTGGCCCGCGACGAAGTGAACGGCCCGACCACCGAGGTCCTCGTCATCGATGGCTTCGAAACGCCGTCGATGTTCCACGTCTTTCAGGGCCGAGCAACCGTTCCCAACGTACAGAACGACTACGTAGCGGCCGCCCAGGCCCTTCGCGCGATCCTCGACGAAATCCCGAGCGTCGACCCCAACACCGAGCCGCGAAGCAGCGGCGGTGAAGAGCCCGCGGCCGGAGCGGGACAAGAGCCCACCGACGGCGCCCCGCCTGCCGAACCGGAGGACGAAGCGACCGACGCGGTCGAAGCGACCGACCCAGGCGCAGCCCCCATCGCCGACTGACGAGCCGCCGGGTTCGAGGGACTGGCCAGGCCGGTGGCCACCTGGGATGCCCTTTGGGGTGTCCGGGGCGCCACTTACGGCGTGAGATCACCGGACAATTACCCATTCGTCCGTGGCACGAGACTCGCATTGGGTTCGACCATGCGCCGTCTCGTCGTAGCCACCCTCCTCACGATGCTCGCCCTCTCCGGATGCGCCCAGGTGGCCGAGTCCTGCGACGAGCGGGCACCTGCGCTGGGCGATGAGGGCAAGGCCGATGGGCCCGCCGGAGTCGATGTCCTGGCGATGCTCGCCCCGGGCGAGGGCCGGGAGGCGACCGTCACCGGAGCCCGGGACCAGCTCGGCTATGTGCTCTACGCCGAGGCCGGCACCGAGGTGAAGCTCGAGGTGACCCACCGGGGCAGCTCCCGAGGGTTCGATAGTTACCTTCAGCTCCGAGGGCCCCGCCGCGCAGACGATGGCGATTACCCCGAGGTCCTCGCCACCGACGATGACGCGGGGTACGGCCAGCTCTCGCGCCTCACGGCGACGGTCCCCGAGGCGGGGTTCTACCTGGCCCAGGTTTCCGTGGACGAAGAGGCCCGGGCGGCTTTCACCGAGGCGAGGTTCCGGTTGCTCCTCACCTGCGAAGGGAGCCGCTGCGACGCCGATGGCCCGATCGCCCCAATGGGCGACGACGTGCACTGGGTCCGAAACGCCGCCGAATACCGGGCCCTGTCGATACAGGCCTACCGGACGGCGACCGCCCAGATCGAGGCGATGCACGCCGCAGGAGAACTCCCGCCGAGCTGGACGGTGACCTTCGACGCCGACGAGACCCTCATCTCGAACGCTCAGCACGAGAGAGAACGCCAGGAGCTAGGCCTCGGCTACTCGGCCCGGGCCTGGTCCGTGTGGGTCAACCGCCGCGAGGCCACCGCGATCCCCGGGGCCGCCGCATTCACCGCGCGTATCCACGAGCTCGGCGGCCACGTCGCCGTCGTCACCAACCGCAAGGCCGCCGATTGCGACGCGACCCTCGACAACCTGCGCACCGTAGGCATCGCCCCCGACGGCATCCTCTGCCGGGTCGGTACGTCGAACAAGACCACCCGATGGCAGATGGTCGAGGACGGCCGCGCCGGAGACATCCCCCCGACCACCCTGGTGATGTGGGTCGGCGACAACATCCACGACTTCCAGGCCATGGGGCAGGAGGTCCGCCACGAGGACGAGAGCGCCCTCGAGGCTTTCGGCTCCCGCTTCATCATCATTCCGAACCCGATGTACGGCAGCTGGGCCCGCAACGAGCGGCTGTAGAGCGGCGCCCCCGAGATTCTGGCGATTGGCCGGCGATGCTTCGAAGAGGCACCGACCGGCCGTCCCCTTTTTAATGGCAAGCCGTCCTGCCCCGCCCTGCCCCGACCGGCTACCGGCAACGCCACCCGCCACTTAGGGAGTGGAGTCGCCACTTGGGGAGGACGAATTGCAGAGAAAGTGAGGGGCCGAGGCTGGCACGAGACTCGCAATACGAAGAGGGAGAGGGGCATGGAGCAGATGCTTCGGAGCGGTTTGAAAGAGCCCCTCGGAGTCCCCCAGAGCGATTTTGGCGATTAGCCGGCGGTGCTTCGGAGAGGCACCGACCGGCGTCCCCATTTAAGCTCCGAGTCAGTCGCAGGAATCGCAGACGCCGCGGACCTGAATCTCCGGGGCGTGCTTTGCCCGGCGTGCTAGATGCGCCCCATGGTTCTGGCCCTCGCCGTCGCGATTGGCTCCGTCGCTCTCGGGGCGGCTCTCGGGCTCTATCGAAAGTCCGGGCCACTGCTCGGGGCCGTCCGGACCTTTGCCCTGGTTGCGGCGATGGTGGTGGTCCTGGTCCAGCTGCTCCCGGACGCCCTCGCGGAGATCGGCCTCTGGGCTCTGGTGGTCGCGGCTGGGGCAGCGATGCTCCCGGGCATACTGGGACGACTGCTGGCTGGGCACGGACACGGACACGGGAACGGGAACGGGAACGGGAACGGGAACGGGAACGACGACGGGAACGGGAACGGGAACGGGAACGGGAACGGGATCGGGAACGGCGACAGACCGGCAAGCACTACCGGCTCCACGGCCGCCTCTCACGGAGCCTTCTCGTCGGGACACGATCACTCGATTGGCCACCGCGTCGGCCTCGAAGTCGGCTACCTCGGCTTGGTCCTGCACAAGGTCGGCGACGGCGCCGGGCTCGCGG
>QMMC01000401.1 GCA_003647065.1 Deltaproteobacteria bacterium | reverse complement strand
CCTGGTGCGCGGAGAGCTGTTCGATCTGTCGGCGCGCGGTGTACGCGGCGGGACCGTTGGGCAGCCGGCTCAGGTAGTCGCGATACGCCGCGAGGGCGTTGTCGTTTTGATGCAGACGGCGGTAGGCATCGCCGAGGCCGATGAAGGCCGCGGCGTAGCCGTGGCGGGCGGCCGCCTGAAAGCGCCCGACGGCGGCGTTGGCGTTGCCGGTCTCGAGCATGACGTAGCCCAGGCCCGTCTCGGCTTCGGAGCCCCCTGGGCGCTTGGCGAGGGCCGCTTCGTACATGGCCCTGGCGCGACCGATGTCACCCCGCTCAGCGAGCTCGTCGCCGTGCTCGACGTACCAGCCGTAGTCACGACCGCGAGGCGGTGCCGAGCCTTCGCCCGACGGGGTTCCGGTGTTGGCGACGGGAGCTATGGGGCTGGCCGGGTCGGCGCTGGGGGGAGGGCCGGTATCGGCGACGGTGACGGTGCCCGCGTCCGCCGTCCCTCCATCGAGGGCCGCGACGACGGGGGCCGCTGGCGGAATACCTTGGTCCATGGCGTCGCGAAGGCGTTGAGCTCTGGGGTGGCCGGACACGGCGCCGAGGACTGCGTCTACTTCACCTCGTGCGCCGGCTACGTCCCCCGTCGCCAGGAGCGCTCGGGCGTAGAGCAGCCGAGCCCGGTGCAGCGTCGGGGCTGCCGTCGCCGCGCTTCGACTCGCGTCGAGGGCCGGTCCCGGCGGTGCTTCGGGGGTTGGCAGGGTGAAGAGCGCGCTCACGTACCGGAGCTCGTCGCTCTCATCAGGCTCCTGGGACTCGAGGGTCCGGGCCCGGTCGAGGTGGCTCTGGGCGCCGCCGAGGTCACCGGTCAGCCGAAGCGCGTCGGCGAGGGCGACGATGGCGCTGATATCGTTGGGATCGATGCGCACGGCGTCTTCGCCGAAGCGCCGCGCGTCGTCTGCGTGGCTGGTTTGCTCTCGGCGGAGAGTTGCCGCTTCCCCGGCCAGGGAAGCGTTTTCGGTGTCTACTGCACTACGCGCTGCGAGGTCGGACGCACGGAACGCAAGCTCCTGGGCCAGGGCGCCGTGGGCCCGGCAGAGGCCCGTCAGCACCGCGACGTCTCGTTCGGAGACACCGTTGGCCTCGGTGAACTCCTCGATGGCGTCCTCGTAGGCTGCCTGATGGTCGAGGGCGATGGCGGCCTCTCCCCGGGAGACGAACTCGGCCGCGGGATCGACGGTCTCGACGAGGCCGAGCATCGGGCCGACCTTGTCCCAGGCGAGGGCGACCCCGCCGGCCGCGGCGAGGAGGATCACGAGCGAGACCCAGAGGCCGGTGCGCTTTTTCTCTCCCGGCAGGCTCTTGTCGCGCCGGGCGGCGAGCTCTGCGTCCTCGTCCACGTACATGCCACGCTTCTGAGGGGCCGGAGTCGACGCTTTCTTCCGGCTTTGCCGGTCGTCGGTGGTCTTCGCCGGGTCGCTGTATCCGTCGCGAGTATTGCTTTTGGTCCGCGGGGCGGGTTCGGGATCCGGTGCCGCCATCTTCGGCATCGAGCGCGTCGTGGGCACGACGCCCCCAGTCGGGGTGCTCGGCATTACGGGATGGTCCGGGCCGCCGAGGCCTTCGAGGCGCCCGACCGATCGGTCTCCGGTGCGAGCTCCAGCGGGGCGCTGCTCGATCTCGGTGGCCTGCTCGTCGAAGCTGGCTGAGTCTTTTGCGCGCTCTGCTGCGCCGGCGTCCGGCACGGTGGCGCCGGCCGCATCGAGGTCCGGCGTCGGGGCGGACGCCTGGGGCTGCTTACTCGCGCCCTTCACGCCCATGCCGAAGAGGGTCTGCTTGTGTGGCTGCTTGGGCGAGGTCTCCGAGGGGGACGGCGTCGCCGTCGCGGGTAAGGTGGGCTCTTCGCCCAGGCCGAGGACTGTCCCTACCTTCGACCGGCGGTCCGGGATGGTGGGGCTCGGCGGTTGGGGTTGGCGCGGCGGGGGCGCAGCCGGGGGAGCCGGTAGGGGGCCCGAACCCGAGCCCCGGGACGGTGCTTCGGGGACCTGATTGGCGGTCTGGGCAGGGCGGGCCGCCGGCATGCGCGGCGCCGACGGCGACCGCTTGAAGGGGCCGCCCCCAACCTGCGAGGTGAAGGGCAGGGTGCGGTCCTTGCGGGGTGGCGTGCTGGTCTCGGTCGCCTCCGCCGCAGAAAAGAAGGTTATCAACTCGGCAATATCCCCGAGGAGCTTCCAGCTTTCGCCGGACCGGGAGATCTCGTCCGTCTTGGTGAGCTTGCCCTGGGTAATGAGTCGCTGCAGGTCGCGCAGCGAACTCAAATGCTGGACCTTGCCGTCCTTGGTCCGCACGCTCCAGGCCCGGGGTCCGTCGTCGCCGCCCGGCCGGAACACCTTGAAGAGATGTCCGCATTGGGTGCATTTGACCGTCGTGCCCCGGTCCGAGACCAGGGTTTCATCGAACTCGTACTCGGTTCCGCAGCGCTCGCAGGTGACGTCCATGGGAATTGTTGCGTGTTCCTACAGTGGGGGGGAGGAGATGGCAAAGGAAGAGTAGGGGAAGACCCCTCGGACCGTGGACGAATTGGGCCTTTGGGGGTAGGGTCCCGGCCCCTATGGGACGTGATCTGGACCGCATCGTAGAGGCCGTGGCGCGGCGGGTGGAACTCAAGCTCTTCGATGAGCTGAGAAATTCCCCCTGCGACGCCCCCGCCGAAGAGTGCAACGGGGACGGTCTGTGCGCCGTCCGCCGGCCCGATTCCGTAGCCATCATTCGGGATGCCGGAGCCGTTCGCGTGGGGGCATCTCCCGGGATCGGAGCCGTTCGCGAGGATCTGGCGTCCATGATCGACCACACCCTGCTCAAGCCGGATGTGTCTCGGGACGATCTCGCTCAGGTTTGTGAAGAGGCGCGCACCTACCGCTTCGCGAGCGTCTGCGTGAACTCGGTGAACGTCACGTTCGTGAAGAAGATGCTCGGCGGGAGCGGCGTGATGACCGTCGCAGTCGTCGGTTTCCCCCTCGGGGCGATGGCCCCGACCGCCAAAGCCTTTGAGACCAAGCAGGCGGTCCGGGATGGGGCCGACGAGATCGACATGGTCGTCAACATCGGCGCCGTGAAGAGCCGGGACTTTGCCTTGGTTTTCGACGACATCGCCGCCGTCGTGGCCGCCGCCCGGACCCACCCGGTCAAGGTCATCCTCGAGACCTCGAAGCTCACCCGCGACGAAAAGGTCATGGTCTGCGCGCTCTCGAAGGCCGCCGGCGCCGCCTTCGTCAAGACGTCGACGGGCTTCGGTGGGGGCGGGGCTACCCTCGAAGACGTCGCCCTGATGCGCTCCATCGTCGGACCCGAGCTCGGCGTCAAGGCGTCCGGCGGGGTCCGGGACGCGGGGGGCGCCGAGGCGATGATCAAGGCCGGGGCCAACCGTATCGGCGCGAGCGCCAGCATTGCCATCGTGACCGGTGGCAAAGGCAAGTCCGGGTATTGACCAAAGCGGCCGTGGCCCCAAGAGGGCTGGCCTAAAGGGATAGAGAACTCGCGATGCCAGTTACCGTCGTCACCGACGCCACCTTCGAAGCGGAGGTCCTCAAGTCGGACCTCCCCGTCCTCATCGACTTGCACGCCGAGTGGTGTCAGCCCTGCAAGCAGCTCTCGCCCCTCGTGGTGGCGCTCTCGGAGGAGCTCCCGGGCAAGCTCAAGGTCGTCACCATCGACATCGACGCGAACCCCGGGGTGGCCCAGAGCTTCCGCGTCCAGAGCATCCCGATGCTGGTCGTCATCGCCGACGGACAGGTCGTGGGACATCACCTCGGGCTCCTCGATGCGGCCGGCCTGCGGAAGCTGGTCGAGCCGGCGATCCCCGCCGCCGCCGATGAGCTGAAGCCCGAAGAGTTGGCCCAGCTCATTGCCGCCAATAAGGCAGTCGCGGTCGATATTCGGGACGCAAACGCCTATGGTCGTTACCGAATTCCAGGTGCCATCAATGTGCCCGCGGCGGACGCCGGGGACCACGCGGCGGACCTCGCGTCGACCGACGGCCGGGTCCGTATCCTCTACGGACGCTCCACCGACGACGCCAAGGAGCTCGCCGAGAAGCTCCAGGCAAAGGGGCTTCCGGTGGGCTTCCTCGTGGGCGGCTTCCTCCACTGGGAGGCCGACGGCCTCGAGGTCGAGCGCGGCGGGTGAGTCGGCAGCTGCCGATCTATGACCCTGACGCGGCGCCGTTCGACGCCTCGTTGGTGATACAACGCGAATCCCGGGGCAAGGTGCCCACGCTGACTCTGGCTGTCGTGGCGGACGGGGACGAGGACGTCAGCGCTCTCGTCGCCGCTGCCGAGGGAGTCCTCGGTGATACGGGGCACCTTCTGGTGCTGGAGCCCGCTTCGGTCGGGCCGGCTGCTGCAAACGGGGCGAACGGGGCGCGCCTCGATGAGCTGCTCGCGGAGGCCTTCCAGAAAGCGGAGGGCCGGGTGGTGGTAGCCGTGGGCCCCGAGCTGCCGGCTCGCATGAACCCCACGCTCCTGGTGATCGTGACCGGCGGACGGTCCCTGGCTCGCCTGTCTCCGGCGACGCGCTTGCTCATGGCGGACGCGGACCTGATCCTCAGCGAGGGCCGGCCCGGGGTAGGGCGCGGCCTCGGAGAAGCGCTCCAGAAAAGGCGGGGTCTCGATGGCATTTGAGCACGAACAACGGGAAGCCCTGCATCTCCTCCAGGGTATCGAAAACGGCACCATGAGCATCTCGGAGGCGGCCCATCTCATCGACGAGGCCGACCCGGCGCTGGTCTACCTGCTGCTCACGTGGCTGCGCAGCCACTACGGCGGCGACCACCCCGCCGCCGAAGGTGTCATCGGCCGCCTCGTCGAGCTCACCGGCAAGCACGCCGGGGTCAAAGCATCGATGCGCGAAGGCAAAGCCGACTCCATCGTCGCTTGGTTCGAAGAAGAGCACTCCTACCGGGAGTTCAGCGCCACGGGTTTCGTGGCACTGGTCGTCGAAAAGCTCGAAGGGTGAGGTTGGCGCGTTCCGGGACGCCTCCCCAACCTGCTGAGAGCCGCTGACGCCCTCTCGAGCAGGCGGACTGTGCGCTCTAGGCTCGACGACGAATGTGCACGAGCAGGACCGCCGTGAAGAGCAGCGCAGCGGTCGGCCAATTCGCGTTTTGAGTTGTCCCGACGCTGCATCCGCCCGCGGCCGGGGCGGCACCGCCGTCGACGCCGCCGTCCGCGCCTGCACCGCCGTCGACACCCCGGTCGACACCCCCGTCGACGAGGCCGGCGTCCGGCTCCTCGATTTCCGGTATTTCAGCGTCCAACACACAGAAGCGTTCGGTCGTGCTCGTGGTGCCGTCGATGAGACTCGTGGCGGTCACGGCCAGGCAATATTCCTCGGCACGCTCGCTGCGTCCCAAATTCGCGATCGCCATTCGGGCGGTCGCCCCGCCTGCTTGCCAGGCCGACGCGCTGCCGCCGCCTTCCAGCGCGATGCCGTAGGTGACGAAAGGATCCTCGGCGTCGACGGGCACCGCCCACCGGAGGACGACCTCCTGGTACTCGCTGGTGGCCGTGCACGTGTTACAGAATCCAACACCGTCGCTAACCATGCAGTCGTACCTCGACCGGTTGTAGCGGTTGGCCTCGAAGAGCGCCCCGTCGGGGGTCGGGGGGCCCGCATGATCTGCGGCCGCGACCACGCCCATGGCTGTCTCCTCCGTGGGGCCCGACGACAACTCGACTCGATACGTGCGTTCCGGGTCGAATGTTCCGGTGGCCCGCCACACGTGGAGAGCACGCACGTAGGTGACATTGCTCTCGAGTTGGGCTGCGTCGAAGCCGAACGGGATCCGTTCTACAGCTCCTGGTACTTCGATGTCCGACTCCGCGTCGAAGACCTGCACCGTCACATCGGCTGCGTCGTAGGCCGTGATCGTTCCAATTACGGCGACGCCTTCACGCGCAATCGGTACATGGGAAGTGGCGCCGAGCAGGAAGCTGACTTCGTCCGAAGGAGGTGAGCACGCCTCCGCGGTCGAGGGACGCGCCAGGCAAACCGCGGCAGCGCCGATGGTGAGGAGCCCCAAGGCGAGCACCTGCGTTGATTCGAGGGTGAGTGATTTCATGGGAGGCTGTTCAGCAATATGTGATCCATGAAGGGATCTTGAGATTGCTCTGAATTGCGCGTGCCGAAATGTGCCAGATGGCGCTATGTTGCGCCATTGGGTCGCGAGCACGACCCCTCGCCCTGCGCTATGCTCGTGCCGTGGGTCTTTTGAACACCATCCGCCGGTGGGCGCCGGTCGGAGCGATTCCCGAGATCGAGGCCCGGGTGCTCGAGCCGAAGATCGGCGGACCCCTCATCATCGATGTGAGAACCGCCCTCGAGCATCGAGCCAGCCGGATCCGCGGGGCGCTCAGTCTGCCGATCCATCGTTTCAGCGTCGCCGAGCTCTCCGTTGACGATCGGGAGCGGGAGATCGTGATCATCTGCCTGACCGCGCACCGCAGCGTGCCCGTCGTCCGCATGCTGCGAGACCACGGCTATGAGAACGCGGTCCAGCTTCGGGGCGGAATGCGGGCGTGGTGGAAGGCGGGTCTTCCTACGGAATCGGGCTGACCTGGTGGGCGGCTGCCGACCTACGGCTTCGTCGCGCTGATCGTCGAAAAGCTCGAAGGGTGAGGTTGGTGGGTACCGGGACGTCTCCCCCGTGCTTATGGTCCCGTCCATGGGTTTCCTGATCAGCTGGGGTGTGGTCACCCTCTCGCTCTGGGCTGCGTCCGAGCTCCTCGATGGCATGAAGATCGAAGGCGGCTTCTTCGGCCACCTGCTCACCGCGGGCGTCTTCGGTCTGCTCAATGTATTGGTGGGCTGGCTGCTCTTCCTGGTCCTCGGCTTCGCGAGCCTCGGCCTCGGCTTCCTCTTCGCGTTTGTGACGCGGCTGGTGGTGACCGCCATCCTGCTCAAAGCCGCCGACGCCCTCTCGAGCAAGCTGACCGTGCGCTCCTTCGGCACAGCCCTGGTGGCAGCGCTCATCATGAGCGTCGTGAGCGGGGTCAGTGAATGGGTGCTGCGGGCTTTGGGGATCGGCTGAGGAGGATCTCGCCCGTGAATACGTCTCCGGTTGCGCTGTGCTGCTCTGGTCTTCTCCTCCTCTTGATGCAGGGCTGTAGCGACAGCCCTGCATCGGGGGCCGACGGCTCGATGGACGGTGGTTCCCTCGATGGTGGCCCGCGCGATAGCAGCCTCCTCGATGCCGCCGACTCCGCCACTGCCGATGGCGCACCGGTCGACTCTGCAATCCCACCGACCCTCGAGGAGACTCGCATTCAGCCCCATGCGGCCAACGGATGGTTCTGGCAGTACGAAGGAGCACCCGTCCTGCTCATTGGCGGCACGAACGAAGACAACGTCTTTCAGCTCGATGGCCTCGAAGGGCACCTCGATGAGCTCGCGGCGGCGGGCGGAAACTACGTTCGCAACACCATGAGCAGCCGCGATGAAGGAGACCTATATCCCTTCGCCGACGCGGGTGATGGAGAGTACGACCTGTCCAGCTGGAACAGCACGTATTAGGAT
>QMMC01000400.1 GCA_003647065.1 Deltaproteobacteria bacterium | reverse complement strand
GCGGACGGACGCGGATCGCACCATCGAGCAGATGCGGTCCGATGTTCACTACCTGGCGTCGCTCAGGGTCCTCGGGGCGTTCTTCGCGAACGACGCCGAGCTGAGCGAGCTCGAAGAGGCGTACTCGAAGTTCATCGGTCGAGCGAGTGGCTACCACCGCGTCCGGCTGCTCGACACCTCAGGCCGTGAGCTCCTCTGCGTGCACAGGGAGCACGGTCGTCAGGACGTCGCCCCGGCAGCGCAGGGAACCGAGGCGTCCGAGCCGCCTGACCTTGCGACTGTTCTGCACCTGTCGCGCGGCAGCGTGGCCTTCGGTACGTCCGGGCTGGGTTCGACCGGTGCGGCAGACGACCGGCCGGTGTCTCCGGAGTTCCGACTGGCGACCGCCGTGGTCGATCCGGACGGGATTGGCCTCGGGTTCCTCGTTCTCGAGGGCCAGGGTCCCGACCTCCTGGACCGGCTGTGGGCCCTGGGCAGAGAGTTCGCAGGGCAGACACTGCTCCTCGACGAGACGGGCCGCGTCCTTCATCGGGCGGGCGACCGGGAGGAGATTCGTGCGGCGGGCGCCGCGCCGCGACCGTTCGGCGACAGGCATCCGGCGGCATGGGAGCAGATCGCGCAGTCCGCGCTGGGTCAGTTCTCGAATGGCGCGGGGATCTTCACCTTCGCCACGGTTCCGCTCGATCCGGTGCGTGCAACGGACGGAGTGCCGGAGGGAGCAAGTGCGCTGAAGATCGTCACGTTCGTGTCCAAGGCACAGACTCTTCGAGGGATCGCCCCCGCTTACACGCGGCACCTGCGCGCCGGCCTCGCAGGCCTGTTCGCGGTCTTTCTCCTGTCGTCCTACGTCGCCTACACGCGCGGCGCTCGCATGGACCACGACCGGACCCTGGCCGCATCCGAGCGGCGACTGCGGGAGCTGTCGGCGCGACTGCTCGTCGCCCAATCGCGCGAGAGGAGCCGCATCGCCCGCGACCTGCACGACGAGGTCGGGCAGACGGGGACTGCGGTCCATCTGCACCTTCAGCGAGCCACGGATGTCGCGGATCCGCGCGCGAAGGACGAGCTGATCAAGCGCGCCGACGTCGCCGTGGAGGGGCTCCTGCGGTGGGCCCAGGACATGGCCGGTCAGCTGCGTGCTCCACTGCTCGAGGACCTCGGCCTCGGGGAGGCCGTCCAGCACCTCGTCGAGGAATTCGAGGCCCAGACGGGCGTCTCTGCCACGGTGGACGTGCCCTCGGATGAGGACTCCATCTCGCCGGCGGTCGCGGAGGAGTCCTACCGCATCGTCCAGGAGGCGCTGACCAACGTCACGCGGCACGCTCGCGCGACCAGGGTGACCGTGCGCGTCGAGATCCAGGGCGAGAGCCTGCTCCTGGAGATCGAGGATGATGGGGTTGGCTTCGACACATCCATCCGTCCGGACGACGGGTTCGGCATAATAGGCATGAGCGAGCGGGTCGCCCTCTTCCGGGGCCGGCTCGAGCTGGAGTCCGCGGTGGGCGAAGGCACGACCGTCCGTGTGGTCCTCCCCCTCAGCGGGCCGAGCGAGATTCTGTAGAGGTCATGAGCATCACCGGAGAACCGAGCGGCGAGCAGGCCTCGAAAGGCAGTTCGGCTGCGTGTCGCGTCGTCCTGGTCGATGACCACACGATGGTCCGCGAGGCGCTCTCGCACATTCTCGGTGAGAGTGGGTGGATCGAGGTCGTTGGCGAGGCGAGTGATCCGGCGGGAGCGATCAAGGCCGTTCGGGACACCGCGCCGGACGTTCTGGTGCTCGACTACAACATCCCGGATGGGGGAGCCCTGCCGGTGATCGAGAGGCTCGTCGCGGCTTCTTGGTGCAACACGAAGATCCTCGTCCTCACGATCCACAACTCGTTTCACTACGCGGTGAGAGTGCTCGAGGCGGGCGCGGACGGGTTCGCGGTCAAGGCCGACGCCTTCCAGGAGCTCGCGAAGGCGATCGACGAGGTCTGGAAGAGCGGGCTCTACCTGGCACCGGCGCTGTCGCGGGAGGTCCTCAACCATCTGCGCCAGCCGCGCAAGGAACGCGTGGGGCTGGACGCGCTCTCGCCCCGTGAGTTCGAGCTGCTTCGCGAGCTGGGCGCAGGTACGGGGCTCAAGGAGGCGGCGCGGCACCAGAACATCAGCGTGAGCACCGCGTCCACCTACCGCAGCCGGATCATGGAGAAGCTCAAGCTCTCGTCGACGGCGGAGCTCATCCACTTTGCGATCGAGCGCGGCCTCACGGTCTGAAGGCTGAGCCGGCGGGCTCAGTGCATCGAGCCCGGTGCATCGAGCCCGGTGCATCGAGCCCGGTGCATCGAGCCTGGTGAATGGGGGCGGTGAATGGGGGCGGTGAATGGGGGTCGGTGATTGGGGCAGGCCGGGCACCCAGGGACCGCCCATTCCTGTCGGAATCGAGCTACACGAGAAGGGCTGTAATCCCGACAAGGCGACATGTATGTCCCTTGGTCTTATATGCGGGCCGAGCAGAGCTCACCAGGTCCGCCTGGGAGCCCCGCCCGGCGACGTCGCCGGCGCACGAGCCGCAAGGCCCGCGCACCGACGTGACTTCTGGAAGCCGGACGATCTCGATCGTCCAGCTGTCGACGGCAGTCAGCAACAGGGTCAACATGCGCGCAATCACCAGGGTGCCCGGTGTCTCCTTCACGCGGGGTCTCTCGCCGCGGGTCTGGGTTCTCGCCGTCTTGGCGGGTGGTCCCCTGAGCAGTGGCCTGGCCACGGCTCAGACTCCCGAGGAAGACTTCAAGGCGTGCATGGTGTGCCACACCGTCGGCCGTGGACGGCTCGTGGGACCCGACCTGATCGGGATCAACGACCGCCGCGACCAGGCCTGGCTCATCCCGTACATCGTCTCCTCTCAGACGGTGATCAACTCCGGCGACGAGTACGCGGTCAAGATCTTCGAGGAGAACAACAAGCTGGTCATGCCGGACTCGGGACTGTCCGAGGCGCAGGTCATCGCGTTGCTCGAGTACATCAAGAACGCTCCGGCGGAAGGCTATGGCCTCATGCCGGCCGGGCCGACGAACCCGGCCACCGCGGCAGAGATCGCCCTCGGTCGCGACCTGTTCGAGGGTCAGGTCTCGCTGACCAACGGCGGTCCCGCCTGCAACTCATGTCACGACGTGACCGGTGACTTCCTCATCGGCGGCGGCGTGCTCGCGAGAGAGCTGACGAAGGTCTTCTCGCGGCTCGGCGGACCGGGCGTGCGGGCGATCATCGGCAGCCCACCGTTCCCGGTGATGCAGAAGGCCTACGAGGACAGGCCGTTGACCGAGGACGAGGTCAACGCGCTGGTCGGCTTCCTCGAGAAGAGCAACACCGACCAGGCGAGCCACATGCCGCGGGACACGGGCTTCAAGCTCGCGCTGACGGGCATCCTTGGCGCGGCCCTTCTGCTGGCGATGTACTCGATGTTCTGGCCGACGCGGAAGCGCGCATCCGTCAACCAGGCCATCTACGACCGGCAGGTCAAGTCGATCTGAATCCTGACGACTGACCGAGTTTCACAGAGCCACAGCGAAGTACGAACGGAAACAGAAATGGGCTGGATCAAAGACATCATCTCTCCGCAAACGCGGAAGTGGGAAGAGTTCTACCGCAACCGCTTCCAGCACGACCGCATCGTGCGAAGCACGCACGGCGTGAACTGCACCGGCGGCTGCTCCTGGCAGATTCACGTCAAGGACGGGATCGTGACCTGGGAGACGCAACAGCTCGACTACCCGCTGCTGGAGGACTCACTCCCGCCGTACGAGCCCCGCGGCTGTCAGCGCGGCATCTCGTTCTCGTGGTACCTCTACAGCCCGCTGCGCATCAAGTATCCGCTGATCCGCGGCTCGCTCGTCGACGCCTTCCGCGCGAAGAAGCGCGCGCTCGGTGACCCGATGAAGGCCTGGGTGGCGCTGCAGGCGGACACCAAGGCCCGCGAGGCGTACCAGACGGCGCGCGGCAAGGGCGGCTTCCGGCGCACGACCTGGGACGAGGTCATGGAGATCATGGCCGTCGCCAACATCCGAACGGCCAAGGACTACGGTCCGGACCGCGTGATCGGCTTCTCGCCGATCCCCGCGATGTCGATGCTGAGCTACGCGGCGGGCGCGCGCTTCCTGCAGCTCTTTGGCGGAGTCAACCTCAGCTTCTACGACTGGTACTGCGACCTCCCCACCGCGTTCCCGGAGATCTGGGGCGAGCAGACGGACGTCTGCGAGAGCGCCGACTGGTTCAACTCGAAGATGATCGCCGACATGGGCGCGTGTCTGAACATGACGCGCACGCCGGACTGTCACTTCTTCGCGGAGTCCCGGCACAACGGAACCAAGGCCGTCGTCTTCTCGCCTGACTTCAGTCAGGTCTGCAAGTACGCGGACCAGTGGGTCCCGCTCCACGCCGGCAGCGACGGCGCGTTCTGGATGGCGACAACGCACGTCATCCTCAAGGAGTTCCACCACGAGAAGCAGACGCCGTACTTCATTGACTACGTCAAGAGGTACACGGACAGTCCCTTCCTCGTGAAGCTCGAGAAGGACGGCAAGAACTTCAAGCCGGGCAGGATGCTTCGCGCGTCCGAACTCGCGGAGTTCAAGGACGTCACGAACGGCGACTGGAAGTTCGTCAACATCGACGAGGAGTCGGGCAACTTCGTCGTCCCGAAGGGCAGCTCCGGTTCGCGCTGGGACAAGAAGCCCGGCAACTGGAACATGAAGCTCGAGAGCGTGGTCGACAACAAGACCTACGATCCGACGCTGACCCTGCTGGGCAAGAGCGACAAGGTCGCCCAGACGCAGTTCACCGAGTTCGGCCTCGATAACCACGTGCTCCGCGGCGTGCCCGTGAAGCAGGTCAAGACCGTCGACGGCACCGTGTCCGTGACGACGGTCTACGACCTGATCATGGCGCAGTACGGCGTGGATCGCGGTCTCGCGGGAGCCTATCCCAAGGACTACAACGAGAAGGACGCGGCGTACACGCCGGCCTGGCAGGAGATCTTCACCGGTGTCGACAGGAAGACGGTGATCCAGTTCGCCCGCGAGTGGGCGGGCACCGCCGACAAGACCGGTGGCAAGTGCATGATCATCATCGGCGCCGGTATCAACCACTGGTACCACGCCAACCTGATGTACCGCGCGGGGGCCATGGCCCTCATGCTGTCGGGCTGCGTCGGCAAGAACGGTGGTGGACTGAACCACTACGTCGGCCAGGAGAAGCTCGCACCCACGGACTCGTGGGCGTCGATCGCCTTCGGATTGGACTGGCAGCCGGCGGCGCGCTTGCAGCAGGCGCCCATCTGGCACTACCTCAACACGTGCCAGTACCGCTACGACGGTCAGTTCTCCAAGTACAACACCGTCCCCGACAACGAGCTCACGCAGACGCACACCGCGGACGCGATCTTCAAGTCGGTGCGCATGGGCTGGATGCCCTTCTACCCGCAGTTCGACAAGAACACCCTCGACCTGACCAAGGAAGCGAAGGCTGACGGCGCGAAGGACGACGCGGGTGTGTCGAAGTATGTGATGGACAAGCTGGAGTCGCGCGACATCCAGTACTCCGTCAGCGACCCGGACGCCGAGGTCAACTTCCCGCGCATCTGGTACATCTGGCGCGGCAACGCGATCATGGGGAGCATGAAGGGGCACGAGTACGCCCTGAAGCACTACCTCGGAACGCACTCCAACAAGATCTCGAAGGACTCGGACGAACGCCCGAGCGAGGTCAAGTGGCACGAGGTTGCTCCGGTCGGGAAGATGGATCTCATCATCGACCTGAACTTCCGCATGGACTCGTCGGCGCTCTACTCCGACATCGTGCTCCCGGCCGCCTCCTGGTACGAGAAGGCGGACCTGAACAGCACGGACATGCCCTCGTTCATCCACCCCCTCTCGCAGGCGATCCCGCCGGTGTGGGAGTCCAAGAGCGATTGGAACATCTTCCGTGACCTCGCGAAGGTGACGAGTGAGGCCGCGGAGAAGTACCTCCCGGAGCCCCAGACGGACATCCTCTCGATGCCCTTGTCCCACGACTCCCCCGGCGAGATCTCTCAGCCGACGATCAAGGACTGGTACAAGGGCGAGTGCAAGCCCGAGCCGGGTAAGACGACGCACAAGCTGGTCGTCGTCGAGCGGGACTACACCCGTCTCTACGAGAAGTACGTCACGCTTGGCGACCGCATCCGGACCGCCGGGCTCGGTGCGCACGGCAACCACTACATGTGCGAGGGCGAGTACGACGAGATGATCGAGTCGAACCACTTCCCCGTGCGGAAGATGGACGGCAAGACCTATCCGTCGATCGAAGAGGACGTGATGGCGGCCAACGCCGTGCTCCACCTCTCGACCCTGACCAACGGCAAGTTGACGGTCCGGGCGTACGAGAACATGGAGAAGAAGACCGGCCTGAAGCTGGCCGATCTCGCGCATGGGAGTGCCGACGTCAAGATCACGTACGCCGACCTCCAGGCCCAGCCGCGGCGCTACAACACGTCGCCGCTCTGGTCGGGCCTCATGAACGACGGACGCGCCTACGCCGCGTACACCTACAACGTTGAGCGACTGGTGCCGTGGAGGACCCTGACGGGCCGCCAGCACTTCTACCTCGACCACGAGATGTACCTGGCCTACGGCGAGTACCTCCCGACCTACAAGCCGTCTCCCAAGCCGTCGGCGTACGGCGACCTCAAGGAGACGCTGAAGGCCGGCGACGCCAGGGTCCTCAACTGCCTCACTCCGCACGGCAAGTGGCACATCCACTCCACCTACATGGAGAACCACCGGATGTTGACGCTGTCCCGCGGCTGCGAGCCGGTCTGGCTCAGCGAGGTGGATGCCGAGGAGCTCGGCATCAAGGACAACGACTGGTGCGAGGTCTTCAACGACCACGGTGTGTACTGCACTCGAGCCAGCGTGAGCGCGCGGATCCCCAAGGGCGTGTGCATCGTGTACCACGTCCCCGAGCGGACCGTGGGCATTCCCAAGTCTCAGGTGCGCGGTGGAAAACGCGCGGGTGGGCACAACAGCTTCACCCGGATCCACCTCAAGCCCAACTTCCTGAGCGGCGGGTACGGGCAGTTCGCCTACCACTTCAACTACTGGGGCCCGATCGCTCCGAACAGGGACACCCATGTCGTCGTCAAACGGATGAGCAAGGTGGTGTTCTGATGACCAGTCTTTCGATCAACAGGCAGGAGAGCTGAAATATGGACGTTCGTTCGCAAATCTCGATGGTGTTCCACCTCGACAAGTGCATCGGTTGCCACACGTGCTCGATCGCTTGCAAGAACATATGGACCGACCGCAAAGGTGCGGAGTACATGTGGTGGAACAACGTCGAAACGAAGCCCGGCACGGGCTACCCCGGCAAGTGGGAAGACCAGGACATCTACCAAGGTGGGTGGGAGCTCGAGAACTCCGAGCTGCAGTTGAAGGGGGCCGGCAAGAAGAAAGGCTTGCTGAACATCTTCCACAACCCGCACCTGCCGCTGATCGACGACTACTACGAGCCGTTCACCTACCGGTACCTCGATCTGATCGAGTCGCCGCCG
>QMMC01000399.1 GCA_003647065.1 Deltaproteobacteria bacterium | reverse complement strand
TAGAAGCCGCTATCGAAGTCCCTTCCGCCCGGGTGAATGCCGCCGCCGGCGACCCACGGCGCGGGGCCGCCGAAGCCGTCGCCGGCCTCACCGAGACACGCCGCGGTCAGGGGAGACCCGTCGCAGCCACCGGTGAAAACGTCGGTCGCCGGGCGTACCGTGCACAATTGCCCACTGCCGATCCGACACGACCCGAGGTCCGCGCAGGCCGGGACGTTGCAGTCATAGCCGCCCTCCGCCGCGCCTCCGGCGCCTACACAAGCCTCGAGACTCGGGGGAAACCCCGCCCCTATGCCCGCGTCTGCCCCTGGCGCACCGCCGCTCGCCTCGTCCGCGTCGGCCCCGAAGACCGGATCGCCGGAGGAGCGTCCGGATGCGAAATCGGCGGGCCCGGCATCGCCTGCCTCGCCGGCATCGGCGTCGCTGCCATCGCCACCGGTGCCCAGACGGTCTAAGCTTGCGCAGCCAGCGAACGCCAGCAGCGACAGGATGGAGAGAATTATGGCGGCACGATTCGGCACAGCAGTAGCGATCCCTTCACGCATCATGCCAGCCTCTCAGGTAGGTGTGTATCCCACATCGGCGCCACCGCTCTTCAGGGGGGTGGGGCCCAGCCCGCCCTCCAGTACTGTTCCGCTGGAACGAAGCGCCGATCCCACGGATTTCCCTCGTCGTCCGAGCGGGCGAAGAGAAAGCGGAGCGTCGTATTGTCGACGCGCAAGACGGAGAGTCCGGTCGTGACGCAATCGCTGCATTCGTCAAAGAACGTTGGACCGTCCTCCAGGATCGGGTTCGCGCCGTAGAGATGGAAAGTGGGGGGTACTCCGTCTGAGGGCATCGTGCCGATCTGACCCACGGTGAGCTGGCCCTGCGCCATGCCGACTGAGACCTTCTGGTCGCCGTCACGAGCGAGGAACCACATGCGAAAGGTGTGCAGGCCGCTGCCGTCGTAGTCGACGAGAACCTCCGGGGCGTAGACGGAGGATGCTCGAAATGTGGCGGCCACCGGGCTGATGATGGCTTCGCCTGGAAAGTCTCCAACCACCTCGAGGTCCGTATTCAACATCGCGACGCGGATGTCGAAGACCTCGGTAGCTGTCTCGCAGGCGAAGAAGAGCCAGTAACCGGTACTGGCGTCCTGCTCTCGCGGGACGAGGGCCGGATGGCGCAGAGAGACGCAGGGGAGTTCGGGCATGATGGTGATCCGCGGGTCGCGTCGGGAATGCTGGCTCCTCGAAATTGGACCGGTGTGCAGGCCGTAGATGTCGGGGGCCATGGCGCCGTTCCGGACGGCGGCTGCCATGGCGAAAGATGCGCCGACTCCCGGATCCACGACGCTCGGTTCGCGGATGCTGTAGTCGTCGCTCCAACATTCTGGATCGCAGTCCGTGCCGAAGCGTGACACGTCGCCCGCGGTAGTGATCCACTCGTTTGCGTTCCACTCGGTCGCACCGACCTTCGAGTGACCAACTCGGAACGCCAGGGGCACTGCTCCCTCTTGTCCGCGGTCCAGGTCCGTCGCGTCGCCGAACACGTGCCAGTAGGTACCTCCTGTCTCGGTGCGACGCACCAAGGATGGTGCTCCGACACCCCCGGAACCCCAACTCGTCCAATGGAGATCTGAAAAACGTCCATCGACGGGACCATGGGATACTGGATCGTCGTCTTCCGTGGGCATCTCGAAGCGGCCCAAGTTCAGGCACTGCAGGGTCGTCGTGAGTATGGGCGCCACGCGGATCTGAGAACCGGCTCCTTCCACAGCGAGACGAAGCCCTCGTGTCTCGACGCAGTCGCTTCCCGCTTCCCCGCCCAGAAGGCGATCGAGTGGTGCGATCGGCTCGCCTGCGAGGATGGTGACGGTACCCGTTCCTCCACTCGGGGTAGCCCGCACCGTTGCTACCAAGGCGGGCTCTCCGCCTGGGTACGTTCCTGCGGTCAGTGTCAGCACGACACCGACGGACCCGTCTAGCCCGATCTGGATGGTGTCTGTGGGGAGTGTCGAAGAAGCGAGAGTCACGATGACGTGACCGTCGCCCGTCATTTCCACGCCCAAGTCTTCGAGGATGCGACTTCCCGGCGACGAGTCCGGGGTAGGCGTCAGTGCGAGACGGGCGAAGCACGGGTAGGTCGTGGCGTCGCACGTCAGGCGCTCCAGGGTGAATGTAGTACGTATTTCGTAGCCGGCTTCGAGGGGCAGGCACGAGGTCAGCAGGCCCGTCGGGTCACCCGACCCAGCAAACTTGATGATCTGATTGCTCATGAGATCAGGCCCAACGCCCTGGGCACTGGGGATGTAATCCCAAGTGATGGTGTTGGTGTAGTCGAGCACCGAGTCCGTGCCTCTGGAGCAACATTTCTCGAGTTGGCTGCACTCGAAGTCGTGGCAGTCGATGAAGCCGTTGCAGTTGTTGTCCGTATTGTCGTCGCAGTTCTCGGGGATGTCGCTGCAGCGAGGAGCCGTGTCACCTGCGTCCGCATCCCCCGCATCCCCCGCGTCCCCTCCATCCCCCGCGTCCAGGTCGCCGCTATCCATTGCGTCGAGGCCCGCGTCACTGGCGTCGAGCTTGTTGTAGTCGACGCTGTTCACCAGCGTGCAGCCGCTCAGGGCGAACATCGCGCTGGCGATGAGGATTACGGTACGCATCACTGGGCCCCCCAGGTTCCGCGGGCCATCAGCACGCCGCCGCCCTCGACCGGGGCCGCGGAGACCTCGATGGCCGACGGGGGCTGTTCTACGTCGTGGTTCAAGAGGGTGAAGATGAGGGCGGCGATGCCGACGCCGGCGGTTACGCCGAAGAGGATGTCGGCGGCGGTGTTCAGGGTTTCTACCTGGTGGGCTTGGTCGAGGGTCTGGTCGGTGGCGCTGTTGAAGTTGCTGTTCGCGACCACGGCGGCGATGCCGGTGCCTGCGGCGCCGAGGCCGATGACGCCCGCCGAGAGCCAGAGCACGCCGGGCAGCTTGCCGAAACGAGACTCGTCTCCCACGTCCTCTTCGAGGTGCACGGTGAGGCGTGCTTCGCCGTCTGCCGGGATGTCGATGCGGCGGGTGGCGGGGGCGTATCCGGGCGCCTCGATACGAATCGTTCGGGGCCCGGAGGCGACCGAAGTCTCGAGCTCACGCCCGGTGTTCAGGATCTCACCGTCCACGAAGACGCTGGCGTCGTCGACGTTGGTGCTGACCGCGAGCATCCCCTGGGGTGCGTTCTGCGGTGCGTCGAAGCGCACCTCCCGGCGCCCCTCGCCGGGGCGGAGGGTGACGTGGATCGGCGGTGCGTCGCCAAAACGAATGACGTGCTCTCCGGGCATCACCCGGAGCTCACCGCTGGTGTCGACCGGATGCCCGTCGAGGAGCACCGTGCCCATGCCCTCGGAGTGAATGACGAGCGCAATCGGCTCGGCGCTCAGCTCGACGGCGACGCGCTCTCGGCGCCCCGTCGCGCCCATGACCGTGCCTTCGCCGTCGACATAACCCTCGGCTGATACGAAGACGCGGTGGTTGCCGGCGCTCACGGCTACCTCGAGGGGCGTCGTGCCCACGACCGCGAGGTCGCGCCGATCGATGCGCACCTCGGCCCCCGGCGGCGTGCTCTCGATCATGACCACGGCAACCCGTTGCCTGAGGGCGGTCAGCTTGGTCATGGCCTCGGCCCGCTCCTCTGCAGAGAGGTTCGGGAACTCGAGGTACTCGCGGAAGTAGCCGAAGGCCTCGTCGTCGCGTTCGAGGCCTTCGAGGGCGACGCCGGCGTTGTAGACGACGTTTCGCGTGCGCACGATCTGCAGGCTCTGCATGTAGCTCTCGAGGGCTTGCTGCAGGAAGCGCGTCTTTCGTCGGCCGCGGGCGTTCATGCCGCGGGTCAGGGCCTGGTTGCCCTGCTCGAAGTACACCCGCGCCATCGAGTTCTCATCGGCGCTCGCGGGCGCGGGAACCGTCGCCACGGCGAAGGTCACGAGCACCATGCACGCGAAGCCAAAGAAATTTCGATAAGCCATTTAGAAAGTCATCTTGTGCGTGCCGGCCATGCCGCCGCGCATTGTGCTCGGTTGCCTTCGAACTGGGCGAAGACGTCCTTCGACCACGGCACCCTGCGAAGGCACGACCGATATTATTTCGTCTACGTAGCGTTCTTTGGCAAAGGTGACCTCGATCGGCCCGTCACTCAATGCGATCGGCGTCACCAGGGGGGTTTCCCCCAATTCTCGGCCGTCGATGGAGACCGTCGCGCCTTCCGGGCGCGAGTTGAAAGTGACCGAGACCATTTGGGGAACCGCGGGCGGAACCTCGTCTCCCGGGACTTCGACGCCCTGTGGAACGTCCGAAGAGCCCTCTGTTCCGGGATCTTCGCCAACGTCTTCTGCCCCGCCTTGGGCTCCTGTTTCGGGTTCGGTGTCAGTCGCCGGGGGAGCCGCCGGATCCGAGTTGCCCGTGCCGACGGCGACAGCTACGCCGATGACCGCCACCGCCAGCGCCGCGGCGCCGAGGCCGATCCCGAGGCGAGACTTCGGGAGCACCGCTTCGTCCATGGTGACAGCCCCACCGCCGTGTCCGCTCCGAGAAGAGGGCGGCGGGGTGGGCATCGAGACCAAGTGCGCCGGGGTTTGCGTGGAGGCGGTGCCGGCGAGGACCTCCTGCATCTCTTCCATCGTTTGGAAGCGCTCGTCCGGATCTTTGGCGAGGGCCTTCATGATGGCCGCTTCGACCGCGTCGGGGATGTGGGCATCTGGCGCCCGGGCGCTCGGCGGTTGCGGGGGCTCGTTGCCGTGTTTCCAAAGAAGCTGGAAGTAGTTGCCGCCGTCGAAGGGAGGCGCGCCCGTGAGCATCTCGTAGAGCAGGACCCCGAGGGCGTAGATGTCGACGCGGCGGTCGATGTTCGCTTCGCCGCGAGCCTGCTCCGGCGACATGTAGAGCGGCGTGCCGACGAGCTGCCCGGTCTTCGTCATGCGCACCTGATCGGCATCGGCGCTCTTCACTTTGGAGATGCCGAAATCGAGGACCTTCACGAAGTCGCGGTCGTGCTTGCGCACGATGAATATGTTCTCGGGCTTGAGGTCTCGATGCACGATCCCGTTTTCGTGGGCTGCGTGCAGCGCCCCGCACATCTGCATCGCGATGTGCAGGGAGCGGTCGAGGGGGACCGGGCCCTTCTCGAGGACGTCCGCGAGGGCCATGCCCTTCAGCAGCTCCATCACGATGAAGACGTCGCCCTCTTCGGTGGTGTCGAAGGACACGACGTCGACGATGTTGTCGTGGTCGATGCTCGACGCCATCACCGCCTCCTGGCGGAGGCGTTCGATGGCCTGCTTGTCCGAGGCGATCCGGCTCGAGAGGACCTTGATCGCGAAGCTCTTGTTCAGGTGTATGTGGAGGGCGGCGTAGACCGTGCCCATGCCGCCTTCCCCGATGCGGCGCTCCACCCGGTAGAGGCCCCCGAGGACGCGGCCGAGGAAGGCGTCCGGGGCGTCTTCGTCTGCGTCCGAATCCTGGACGATTTCTGGGGCGAGGCCTGGCTGTGGGTCGAACTCTGGGCCCGTGCCCAGTTCGGTCGCGGCCAGGGCCCGCCCGCTCGAGTTCTGCTCTTCCGGTTCGCCCATGCCTTGCGCTCGGGATCGTACTCGCCTCGCCCCCGCCCGTCACGTGAACGACAAGACTTCTGACCCGCCGAGGGCCGAGATCATTGGGCTTCAGTCGGGGACCTGGCCGACGCGGTCGAGGCGCCGGCGCAGGCGCCGCGACGGGCGCAGCTCCCAGGCCTCGAGCCACGCCTGGCGGGCTGCGCGGCCATCTCGGGCCGCGAAGTACGCGTCGCCGAGGAGCATGAGGTAGCTGGGCCGCTGGGGCGCATTGCGGACGGCGCGCTCCGCGAAGCGGATGGCCCGGGACTCTTCTTCGAGCTCGAGATGAACCCGGGCGAGGCCAGCGAAGGCCCGGGAACTCCGCGGGCGCAGGGCGAGGGCCTGCTCGTAGAGCGCCACGGCGGCCTGCGCCTCGTCGGGCATCTCGAGGTCGTTCGCCCGGTCGATGAGGGCGTTGGCCTGCTCGCGTGGGTCGAGGTTCGGGTCGACCGCCGGTGGCTCCTCGGCGGCGGGGATCTCCGCGGTGAGCACCTCGTTTGGCGCTTCTTGGGGCGTCTCTTGGGGCGCTTCTTGCGGTGCTTCGGTCCGGGGCTCTGCGGGTTCGTCCTCTTCGTCGTCTACCGGAGGCGTTTCTTCCGGTGCGACCGGCGCCTCGATCGTATCTCGGGGCGCGAGGGGATTCGGCGTGGAGGGCCCGACCGCAGCAGTGGGCGCGGCCCCGTCGCCAGGTGCCCCGAGGAGCTCCGGTCCGAACGCCATGATTCCCCCCACCACGACGCTGCCCAGGAGCAAGATCGCGATGGCCACCCAGGTGCTCGTCGACAGGCCACTGGCGGGCTCGGGACGCGCCGCGACTTCAGTCTCTCCCTGGTACACGTAGGGAGCGTCCGCCGGCGATGGCGGCCTCTTTTCGTCTTCGGTGTCTCCCTGGGGCAGAGCAGACTGGAGCGGAGCGGACGGGCCGACGGGGACCGATGGACTCCCCTGGCCCACAGCCTTGGGGACGGGGCCCGCGATGGGGGGAGACGCGGCGGCTCCGGGAGTGGCCGCAGGAACTGGCGCGGGTGCTGATGCGGGCGCGAGCTTGGGTGCCGCCCCGGGGGTCGGTGCGGTTGCGGCGGGGGCCGGCGGCATCGCCGAGGCCCGTGCGCTTCCGAAGACCGGCGCCGCCGGACCCCCGCCGGCGGGCGCCGTCTGCGCCGTCTGCGCCTTTGCTCGGGGTGGTGGTCTCGGGGGCAGCGGCGGATTGCGAGGATCGGTGTCGAAGGACGGCGCCCGGGGTGGGACCGGCGGCGCCTTCCGAGCGGCGCGCTGGCTCTTCTGCGACTTCTTCGGCTTTTGGGGCTTTTGGGGCTTTTGGGGCTTTTGGGGCTTTTGGGCCCTGGGAAGCTGGGGCACCACCGGCGCTTGGGCAGGCTTTGGCTCGGCGGGCTTTGGCTCGGCGGGCTCGGTGGGCCGGTGCCCAAACTCTGGCTGCGACAGGCGCCGGGCCGAGGGCCGGGCGGCGGGGGTGAGCTTTGGCTCGACCCCCCGATCCAGAGGCCGCGTCGCGGGCATTGGCTTTGCGGCCCCCGGGAGGCGGCCGCCGTGACGCTCCGGGGCGAGCCTTGGCGCCGAGGTCCTCCGTGCCGCCCCGATTGCCTCGGCCGCAGGCGTCGTCGGTGCGGGGCGCGATGACCGGTAGGGCTTCACCACCGGGGACGTCCAACGGTCGACGTGGGTGGGCTCGTCCAGATCTGAACCGATGAGGGGGGGCGCCGCGAAGGCGGAGGCTGGGATGAGGGGGCGGGTATGCTCGAAGTCGGTCGGCGGCTTCGAGGTCAGGTGCACTCTCCGGGTTTCTTCGTGATCCGGATGGGTGACGGACGGGGTCGCTGTTTGTCGGACCAGGCGCTCGGCCTCGGCGAGGTCGATGGATGCGGTCTTTTCGGTCGCGTCTGGAATGGTGCGCCGGGCGCTCTCGGGGATGGGGCGCGTCACGTCCCGGGATTCGTCGATGAGCTCCGGAGGGG
>QMMC01000398.1 GCA_003647065.1 Deltaproteobacteria bacterium | reverse complement strand
CGGCAAGCACTACCGGCGCCACTACGGCGGCCTGACGTCTCTGCACGACTGCGTCGCGCTGCCGCCTCGGGCCGCCTCTCGTGGCGCCTTCTTGTTGGGCCCCAAATCCCGGTCATGCGCTTCGATGCGCTCAATCAACGGCCGCACCATCCGCACCGCGCCAATCGAAAGTTGGTAACACTGAAAGTTCTTCATGTTGGAGCTCCTTCGCTCGTGAAGCCCCCCCCGCGCCGCCGGGGGCCGCCCTAGTCAAGGCCGTCAGCCGGCGCAGCCGGGCGCGTCCGCCGCATCGGCGGACCGAGCCTTTACGCGGCCGAGCACGGTGGCAGCATCAAGGCGCCCCGAGCGAAGGAGCAATCACCCACAGCGCGCATCGCCGGCGAGTTCGAGCGCAGCGACGAAGAGCCGTCCCACGGCCTCGGACACGGGAACTCGAACGCGATCGCGATCGCGAACGGGAACGCGAACGCGAACGCGAACGGAAACGCGAACAGACCCGGAGACGCCCTATCGCCTCCGGCCGCGTCCCCCTACTTCCTCTTCTTCTTCAGCGCCGCCTCGAGATTATCGCACACAGTCTCGATGACCTTGATCCGCGCGAACTTCTTGTCGTTGCCGGGGACGATCGTCCACGGCGCGATCTGGGTGCTCGTGCGCTCGACCATGTCGTGCACCGAGAGCACGTAGTCGTCCCACCTCTCGCGGTTGCGCCAGTCTTCGTCGGTGAGCTTCCAGCTCTTGTACGGGATCTTGGCGCGCTCCTCGAAGCGACGCGCTTGCTCGTCCTGATCGATGTGAACCCAGAACTTACAAACGACGATGCCGTGGTCGACGAGCTGCTTTTCGAAGTGGTTGATCTCGGCGTAGGCCCGGCCCCACTCCTCGCGGCGGGCGAAGTTTTCGACGCGCTCGACGAGGACCCGCCCGTACCAACTGCGGTCGAAGATGACGACGCGGCCGACGCGGCCCATATGACGCCAGAAGCGCCACAGGTAATGCTGGGCGCGCTCTTCGTCGGTGGGAGCGGCGATGGGGATGACCCGAACCGACCGGGCGTCGAGGGCGCTGGTGAGTCGGCGGATAGCCCCTCCCTTGCCCCCCGCATCCCAGCCCTCGAAGGCCAGAACCACGCCGACCTTCTTGTCCCGGGCCTCGCGGTGCAGTTCGTTGAGGCGGGCGCGCTGCTCCTTGAGGCGCAGCTTGTAGACCCCGTGCTCTATGGTTTGGCTCAGGTCGACGGCATCGAGGACGGTCGTCGCGCTTTTGCCGACCGACGTCGTGAGATGGCTGCTGGGCGGCTCCGACGGGGGCGATTCCTTCAGGAACTTCTCGCGCCGCTCGTGGGCCCCGAGGCGCTCCTCGAGGGCCTCGAGGAGGATCTCGCCGACCCGGAGGCTCCGGTACTCGTGGTCCACGCCCTCGACGAGGTGCCAGGGCGCCGCGCCAGTGCTGGTGCGCATGATGATGCGCTCGGCCGCGTCGACGAAGTTGTCGTACATGCGGTAGTGCTTCCAGTCGCGCTCGGTCACGCGCCAGCTCTCGAGGGGGTCCTTCTCGAGCTTCGACAAGCGCTTCTTCTGCGCCTTCTTACCGAGGTGCATCCAGAACTTGAGGATCAGCGCCCCGTCGTCGGAGAGGGTCTTTTCGAAGTTGACGATGTCTTCGAGGTCGGACTCGAGCTCGTTCACCTTCGACTTGCCGTAGGCGCGGTCGATGAGCGGCTTCGAGTACCAGGAGCTCAGGAAGAACCCGATCAGCCCCTTCGGGGGCTGGTCCCGCCAGTAGCGCCAGTAGGGCGGGCGCTCTTTCTCTTCGGGGGTCGGCTCACCCATGTAGCGGGTGACGACCCACCGCGGGTCCATCCACTCGTTGAGCAGGTTGACCGTCGTGCCCTTGCCCGCGCCATCGACGCCGGCGAAGACCACGATGACCGGAAAGGGCGCTTTGCGTAAGCGCTGCTGCGCCATGAGCAACGAGAGGCGTAGCTCTTCCTCCCGCTTGTCGAAATCCTTCTTGCTGACCTTCTGACCAAGTTCCGCAGTTTCGAACATGGCGGCACTAGACCACACAAACCGGGGTCCTCGGCTAGTGTGGACCGCACAGGAGAGTCCGATACCGAGCAACGGTCTTGCCCGATGCAATTGCTGAACAGTTCTCGTCGAGTGCGTCGCAGCTAACGGGTGCGACAATCTGCCGCATGCGACGAAACACCGCATTGTCGTCCGTCCCCAGGAGGGGGAGGGTCCCGGCGCCGACGACGGCTCACCCGGAGAACTGACGATGCGTAGTGTTCAGGCAATCTCGATCCTCATGGCCTTTTCCTTCCTGCCCCTCCTGCTCGCCGTGGGCGGGTGTGATGATGACACCACGACCGACGCCGACACGGGCGTCGCGGACTCGGGGACTGCCGGTGACTCGAGCACCGGTGACGACTCGAGTACCGCTGACGATTCGAGCACCGGCGACTCGAGCACCGGCGACGGTGGCACTACCGGAGCGACCGTCACCCTCGCCTTCGAGCACCTCGCCAACGACTCGGCGATCGTCCTCGGAACCGAGACGCCCTACGCCAACGCCGCGGGCAACCAGTTCGGAGTCACGCGCCTCAGCTACTTCGTCAGCGACGTGACCCTCACCCTCGCGGACGACAGCGAGATCAATGTGCCGGGGGCGCACTACGTCGACCACGACACGGCCGAGACGAGGACCTACGACCTGCCCGTCGGAACCACGACCGGGGATCTCGCGAAGATCACCTTCACGATGGGCCTCGGGCCCGCCCTCAACGTCAGCGGCGCCTTCCTCTCAGCTCCGGAGTCCCTGATGGAGTGGCCAGAGATGATGGGCGGCGGCTACCACTACATGAAGTTCGAGGGCCGCTACGTCGATGAGACCGAGTCACCCTTCAACTTCATGACCCACAGCGGCGGCCTGGCCGGCATGGACTACTCCTTCGAGGTCGACCTCGATGCGACCGGCCTGACCGTCGCCGATGGGGCCACCTTCACCGTGGAAATGAACCTCGAAGAGTGGTTCACGGACCCGAACACCTGGGACTTGAACGACTACTTCAACGAGACCCACCGCGGAATCATGGGCGACGCTGCGGCCCAGGCCTCGCTGATGGCCAACGGCTCGACGGTCTTCTCCCTGGGTGCTCCGTGAACGGGCGCGCCTTGTTCACCCTCCCGGTCGTCGCGGCAGCATTCGGGGCACTCGCACTCGGTGCTGGCGGCTGCGGCGTGGACGAGGCGCCACCGTCCCATTCCCCGGAGCCCCTCGAGGTTCGGCTACCGCGGGGCTTCCCGCCGTTGATCGTCCCCGACGACAACGCCACGACCTACGAGGGCGTCGCCCTCGGCCGCCAGCTCTACTACGACTCGCGCCTCTCCCCCGACGGCAGCCGGGCCTGCGCGGACTGCCACCTCCAGGACCACGCCTTCTCGAACCCCGATGTCGAGGGGGTCCTTGCTCACATCAACCTGGCCTGGTCACGCAACTTCCTCTGGGACGGGCGTTTCGAGGGGACCCTCGAAGAAGCGATGATCATGGAGGTCGAGGAGTTCTTCGGCACCGACGTCGAACGCCTCAAAGAACCGGACCTCGAGGAGATGTTCTTCGCGGCCTTCGGCTCGACCGAGATCACCACCGAGCGCGCCGCCTACGCCCTCGCACAGTTCCAGCGCACCTTGGTGTCTCGGGACTCCCCCTTCGACAGCTACACGGCCGGCGACGAGAGCGCCCTCTCCGAAGCCGAGTTCCGCGGCATGGAGCTCTTCTACTCCGAGCGGGGCGAGTGCTTCCACTGCCACGCCACGGCGCTGTTCACCGACAACCTCTTCCACAACATCGGCTTGGACGCCGAGGTCACGGGGACCGGCTACGGCGCCGTCAGCGGACAGGCCCGCAACGACGGGGCCTTCAAGACGCCGACGCTGCGCAACATCGCAATGACCGCGCCCTACATGCACGATGACCGGTTCGCTACCCTCGAAGAGGTCGTCGACTTCTACAGCGAGGGCATCGTCTACTCCGATACCATCGACTCGCTCATCCCCAACGTGCACGGCGGCGGGCTTCAGCTCACGACCCAGGAGCGCAGTGACCTCGTCGCCTTCCTCGGAGCGCTGACGGACCCCGAGTTCCTGACCAACACCGACCTCGCCCGACCCTGAGCCTCAGCGGGCGCCGGGGCGATGGGGCCAAGTGGTCGGGGGGACCGGCATTGCCGGCCCCAAGGATCGAGGGGGCTGCCGGCCGAGCTCGCATCGGGCGAGGTCACGCGCACAGCGCCGACTTAGCGATGCTACGATTCTCGATGAAAGAAACGTATTGAGTCAGGTTTGATGAGAGTTGTAGCGGCTCGCGCTATAGTACGATTCTCTTTGAACAAGACGCACAACGTCGCTTTCAAAGAGTTCTGTCTCAATGCGCGCTGAGAAGTACATAGAGGACATGGTCGCCCAGGGTTGCCATCACTTCACGACCGAGAGCGCCATCAAAGCGATCGGCGGAAGCGATGAGGCGGTTCGCGCGAAGCTCCGGCGACTCAAGCGGCGTGGGACCATCGCAAGCCCCATGCGCTCCTTCTACGTAGTTGTGCCCCCCGAGTATCGCCGGCTGGGGTGCGTGCCGGCGGAGCACTTCATCGACCAGCTAATGGAGGAGATCGGCGAGCCCTACTACATCGCGCTGCTCTCCGCGGCCGCGCGTCATGGAGCCGCTCACCAGCGCCCGCAGTCGCTTCAGGTGATGGTGCCGAAGAATCGCCCCCCGGTGGAGTGCGGCCAGGTTCGCGTCGTGTTCATCGCGCGCTCCGACCTCGAGCGGATGCCGGTAACCGAGGTCAACACCCCCCACGGCTACCTGCGGTACGCCACGCCCGAGTTGACCGCGCTGGAGTTGGTAGGTTACCCGCGCCACGCCGGCGGGCTCAACAACGCGGCGACGGTCCTCGGCGAACTCGCCGAGGAAATCGACAGAGACTTGCTGCTCGAGGCGGCAAAGCTCGCCCCGGTCGGCTGGTCCCAGCGACTCGGCTACCTGCTCGAGTTGGTCGAGGAGCCAAGACTCGCTGAGGTGCTCCTTCCTTTCGTGGAGAAGCAAGCGCACAGCTACATTCCGCTTCGTCGGGCAGAGGGCGTTGCGGGGGCCACGCGCAGCTCCAGGTGGAAGGTCGTCATCAACGTAGCCGTGGAGCCGGACGAATGATTCCCAAGGACTTCATCACCTCGTGGCGCGCCGAAGCACCCTGGAAGCAAGACGCACAGGTCGAGCAGGACCTCGTGATCACCCGTGCCCTCGTGGAGATGTTCCGGGTCGAAGACATCGCCCAGGCCTTGGCGTTTCGGGGCGGGACGGCGCTTTACAAGCTCCACCTACGACCCGCCGCGCGGTACTCCGAGGACATCGACCTCGTGCAGATGAAAGCCGGGCCGATCGGAGAGACTCTCGATCTCGTTCGGAGTGCGCTCGATCCCTGGCTGGGCATGCCGCGGCGGAAGTTTAACGAGGGTCGCGTCAACCTCGTCTACCGGTACGAATCCGAAGATGTGCCTCCGCTCAGGATGCGGCTGAAGGTCGAGATCAATTCCCGTGAGCATTTCACCGAGATGGGGCTGCTGCGCACACCCGTCGAGATCGACAACCGCTGGTTCACCGGAGAGGCGGAGGTCACGACTTTCGACGTGAACGAGCTGCTCGGGACAAAGCTGAGGGCGCTCTACCAGCGCAAGAAGGGGCGGGACCTCTTCGACCTGTGGTTCGCCCTGGAACGGGGCGTCGTGGACACCAAGTCACTGCTTCGATGCTTCGACCGATACATGGCCGAGGGAGGGCACTCGGTCACACGCGCCCAGTTCGAGGCAAACCTCCATGAGAAGAGCAATGACCACGACTTCCGCGACGACATCGTCCCGTTGATCCGTCCCGGTATTTCGTGGGATTTCGACGAGGCGCTCGCGTTGGTGAACGAGCGAATCATCGAGTCGCTTCCGGGCAGCCCGTGGAAGGGAGACGGCGAATGACGGGGGGATCAAGGCTCGTGCTTCACTAGGCGGTCACCCCTCGGGCACCGTCCCATCGACGAGGTAAACGGCGCGTTCGAGGCGGATGAACGTGCCTAGGCCATCAACGGTTCCTTTGAAGAAGAGTTCCTCGGGGGAGGACGCGACGAGGATTCCTACCATCACCGAGTCGCTTGGTGGGTCGAGCGCGTAGCGCGTCACTTCGCCGTCTAGGTCGTAGACGGACGAGGAGCGAGTCAACCTTCCATGGCCGTGGAGGTCTGGGCCATCGACAGGCACGAGCCCATCCACGTCCCGGACCCGGCGCCGAACATCGGTGAGCCCGGTCCCCGTGACCTGGGCCGTCCACAGCTCGTTCTCGTCGTAGGGGCCGCCTTCGGGGGGCCTACCTCGCGACTGAGTCCACGCGACGAGGCCGTCGGGGCGCACGAAGCTGCGCTTCACGTCCCAACCTTCGGGGCCCCAGAGGACGCTCGGCCCGTCGTCGAGGGTGGCGCCGACGAGGCGCGTGCCGGTGAGCCCGGGCCAGTCTTCCCAGAGCGCGAGGTGGCCGACGACGTGGACGATCTGGGGGATGCCGAAGATCTCGGGTGTGGGCTCGACGCGCCGTACCTGGTCGCCTTCGATGATGACGAGGGGTCCGCCGCCTGTTTCTGCGACGAATGTGGTCGGGGAGACCGCGCTCGACTGGAGGAAAGCCGAGACGACGGCCCAAGGCGCGCTGACTCCACCGATATCGCGTAGGGGCGCGTGATAGACGTGCGATCGGTCGGGGCTCGATGTGAAGATCCTGAAGGCCGCCGCTTCTGGATGCGTGGCCATGGCGCCAAAGCTACAGACCTTGTCGGTATCCAGAGTCCAGACACGAATCGCGAGCACGGGTCCCGACTCGGCACCAACGAGGAATTGGACGAACTGACCAGAGGGCCTGGGCTCGCCTTCCCGTACGCGCCGCCGATACCAGAAGTGAAGATAGGCCTGTTCGCCATCGTACGTCCCGGCGAAGGAACGCGGCCGAATCTCCGCTGCAGGCTCGGGCGAGCGCATGTGCCGACATCCCGGGGCGTCCGGACACGGCAACCACTCGACGTCGAAGACCTCCGTCGGGTCGGCGGCGCGGTCGACGACGCAGTGGTCGGGCAAGCCTTCGAGCGCGATCCACTCGAGGTCGGGGAAGAGCAGGCCGGGGGGGCGAAGGTTGGGCGCGTCCGGTGCGGTGTCGCTCGGCGCGTCGACCAACGTATCCTCGGGAACATCGGCGGGTGCATCCCGGGGTGCGCCTGATGAGCGACAATTACTTTTGCCGGTTCAGCGACAACTACTTTTGCCGGTCTCGCAGGCCGCTTGATCGCGGAGGCTGGCGCCCTGAGGAGGGCGCTAATTGGTCACCGACGAGCAAGTTAGGCTGCTGAGGAGCAAGAGAATGATTGGGAAATCTCAGGAGGCGGCTGCGGCCGCTGCAGGCATGAGTGTGCGTTCTGCGCGAAAGTGGGAGTCGGGGGCGCTGCCGTCGCAGAGGAAGGAGCCGCGGGCGTGGAGGACCCGGAAGGACCCCTTTGAGGCGGT
>QMMC01000397.1 GCA_003647065.1 Deltaproteobacteria bacterium | reverse complement strand
CGAGGGCGTGGCCGGGGTCGTCGGCCCCCCGGGCGAGGCGGAGCGCCTTGTGGGCGCCGGCGGCCTCTTCCGTGCCCTCGGTCTCGATCTCTTCGAGGGCCGCCATCAGCTTGGCCAGCCGGGTTTTGTCTCGCGTCCAGACCCCCGCCTGGTCGAGGGCGGTGGGCTGGTGCCGAAGCGGCAGGACCGAGGTCTCGAGGAGCCGCGCCATGTGACGCTGGGGCTGGCCCAGGTCGAGGTTCATGCGCTCGAGGTTCAGCCAGAAGACGGGGCGTCGCTCTTTGAGCGCGCGCTCGGCGAGGTGCATCAGGAGGTGCGTCTTGCCGCTGCCGTAGTCGCCAACGAGGACGCTGAAGACCCCGTCCCCGGTGTCGCTTTGGCGAAAGACGCGCTTGATGGTGCGCTCGATCTTCTGGTGACCGACGCTCATCGAGGCGACGGCCTCGAGGGGAGGCAGCCCCTCGGCGGTCCGGATGATGGTACGCAGTGCGGCGGACCGCCTCTCCGGCGGGGCCGTGATCCGGCGATGCCGATACTCGTAGGGCTCGCGGATCAGCGACGTCCAAGACCTGTGCGGCGGCGGTGGCTCGGCCCCGGAGGGGATCGAGAGGCGCATCAGCAGCGGCGCGAGGGAGCGGATCGAGTTCGGGCCCTCGAAGAAGGCGTCGGTGCCCGTGATGATCATCTTGGTCGCGACGGCCCCGTTGGCGCCATCGAAGTTGTCCACGAGCTCCCGCAGGACCGTGTACGCCTTTTCGCGTTGCCGGTCGGTTTGAGTGGCGATCGCGTCGCCATTGCTCAGGAAAATGACCAGGCCCTTGTGGCCCAGGGCCCGGATGATACGGCTCAAGTCGCCGAGGGTTCGCTGGGCGCTGCGGTCCGAGAGGGGCCGCCGGACGTCCGTGTTCAGATTGCGTTTTGCTGGCTCTTCACCGTCGAGCCATGCCTCGTAGGCCCGGTATTCCTTCGCCGCTCCGGGGTCATCGCTGTTGAGGTAGGCCCCCGCCAGGACGGTGAGGTCGCCGTGGGCGCCTTCTTCTTCGCAGGCCTCGAGAAAGCGCTTCCCCGAGCGGCGTCCGTGGCGTTCGGCGTAGTCGTCGAGCATCCAGAGCAGGCCCCGGGGACGCCGGTCCTTCGGCGGCACGAGCCCGTCGACGATTTCGCGAACCAAGCCCTCGGGGGTGTCCGGGCTCTGCTCTTCGAGGCTCACCGCGACGGTGACGAAGCGCTTGTCCCGGGCTCTTTCGGCCAGGCGCCGGACCAATGTCCGCTCTCGGCCGTGGGTTGGGCAATGCACCAAAGACACGCTTGCCGCGTTGCACGCGTGAAGATCCACGAGGGCTTGGTCGAGGCGCCCCAGCTCGTCTTCGATCGTCGTGACGGATTGAGGTGCCGTCATCTCGTTCACCGAACCCATAGCGCTTTCCGAGTAAATCCTACGGCGTGCTCCCGAAAAGGGGCATGCGGCGAGAGTCTACGGCAAGGGGCCGAGGTGAGGCTACAACTCGTTTCCCCTGCAAAAGAGCTCGAAAAGAGCGCCTGTGGGCGGGGGGCAGTCCCGTCGCGACGGCCTCCAGGGGGTCGATTCCGGGCTACAATGCTGGCGATGGCAAAATTCATGAAAGCTTCGTCTTTGAGCGTCGTTCTCCTCGCTCTTCTGGTTTCGGGTTGTGGAGACGACGGGGGTGTCGTCGATGGCGGTGCTTTGGATTCTGGCGAGCCAGCCGACGGGGGCCCCGGTGACTCGGCGGTGACCGACACGGGCGCCGGAGACGGCGCCGTCGATGGTGGCGGGGATGCCGCGCCCGGCGACGCCGGGCCCGGCGATGCCGCCACCGATGGGGGCCCCGACGCTTCGGCCGATGCCGGTACGGATGCGGCGGCTGACGCGGGCGCGGACGCTTCGACCGACGCTGGTACGGATGCCGGCCCGGGAGGCTGCACCGGCTCCTCGGACTGCGCGGCGACCGAATACTGCAAGACGCCTGACGGCATGTGCGGCGGGATTGGGTCCTGTGATCCGGTGGGCAGCGGCATTTGTCCTGCCATCTACCGTCCGGTCTGCGGTTGCGACGGCATGACCCACAGCAATCGCTGCGTTGCGGCTTCCGCGGGCACCAGCATCGATACGGAAGGGGGGTGTGCGTCGACGACGTCGTGCAGCTTGCTACCTCGGGGCACGTGCTGCTTCGAGGACAGCCAGTGCTCGAGTTCGACGGGACGAACCTCGCGCTGCGTGGGGGCCACGTGCTCGGCGGGGTCCGAGGGCGTCTGCAAGGACCCGACGCCGACGGGGCGCTGTTGGGATGCCGCCGATTGCGGGACCGGCGAGGCCTGCGTAGGCGCCTCCATCTGTCCCTGCGAGGCCATGTGCCTCATCGCGGACACGATGGGTACCTGCGCGGCGAGCGTCACGCCGTGACCGGGCCGGTGCCGCCGCGACATCGGCCTCCGGCAATCGCGAGGGGCGCCGTCGTCACTCGGTGACGACGACGTGGCTCCCCCGGAAGGGGGTCTGGTCGGTCGAGATGCCGTGCCAGGACTCGGGCACCTCGGGCCAGGTCGCGCCGAAGACCCGGTGGGCGTCGGCGGGGGCCATGTTGATGCAGCCGTGGGAACGAGGCATGCCAAAGCGCGTGTGCCAGAAGGCGGCGTGCAGAGCGATGGAGCCGTCGAAGTACTGGGTCCAGGGCACGTCTTCGATGCGGTAGCGGTCACTGTCGGCGTCGGGGCCGATGTTCGCCATCGTGGTCGTGATGTGTTTGTTCTGAATCTCGAAGATGCCGATGGGCGTCTCGTTGTCTTCGATGCCCGAGGAGATCAAGGTCGCGAAGAGTGCTTCGTCGCCTTGGTAGAGGACGAGGGTCTGGGCGCTCAGGTCGATGTGTACCCAGGGCTCGTCGGCGCCCACTTCGTCCGGCCGGTCGATGCGCTCGGCGACGGTCGCGAACCAGGCGCGCAGGTAGCGGTCGCCGCCGATGTCGTGCATGACTTGGCCGCCCATGTTCCGCTGGCCGGTCCAGCCGTCGAGGAAGGTCTGTCGCTCGATGGGCTCGGCGTCCGAGTCTTCGTGGAAGCTCACGGTGCCGTCGTCGGCCTCGCGTTGCCGCCACGGTCGGCCCGTGCGCAGGGCCCAAGCCACCGGGAGCTGAACTTCTTCGCCGAGCTCGACCCCGTGAAAGTCGCTGCCGTTGCGCTCTTCGAGTTGTGACTGTTTGATGAAGCGCCCTCCCGTCGTGCGCACGAAGCGTCGCGACGCCCGGAGCTCGACGCCGCTGCCGGCGATCATGAAACCGCGGTCGAGGTAGCGCGCGGCGATGGCGGTGCCGGTGGGGCCGTTGCCCGTCTCGCCGCCGAGGTAGGCCGCCGCACGACGTTCGTTGAACCCGAGCAGCTCTTCGTAGTGCGCCGCGAAGGCGAGGGCTGCCCGTTGCTCGTTGCGCGAGGGCAGGCGGTGGTACTCGGGGACCGTCGTCTCCTTCACGAAATAGTAGTCGTAGGGCAGCGGCTGGTCTCGAGGGCCCGGCGGCAGCACGAGGGCTCCGCGGGACGCCGCCTCTTCGGTTTGGTCTTCCTTCCACCCTTCGAGGGTCGGCGTCTCGATGTCGACATCGGCCTCCCGGCTTTCTATCCCTTCGGCCGTGCAGACCCACCCCGTCGGCCAGACCTGGGCGTAGCCCGCCCGGCACTCGGGGCCCCGTTGGGTATCGCCCGAGAGCCGAATCTTGGCGCCCGTGCGCAGCCAGCCCACGACGGGTGCTTCCTCGCTCGCCTCGCTGAAGATGCGAATGCGGGTGCCGGTGACCGCGCCATAGAGCGGGAAGAGGCGATCGATTTCGCTCTCTTCGGTGACCACCGGCCCGTCGGCGCCGGGGGGAGTCGTCGTCCGTCGCGGACCAGTTCCGGGGTCCGTGGACTCTCCCTCGCCGCTCGAGGAGGCGCCGTCGTCGTCACCGCAGCCCCCCATCGCCCCAATAGAGAGAGCAAGAGCGAGTGAGAGCGCGAGCACCCCGAGTTCGAGACGGTGGTTCATGGAGGCCCCGAGGCTTACCAGAGCCCCCGTCCGTCGCAAGCCCCGGCGGCAAGCCCCGTCGCGCCTCAGTCCATGCTCATCTGAGCGCGTAGGTAGTCGATGAGCGGGTCGACCCCGGCCCCCCGGGGGATGGCGACGGCGTCGACGCCGTGGGCTTCGAGGGCGTTCTTCACGGCGCTGCCGGCCGGTTGGTCGGAGCACCAGATCAGGATCAGGCGCCCGTCGTCGGTCCCCAGCGACTTCGCGAGGGCTGCCGGCACGACGTCCGCCGCGCTCTGTCCGTCGATGATCACCACGTCCGGCGTCAACACCCCCTCGAGGCGACTCAGCGCCGTTTCGTCCTTGGCTGTAACCGCCCCGATGCTCTCGGGCCCGAGGGCGACCTCGAGCTGCTTCACGAGGCGATTCGACCGCGACAGGACGAGGACCTTCAACGGTCCCGAGCTCGGTGCGTGCGCGCTGCGGGTCATCGTCGTCGAGTCTTCGAAGCCGACCTCCTCGATCGTGATGCCGCCGATGGGGTCGAGCGCCTCTTCGAGGAGGGTGAGGAGCTCGGTCGCCTTCTCCGGGGCCAGCCGCGCAGAGAGGATTCGCATCAGCGGCCCCCGGACGAAGTCCATGGGGTCGGCGTCCATCTCTGCGTCGGCCTCGTCGAGGGCCGTGAAGAGCAGCTTCGCCGCGTTGGCGGGGCCGACGGCTCCTTCGAGGGCATCGCGAATTAGCCGCATTTCCGTGTTGTTGCTCACCGTGGCCATCCTAACCCGATTCCAGGCCTCCAGCGTCTGGCCGCTCTGGTGGGGCTTCGAGTACCCGCAAGAACCGGACTGCAGACTCCACCACGGTACGTTTTGGATCATAGCTGTCAAAATACAGCTCGAAAAACCCCGCAATTCTGGACGAATCTCGTGGCACAGGAAATGCTTTGTGTACGAACCTATGTCACGAAGCTCTCTCCTCGCGGCTGCGATCATGCTTTTTGGACTCGTCGCCTTCATGGTCCTCGTGTCCGGCGGCGCCCATCTGTCCCTCGGCGCCCCGACCGGGGAGCCTCAGCTCCTCGCCGCGACCGGTCCCACGGAGGCCACCGTAGTCATCGAGGCGGGGATCTGGATCCCCCACGACGGCTCCCCGGACGGTCCCTCCTTGGTGTCGGTCCCGAGCCGCTGATAGATTGCGGGCGCAGTGCCTGCCGTAGCTTCAAATCCCTCCCCCGCCCCCACCCCGGGCCCCTCCGCCGCCAAGGGTCGTCCCATCCGAAGATGGATCGGCCGGTCCTTTCTGCGCGTCTTCGGGTGGGAGGTCGAAGGTGGCGCCCTCGATGTGCGCCGGGCGGTGGTCATCGCCTACCCCCACACGAGCAACTGGGATCTGCCCTTCACCCTCGCCTGCGCGTGGACCCTCGACCTCGACATTCGGTGGTTGGGCAAGAAGGTCCTCTTTCGGCCGCCCTATGGATGGGCCATGCGTTTGCTCGGGGGCATCGCGGTGGATCGCTCCCAGCGGACCAAGCTCGTCGACGCCGTCATCGACACCCTCGCGCCCCTCTCCGATTGCTTGGTCGTCATCCCCCCAGAGGGCACTCGCGGTCGGGCGGGGCGTTGGAAGAGCGGCTTCTATTGGGTCGCCCACGGCGCCGACATTCCGATCATCCTCGGCTACCTAGACTACCCCCGCCGTCGCGGGGGCCTCGTCGAGATGCTCCACCCGTCAGGTGACCTCGCCGCCGACTTCGAGACGATCAAGGCGTACTACGACGGCGTCGAAGGAAAGTACCCCGACAAGCAGGGAGCGATCACCCTCGTCGACCCACCTTAGATAGCATCGCTGTTGTGCGCGGGGGCTAAGTGGGGCGGGCTGCCCGGGCTTGCTTCCGAAGGGTTTGCCAAAGCGCGTCGCTGTCACCGTACACCTCGGCGATGGCGTCTTGATCGAAGAGCCAATCCTCGAGCTTGTCCGGGGTGGGCTCGCTCGCCAGGAACTCTGCAAAGGCATCGACGAAGCTCTCGCGGCTGGCGCCGTCTTCGAGTTCGACGGTTCCGTCGGTCTCCCACCCGTTCAACGTGTCGTTCGCGAGGATGACGAAGGGAGAGTCGACCTCGGTTTCTGCCGGTTCGTCGTCGCCGAAGGCGCCACCGCCCTGGACGAGGCGCAGAAGGGCATCGAGGCCCGTGCCGCCGGAGCCTTCACCATCGGAATCGCCGTCGAAGTCGTCTTCATCGTCGAGGTCGTCGTCGTCGTCGTCGGTCGCGCCGCTGTCGGCCTCGTCGGTCGCGTCATCCCCCTCGACGAGGTCGAGGAGACCAAAGTCGGTCAGGAGGCAGACCGGCGCTCCGGTCCCGTCGAGGGCCCAGAAGCTCGAGTAGGTCCCCGCACCCCGGCCCGTGGCGAAGGTCACGAGCTCACCATCGGCGTCGTCGACGCCCACGACATCGCCCGCCGAGACGTCCGATAGAGGCGGAGGGTGTTCCTTCTCGTAGGCCTCGAAGGCCTCCTGCCACGCGTCGTCATCTTCGGTGTCGACGCCCCGGTCGGCGATCCATTTTGCGCCTGCGTCGAAGTGGTCCTGACCACGCTCGATCAAGGCCTTGGCGACCTGGCCATCGACGAAGCAACCCACGCCGGTGTCGGCAGGGTAGGAGGGGAATCCGAGCCGTGGGCGGTCGCGGTCGGCGACGAGGCCGACGTCCCAGCTTTCGATCAGCGCGTCGCTGAAGCGGATGAGGGCATAGGCGACCTGCCCGCCTTCTTCGAGCTTTCCGACCTCGATCGGGTACTCCCCGGGCTCGACCTGACGGGCGAAGCACCGGGCGCTGTCCAGGAAGGACAGGGGGTCACACGCGGTGATCGCCCCGGTTGGCAGGCGGATCGTGCCCTGGGTTTCCACGTTGACCTCGAGGTCCGGGTCACCGAGGTCCTCGAGCCACAGGGGCAGATCCGTCGCTTGCTCCATGATCGCCGGGGGATAGGGGCTCAGGCCGCCCTTGTCAAAGCGCGCACCTCGTCCAGCCGGCGCTCATGAATTTGAAAGCGTTTCGGTGGTGCGTGGGTCTCCCCGGGCCGTCCTCCGGTGGGCGGGTTCCAAAGTGCGCCCGGCGGCGTGACGTCGCCCCTTCCTAGGGCTAGTTTTCGAGCCGGTTATCGGGCTAGTTATCTGACGTTGGCTTGTCGCATGTACAAACTCTCCATTTTCGTCTTTCTCGCTCTCTTTTCGTCTTCGTGCACAACCCTCGTCGTAGACGTCGATCCGCTGGTCGACTACGGCGACCAGCCCGCCTACGTGCCTGAGGGCGAGCCCGAGATGGAGTTCGGGTACTACCTCGAACAACTCTACCTGCCCCTCCGGGACGGCGACGGATGCCCGATCATCTTCGGATTCCAGGGCGGGACGTGGACCATGCCCGCGGTGCGCGTCCAGGGGATCGCGTCCCTGGCAGAACTCGATTGCAGTCTGATAACGGCCGTCGGTGAGGTCCTCGGAGACGTTGTGAGCGAAGAGCGTTTCTATCTCGCCCCGGACGGCTGGGTGGAGATCTAGGCCTATCCGGTCTTGGCGGCCTACCCACCGCTCTGGGAAAGTG
>QMMC01000396.1 GCA_003647065.1 Deltaproteobacteria bacterium | reverse complement strand
CGTCCTCGAGACAATCCCCCTGGACGGGTTCTCGAAGACCAACGCCTCGGCCATGGCCTTCTTTGCCGGCGACCTCTACCTCTTCGTCGAAGCCTCGCCTCCCGGGTGCGTGCCCTGCCTCGAAGCGACCTGCGGTACGGAGTACGAAGCCTGCCTGGCCGACGCCGTGTGCCGTGACGACCTGGCCTGTTCCATCGAAGCGGCCGATCTCCGGGACGATTGCGGGGGCCTGCTCTCCGCCGAGATGATGAGCTGCCTCGGGGCCTGCACCGATACCTGCTTCACACCCCCGCGGGCCCGGGTCTCCGAGGTCTGGCGCTTCGATCTCGACGGCAGCGATGGAGCGACCGGGAGCCTCGTCCGGGTTGTCGATGCCCTACCGATTCGGGTGGTCGGGGCCGCGAGTTCTCCCTGCGTGCCCATAGGGCCGATCTGAAAGCGGCACCCGAAGTGACGCCTTGCCGTTCGCGGGGCCACACTGGCGGCTTGCTGATTCGGGGCTATTTCGCTCTTAGGCACGCCACTATCGGTCGAGTAACAATCGCGCAGGGTTGGCTGTCCCATACGTTTCGTTTGGTCGGAAATCCAGAGGGCAGGTCATGAGTACGAACTCGGGGAGAGACGACTCGTCCTCGACGGCGCTTCGAGTCGCCATCGGCATCGCGGCGACGCGGCTCTTCGCTGAACTCGGCTATAGACAGGTCTCGATGCAAGCCCTCGCGGAAGCAGCGGGCTGCACCAAGGCGACTGTCTACTATCACTTCGGTAGCAAGGAAGCGGTCTTTCGTGAGTCCATTCGTGCTCAGGTCGCGCGGTATGTCGAAGAGCTCCGCAACGGGTATGGGACTCCGGCGCCTGTTCGAGACCGTCTCATTGCAGCCCTCACGCGCTTCTTCGATTGCCTCCGAGTTGATCCGCAGGGCCTCAGGCTCTTGTACCGCGCGGTCTTGGCGCCCGATGATGGTCAGCCGGTGCTCGACGCGGCGCAGATCCGCAGCCTGCCGATTCAACTGACGGTCGCCTTGCTCCGAGAGGGTATCGAGGCCGGAGAGGTTCGTGCCGACATGGACGTCGAGGATGCGGTCCTGACTCTCCTCGGCATGGTGGAGCAACGGTGTCGCCGGTTGCAGGTCGAGGGAGTCCCCATGCCCGACGACCTTCCCGGGCGCCTCGTCGATATTTTCTTCAACGGAGCCAGGCGACGCGCCGGTCGTGACTGAGGTTCACCTCTCCGGTTTCTTGGCCGGCGCCCCGTAACCCTTCGAGAACACGTCGCTTTCCCTAGCGACAGGGCGATGGCTTCGTCCGTCTAGCGAAGGGTTCTGCTTGAAATGCGAATGATCATTCGCTAAACAAGAATCGCCGATTCCGGCGGAGATCATCATGAGCAACAGCACGGGACGAGATCGGCGCCACGCGAGAGCGCGGGCAGAAATTGCCGAGTCGGCGGCGCGAGCGTTCGCGCGGAAGGGCTTTCACGGCACGAGCATCGATGACCTCGCCCGGGAGGCGGGCGTCGCCCCGAGTTCCCTCTATCGCTACTTCGAAGGCAAGAAGGAGATCTATGAAGCCGTCGTGGACAACATCGCGAATGTGATCCTCGCCCCCTTCAGCGATCCTCTGCTGTCGAGCCTGGCCTTTGACCAACGGCTCGAGTGGTTGGTGCGCCGCCAACTCTCCATCGTCGAGGGCCACCGCGAATTCTTCATCACCTTCGCATCCGAGCGGGCTTCCATGGAGTGGGAGCTGGCCGACGAGAAGAACTTCGCCGGGGCGGGCTATGACCGTTGGGTTGCGGCGTTCCGTGAGCTCTTGGAGGAGGGGGTCGCCGACGGGTCACTACGGCCCCTCGATACATGGAACATCGCATATCTGGTCAGCGGGGCAGTCAGCGCAACGATCTTCCGGTGGATTCGCGGACGGCTGCCGGTGCCCCTCCAAGACTACGTCCCGATCCTCCTCGATATGATCCTCACGGGCATTCGTTCAGAGAACCCGCAGTGAGTAAGACGGCCGGCCCCGTGCTGCTCTTCACTTGGTTGCTCTTCGTTGCCGGCGCCCATGCCCAGACGGAGACCGGAATTGAGTCGGACGTCCCGGCATCAAATCGCCGAAGTCTCGTGGACTGCGTGCAGCTCGCCTTCTCTCGAAGCCCAAGCATCGAGGGCGTCGCCGCAGCCACTGCGGTGGCGACGGCGGAGCGGCGTAGCGCGCGCGGGAGGTTTGGGCCGGTGGTCCGCGTCGACGGCAACGTGATGCAGTGGGACTCACCGTTCGCTCTCCCGCTGAACCTGACCCTTCCCGACCCTTTGCCGCCAGTGAACGTACCACCGCTCCCCATCCGTGACGCCACCACGGCCGAAATCTCTGCCACGGCAATACAGCCTTTGACCGGCCTATGGACTGTCTACGAGGGGCACCGGGCGCTGCAGCTCGGGGAGGACGCGGCGCGCCATCAGCAGCGCACGACCCGGAATGACGTCGCCCTGGCGGTGTCCCAGGCGTACCTGCAGGCGCTGGAGGGTGAGCGAATCGTCGAACTCGTGGGAGTGCAAATTCAAACGATCGAGGTCCATGTCGAGCGCGCTCGACGCCTTCTGGAGAGCGACCTCATCGGGCGCAATGACGTGCTCGAGGCGGAAGTTCGTCTCGCCGAGGCGCGGGCCCAACTCGTAGAGGCCCGAGGAGGCGCGAGACTCGCCCGGGCAAACCTCGCATTCCAAATCGGTCTTCCCTCCGATCAGGAGGTGTGGCCCGCAGACCTACCGCTTTCCGCATCAGCCACCGCATCGCCGGATGCAGATTCCGCCGACCGGGAAGCTCCGGGAAGACCTGAACTCGCGACGGTCCGCGCTCGGGTCGAGCAAGCGCACGCCGGAGTGAATGTCGCGATGTCCCAAATGCTGCCCCAGATCAACGCCGTGGCCGGACTGCGGCATATCGAGGGTGTGTACTTTCAACCCGAGAACTCTTGGTTTGTGGGCGCTCAGTTGAGCTGGAACGTCTGGGAATGGGGTAGCACCTACTACGCCATCGACGCCGCACGAGCCCGGGCTCGGCAGGCCGAGGCGGCGGAAGCCCAAGCTCGCGAGGGACTGCGGCTCGAGGTCACGCAGGCAGAGATAGCCTTCGACACCGCTTCGGCGCACTTCGACGTCGCGCGAACGACGGTAACGCTGGCGGAGCAGAACTTCGAGATCGTCGAGCGGCGCTTCGCCCAACAAGTCGGCACCAGCACGGACGTTCTCGATGCCCAAGCGATGCTGCATGCGGCTCGGGCGCGCATGACCGGCGCCGAGTCGGCGCTGCTCTTTGCCCAGATCCGGCGTCGGCGCGCGCGGGGCCAAGACCCGGTCGCTATCGAGGGAGGAGCCTCATGAACCGTTCTTGCCAAACTTCGTTCTCGGTCACCAAAGCCGCGGCCTCCTCCGGCGCCGTGTTGGGCTTGGGCATGGCCTTGGTGTTGGCGACCGGGTGTCCGCAGCACGACTCCGCCCCGCCCCCCACCCGTAGCGAAGATGCTGCACCATGCCCTGCCCGAGTCGAGCCGGTGCAATCGGACAGCGCGGACCGTGTGGTTCGCATCGTTGGAGTCGTGGAGCCTCTTCGGAGGGCGACTCCCGCCGCCCGAGTGATGGCGAGGGTTACGCGGGCGAACTTCCACGAGGGAGAACGCGTGACCGAGGGCCAGGTCCTGGTTCAGCTCGATACGCGAGACCTCGGGGCCATGCGTAGGCGCGCCAGGGCTGCTCGAAGTGCGACGCAGACGGCATTGGGCCTGACCCGGACGCACCTGGAACGCATGCGGTCTCTGCACGCGACGGGTGACGTTTCGAGGCCCCAGGTCGAACAAGCCGAGGCGGCGTTCGCCCAGGCCGAGGCGGCCGCTGCCACGGCCGGAGCTGCCGTCGACGAGGTCGATGTGAACATCTCCTATGCTCGGGTTCTCGCGCCGTTCGATGGAGTAATCGCTCGCAAGATGGTCGAGGTCGGGAATCTCGTCGCACCCGGCCAGCCCGTCGCCGTTCTCGAGGATGATGGTCAGTTGCGGATCGTCGCACCCATCGGAAGCGACCTGGCGAGGTACGTGGTTCCCCAAGGAGAGCTGTCCGTAGAAATCGCGGAGTCCCGCGTTTCTGCCACCGTGGAGGGAGCTATCCCCTCAGGGGACATGCGCGCCCCCGGGCTTCGACTTCAGCTCGTCGTGGATAACCCGGGCCGCTCGTTCCAGGCCGGCATGGTCGCGACGGTCGAACTCCCGAGGGATGGCGATGGAGCCGCTGGGGTCAGGATTCCGAGCGCTGCGCTCTTCGAACGAGGCCAGCTCACCGGTGTCTTCGTCGTCAACGAAGAGTCGGAGGCGAGGCTGCGCTGGGTCGTCATCGACGACCAGCCCGGGGATAGCGTGCGAGTGCTCTCCGGCTTGCGCGTTGGCGAACGCGTCGCCATCGCGGCTGACGCCGCCTGCCTAGTCGATGGACGCCGTGTCACGACGGTGAGTCCATGAGCGATGAGCCGTCTTCGCTCGGGTTCTCAGGCCGCATCGCGGCCGTGTTCGTCCGGTCGAAGCTGACGCCGCTCATCATCGTCGTGTCCATCGCCCTGGGGGTCTTTGCAACTCTCACCACACCGCGAGAAGAAGACCCGGCGGTCACCATCACCGTGGCCGACGTGTTTGTAGCATTTCCGGGCCGCGGTGCCGAAGAGGTCGACGCACGAATCTCCCGCCCCGTAGGGGCGTGGATTCTCGAAATTCCCACGGTCGAGCACGTCATCAGCGCGGCCAGCGACGACGGCGCCATGCTGATCGTCCAGTTTCGCCAGGGAGTCGAACGTGAGACCGCGCTGTCGCAGCTCTATGAACGACTGAATGCAAACAGGCACTCGCTGCCCGCGGGGGTTCCCGCACCGCTGGTGACGCCTCGCGGAGTCGACGACGTGCCGGTCATGACCATCACTCTCTGGCATGACATGGATGACACCGCGCTGCTCCGCAGGCTCGCCGCCGAACTGCGAGCGGAGCTCGAACGACTCCCAGACGTGTCTCGCGTTCAGCTCACGGGTGGTTCTCGTCGAGAGATATCCGTGGACCTCGACGCGAGCCGCCTCGCAGAAAGGGGCCTGGCTGCCGACCGGGTCGTCGATGCGGTTCGTGCAGCCAACATTCGTCTGCCCGCCGGTGAGGTGGCTGGGCCGGGGGGCAGCTTTCGAGTTGAGGCAGGCGCGCTGCTTTCGTCGGCCCAAGACGTCGAGGCGCTGGTTGTCGGGGGCACGGCGGCCGGCCCAGTATACCTGAGGGACGTGGCGACCATAGCCGATGGCGGGACCGAACCGCGGAGCTACGTGTCCCACTTTCAAGCCGATGACGGTTGGTCATCCAGCGCGGCCGTGACCCTCGCGGTCTACAAGATTCGCGGCTCCGACGGGGCCGACGTGACGGGGAGGGCGCGCGGTCTGCTGGAGAGGCTCGACACCGAACTGCTGCCCGAGGACGTGCATTGGCGCGCTACGCGGGACTCGGGCCGAACTGCGACGCATCGCGTGGTCACGCTGATCGAGCACATGGCGATCGCGACGCTCATCGTCGTGCTCCTCATCGGCATGGCCCTGGGACGCCGCGAGGCGCTCATCGTGGCGATCGTAATCCCCGTGACGCTCGCGATCGTGCCCTTCGTCTACAAGATCGTAGGGTTCACGCTGAACCGAATCACGCTCTCGGCGATGATCTTCTCTATAGGAATTCTCGTGGATGACGCGATCGTCATCATCGAGAACGTCCACCGGCACTATCACGAGCACGGAAGCAAGAAAGACTCGGTTCGGTTGGTCCTCGAGTCCGTGAAGGAGGTCGGTAACCCGACCGTTCTTGCGACCTTCACGGTCATCGCCGCCCTCGCACCGACGGCGTTCGTCTCTGGCATGGTGGGGCAGTTCCTACGCGCGCTTCCCATCGGCGCTTCGGTGGCGATGTTCTACTCGTTGTTCATCGCCCTCGCCGTGACGCCGTACCTCTGTTACCGGCTGCTGCGGCGCCCGGGGCCCGGACCGGACACCGACGAATCGGCCCCGCACTCCGAGCCCCCTAGCCCTCGCTTCGGTTGGTATCGAAACAGCCTCGCGTGGGTGATGGCACGCCAGTGGCGGTCCATCGCCGCCGAAATCCTCGCCGTCGTATTGCTCCTCGGGGCCCTCGGTCTCGTCGTCTTCCGCGTCGCGACCGTCAAAATTCTACCCCTCGGCGACGTGGACGAGATGTCGGTGATGATCGACTTGCCACCCGCTTCGACCCTCGAGGAGACCCAGGGCCGGGTGTCGGACGTGGCCCGGGCGCTCCGGGAGATCCCCGAGATCGTGGCGTGCCAGACGTACGTGGGAACGCCGGGGCCACTCACCTTTCAGGGTGTTGCGCGTCACTACATGTTGAGGGAACAGGCCTACCAGGCCGAGGTGCAAATCCAGCTGATACCCGAAGCGGATCGGTCGGCATCCAGCCATGACTTGGCCTCCGACGTTCGCCGAGTCGTCGCGGCGTCTCTCGTCGATGCCGATGCGTGGTTCACCGTCGCTGAGTTGCCCCCGGGGCCGCCGGTACAGGCGCCGTTGGCCGCGGAGGTCTACGGAAGGGACGCCGAGAGTCGCCTCGAACTCGCGGGGCGGCTGAAGGCGTTGTTTGATGAGACGCCCGGCATCGTCGACGTGGATTGGTCGGCCCGGCGAGGTCCTCCGGTGCTGCGCTTCGAGGTCGACCAGCAAAGGGCGGCCGTTCGCGGTGTCCTACCGGCTCAAGTCGCGACTACCGTTCGTACGCTGGTTGCGGGAGACGACACTGTCTGGGCCAATCTGCCGAGGGAACGAGAGCCGGTTTCGGTGAGACTGCAACTCCGGCGTTCTCAGCGGGCGACCGAGTCTGACCTACGCTCTCTGTACTTCACGTCCCTGACCGGCCAATCGGTGCCTGCCTCCGATGTGGGAAGCGTGCGTCGGCTGGAGGGCTCGTTTCCCCTGCTGCGCAAGGATCTGCAGCCGTTCATTTCCGTAACGGCTGAGGTGACCGGGCCCGGACCGATCTACTCCGCGATCGACCTCAGTGAGATCTTGCGCGAGGGCTCGGCACCAGGAGACCCGGAAGTTCAGATCCTTTGGACTGACGTCGTGCCCGATGCCGACCAGGAGAGTATCCGCTGGGGAGGAGAGTGGACGGTCACCTACCAGATGTTCCGCGACCTCGGCCTCGCGTTCATCGTCGTGCTCTTTCTGATCTACGTGATGCTCGTGGCTTGGTACCACTCCTTCCTGCTTCCCTGGGTCGTCATGCTGCCGATCCCCATGGCGTTCATCGGCGTGATCCCCGGGCATCTGCTCCTCGGAATCCCCATCTCCGGGATGGCCGTCGTAGGAGTGATCGCCCTCGCTGGGCTAATGGTGCGGAACTCGATTCTGCTCGTCGATTTCGCCAATCAGCGAGTCGCTGCCGGGATGGGTATCCGGGAGGCGGCCCTCTTCGCAGGCGAGACGCGACAGCGCCCAATCGTCCTCACCGCGGCGACCGTCGTCCTCGGCGATGGCGTGCTCTTCTTCGATCCCCTCTTGCAGGGGCTCGGCCTCACCATGGCCGCGGGCGCGTTGATTTCCACGGGTCTG
>QMMC01000395.1 GCA_003647065.1 Deltaproteobacteria bacterium | reverse complement strand
GCGCACCGTCGCTCTCGTACGTGCCATCAGGATGATTTGACCACCCGGCACGCCGATTTGGATTGGCCCTGAGTCCGTCTCCGCCGTGGTCGCCCCCCGGCTGAGTACGAGGACCGAGCCGTCCCCACCGAGTACCGCCGTCGTCCCCGCTTCGAGCTCGGTACGCACATGGCCGGAGGTTACCACCGCGGCAGAGCCGCGGCCGATGCGCAGCTCGCTCCCGCTGGGCAGTTGGCGTTCTCCTGGGGGCGAGCGCCGGAGCGGGCCGTCTGCGCCCTCTCGCACCCGTGCATTCCGCCCCGTGATGGCTACCGAATACGCCGTCGGAGCGTCTGGCACGGTGACGGGGATGTCGTCGGCCGGGTCCCCCAGGGGAGCGTCGGGAGAGGTCGCAGGCTCGTCCGCGCGGTCGGTGCGCGCCAAGATCTGCCCTTCTCCTACCGAAACGACGACGCCGACCCCTTCGGCGAGGGCTACGTCCTCGCCGCTCCGCGTACGCAGCGTACCTTCGCCGACCCTGACCATGAAGCGGCGACCCTCTTCGCCGGGGCGGATCTCGAGAACGCTTCCCGCCCCCAGAACGACGCGCCCCTCTTCGGTGACGACCTCGACTCCCTGGGTCCCGGCGGTCACGTCGGCCTCACCCGACTCGAGCTCGACCACCGGCCGGTCGCCTTCGTCCTCGAGGAAACGCACCAGCGAGTTCCCTCCCATGCGCAGCGTGCCGCCGGCCACGAGGGTCACTCGCGCCTCGGAAGCATCGCCGGTCCGTACTCCGTCTCCGATTGAGAATCGCACGCCAACGTCCGCCGAGCTCCACTCCCCGACCGACCGTGCGTAGTCCCGCTCTACGACGCTCTCGACGGTGGCGAGCTCCGCAACGTGGTCGTCGTCGCAGTTGCAAGAGCCCGCGGTGACCGCGAAGCCGACCGCGAAAAGTTTCATGACGATGAGGCGCGATCGTGTCACTGGCTGCCCCGTCGGGGCCGCATGTCGATGTTGAGAACGGTGACGCCGTTCTCCTCGATGACCACCCTGCGTTGCTGCTCTCGGTACCCCTCGGCCGTCACGGTCATCCGGTAGCGGCCCGGTGGGATTTGCCCGCGATACTCCCCAGACGCGTCCGTCTCGAGGGAGACACCCAGAGGCTCGAGGCGCGCCGTCGCAGCAAGCGGCGCGTTCGTGTAAGTGCGCACGCGGAGCCGCAGCTCTCCTGCCGGGAGCGCACGCTCGAGGGCGATTGACAGGGGTTCGGAGGCATCTTCTGGAAGCGGCGACGACCAGGTATCGAATCCTTCGGCTTCGATGAAGACGGTGGCAGGCCCTGCTGGGACCCGTTTGAGCCGGAAGCGGCCGTCCGCTCCGGTTTCGGTCTCGGTCCGTGAGTCACCGACCTCCACCCACACGCGCGCGCCCACGATCGGCTCATCGTTGGGGGCGAGGGCATGTCCCGCGACGATGCGAACCTGGCGAACGGGCGGCGGCGGCGGTGGTGATGTTGATGGTGGTGGAGGCTCGGCAGCGAAGGGGAATGCGTAAGAGACACCGAGCATGACCGAGAACCGTGGTTCGACTCGGGAGAGCCGCTGGCCGCGACCGACGGGCGGCCTATCGGTCAGCAGCGTCTCCACTGTGAGACGGGCGAGCAGGGCATCGGCGAGCTCGACGCGACCACCGACTGCCAAGCGCATCGGAGATTTCTCGAGAGATGGCGCGCCATCTCCGACCCACGGATCCCAGGTCCACTCGCCGAAGAGTTCCAGCCCGCCCAGGCGAGCCCCTCCTGCGACACCGAGGAGGATAGCGGGGTCTTCGCTCACTCCGAGAGCCAACCAGTCTCCGTCGCTCAAGCTGTTGGCGAGGAGGGCAGTGTCGGCGCTGCGATCGATGTGAAATCCGGTCAGGACACCGATGAAGAAAGGACTGTTCTCGGGACTCCAGCGCGCCAATCCGCGGAGGGCGATGCTGAGCCCGTCGAATGAGTTCGAGGCGGTGTCCGAACCGGGAAGCCAGAACTCCGCTTCGAGGCCGAGAGCGACTTCACCGACAAAGAGGGCCCCCCGGCTCGTCAGCCGCGGTTCGACTACCGTGGAGCTATCTGCATCGCTTGGAGCGGTGCCCGAGTGGTTGTCGTGACGTATGTCGAGCGAGAGCGCGAACGCGAGCCACTCCAGCGGTACGACGGCGGCCGCGACGTCCGCGATGAACCGGTGATGAACATCATCACTGCCCAGCACGTTCTCGGTGTAGCCATAGCCCAAACCCAGGCTGCCTCGAACCGAAGGGTCGAGAGGCTCGGGGATCCCTATTCGGTGAGTAGCTGGCAGTGCCCGGGGCCCATCGCCAACGGCCTGTGCCATCGCTCCACGAGGAGACACCGTCGAGAGCGCCAAGAGCGCGAGGACCAGCAGGGGGAGCAGCAACCAGCCTGGTCTACCTTCGTTCACTCGGTGCCCGTGCGACAGGATACTCGCCCTGTAGGCAAACGTCGTGCGCGTAGGGAAATCCGGACGGCGGACCTCGCGGCTTGTCGACCCCTCCGAGGAGATTCCTCGAAAGGGCCACGATCACGGCTAGATACTTGGAGCGGGCGATCAGATTCGAACTGACGACTTGCAGCTTGGGAATGAGCCACTCGCCCACGTAGTACTCGATGAAACGCAACACTTTCAAACCTTTAGATGGTCGAGGCGCCGCATGCTGTTGCGTCCTGTCCCAGGGTATTGCGACACGAGTGGGGACGAATGTGGGGACCGCTGGGCGGGGGGCCGCCTTGGTTCCGGCAGAGATAGGAGGAGTAGATCGATGAGTGACCGACGGAAGAGTAGGGACGCGGGGAGGAACCTCGTGAGGCCGGAGATAACGGAACTTGCCGAGGCCTGGGCGGATGTCGACCGGAAGCGGGAGATGCTGATTGCGTGGCGAGCGCGTGGTCCGGCTGTCCGACAGGAGATTCTGGAGGCGGAGCAACGCGTAATCGAGCTTACGAAACGGGTCGAGCGCCTGGGAGCCCCCGCGCTCGATGTGGCGAAGGCCATCGCCAACGCCCTTGAGGTGGATCTGCCTATCGACGCACTGCTGAACCTCCGGCGGAGGGTCTACAGAGTGAAGGCCCGGGCGGTGTCTACTCGCGAACGGCCGGACAAGTAGCATCGTTTCGATGCTCGGGGTGTGGACCTCCGCCACTGTAACGCGTTCGCCCCGGATGATCAGCCCGTGTAGGCTCGCCCATCGGGGTCGTCGCCCCGGTTCAGGACGACGAGGGGGCAGGATGGCCAAGGTACAGCATGACGGGAGACCGGGCGATCCCCAGGGCAACTGGATGCACTTCAACAGCCGCTCGCTCGCGAAGATCCGCCACGAAGTGGCATGCCTTGATCGCGACCGCGAGCATGACCCGAGCGCGCTCATGACGGCGATGGGCGCGCTACACCAACCGCGGGCTCACATGATTGCACCCCTTGCGGCGGTGCGCGTCTTGGAACGCGCCGTCGACGTGCTCGTCGAACTGAACAGCAGAAGCGCCACCGGCGGGAAAGTGTTGCGTTCAGTCGGCGGATGGTACCGCCGCATTGCACTCTTGTCGGACTTCCAAGGTGACTTTGAGTACACCATCAGCCTCCTAGAGAAGGCGCTACTGGAATGTTTGGGATCCCGCCGCGAGCCGGGGATCCGCCACAGGATCGCGCACATCCAGAGAGAGATCGCTGGTGGGGAGAATTGAACGGTTCAACACCGATGGTCGGGTGAATCAGCCGCAGTCACCGGTGGGCGCCAAAGGAACGTGCCAGGCTCCTTCCCCCCAGCGCCCTGCGTTTCCGTCCTGCATCGCAGATGACGAGCCGCCGCGGGTGATAGCTCTCCGTTCAGGTCGGGCGTAACCGCTACCCGAATCGTCTTCCTCGACGTGGTCGGCGCCATTGCCCCGTGGGATTCGGGCGAGCTAGACGGCACATGCGTCGCGAATCTGAACAACCTGATGGCCCGGACGGGGGGCGATCGGTGTCGACCTCGACACGCCTTGATTCCCGGCCACCACGGCCGCCGACACGCCCCTTCGTATCGATCCGGTCACGATGGACCGCCACTCTTCCCGGCTCCGATAAACGCGCTTCGTGTCCGCCTCCCTTGTCGAACTCGCCTGCGTCATGCCGTCAGGAGTGGCAGCCCACGTCTAGGCCGGACGGGTACGGCTTCTCTGCGTGCAAGGCCGCTTCGAGTCGCGTAGCAAGCCAACGCGAATTCGGTCGGAGCAGCGTTTCCAGATGCCGCGTCGGTTCGTTGGCGTTCAGCTGAGGATCTGCGCCGCCGCGGTCGTTGGTTGCAGTTTGTCATCCCCTAGGGATGACGCCCATGCGTTCAGCGGTGCAACATCGAGCCGCATCCATTGTCTGGACTCCACTGCACCCTCGCCGGCGCCTCAGGGAGACACAACGATCAACCTGAAGAAGAGTCGTTGGCGACGGCGCTCAAACGATGACGACGCGGCGGCGCCAACGACCGCATCGTTCACCACTCGGTGATCATCGAGATGACGGGCAAGAGCTATCGGACCGAGGCCGCCCGGCGGGCAACATCCAAGACGACCAACGACAAATCCAAACCCGGGGCTGAAACCCGCGATGACAACTAGCTCGGATGGGTAATTCTAATTGACGTTGGGCAGTGTCAGCGCGACGGGCCACGTTACCCTCCCGACTTGGCGTCGTTCTTCCCCCAGTACAGAGGGCTTGCGCCCCTGTGATCGGCCAGCCATCGCTCGTAGTCGTCGAGCTCCGGCCCTCCGCAATTGATGGCAAGCTCCACGCCGAACAGCGCGAGCACGAAGTACAGCTCGCTCTCGATGGAGCCATCTGCTCTCACCCGCTCGGGGTGCGTGAAGTGCGCATATCGCGCAGAATGAACACTAATATCGCGTCCGTGGACGCTCATATCGCGCCCTGTGAACACAGCCCCATCGCCGGCCGGAACGAGTCCCGTCTTGTGCTGCGCAGACGCATTGGAGACTGCGTAGCCTGCGTTTCCGCGAATCTGTTGCGGGAGGTGGCAACCGCCTCGGTGCCACCACGGCATGTTCACGCGTTTGCGATATGAGTGTTTACGACCATTCGAGATTCGCAGGGCGAGATTTGCCTTGGCGGCGAGGCCCTCGCCGGGCCACGACCAGAGCCCCCGAGGTCGAAGCGGTGAAGATCGGATTCACCTGCGTCCTGCTGCCAAGGGCAATGCTGAACGCGTGACCAAAGAAGAGCGCCGCAAGGCGGAGCTGATTCCGGTCGCTACACCGAACGGGGCCCTCGAAGTCGTCTTCGACTGAGCACACGGGCTTCGGTGACGCCCGACGCCGGACGCTCGCGTTCGACGCGAGCGGCTCGTCTGTCGAAAAGCACAGCTTGTAGGGTTTTTCCCCTCACGCGGCGACATCGCGCGCGTATCTCCTTTTGATGAACAAATCAGTCGCTAGCGCGATTCGGTGGCGGCTCTGAGGAGGACCCAATGGAGCATTGGAAACAGGGCGGAGAGTTGATCGATGGGATGAAGCGCGGTCTATCTGGTTCCGGCGTACATGATATCCATGCGACCAACCGGCCGCGTCCGTTGGGACGCGATCAATACACTGCGAGGGGGACGCGAAGCAATGTAGGCACTACGCTGTGTTTCGCGATCTTGGTGGCCGGATGCGCAGCCCCCACGTCACCAAGCGAACCATCCGCTGGTAGCCCAGCGGAGGCTCTTTCGATGGGTGGCGTCGAGGGGGAGAGAGGGGCGAGGCTGGAGGCGGACGACGGCGGCGCCATCTCCGTGTTCCGCTCAGCAGTATATCGGGAAGATTTGACAGAAGAGACTCTGGCGATCCGTCGGACGAGCCCTAGGCCCCCGCCTCTGGACGATCGAACGGGCCTGGAGGTCGCCATTGATTTCCTCCAGGCAACGGCCGCAGAGCGCGCGTCCGATGATCAGATTCGCGTCCTGGTGACTCTACCTGATCCCGAATCATCCGACTGGATAGACGGAGTCGCTCGTCTTGAGGAAACCGACCGACACGCGGCAATCGACCGCCGTCGCACGCGTCTCCGTCCGAGTCAGGACGACATGGATAGTGACCTGAGGGCACTAGGCGCCCGAGTGCTGGGCCGGCACTGGATTCACAACTCCCTCATCGCAGAAGTCCCGGCGGGGTTGATTCCGCGATTGCTGGAGATCCCGAATGCGGACTTTGCGATCGCCGAGGCCGAGGTTCGCCTCGGCGCGAACTACGACGGCCTCTACCTCAGTGAGTACACGAATCGGCGGTATCTCGATTTGGTCGGCTTCTATGGCGAGTCGAGGGGGCGCGTCTCCAGCCCGAGCGACAACATCAAGATCGCGATCGTCGAGGGGACCAACCATCTGAACGTCGGTCATCCCGGGTGGCTCGACTATCCCGGCGGACCAACCCGAATCAAAGCATATAAGAGCTGTGACTCTGGAAGCTGCTCGACGATGATCTCCGCCACCCCGCCGCATCCGCACGCAACACAGGTTGCATGGGCAGCAGCCGGATCGATAGAGCAGGGGCAAGACCCCAATTTTCCGTATCCCGGCGACCAGCTCAGCCGGTCTGGCATGTTGAGAGAGGCGGAAATCTACTTCTATTCACCCCAGAGTGCGGCAGGCGTCGTTTCGGCCTTCCAGGAAGCGATCACGGACGGCGTCGACGTTTTCAACTATTCGACGGGCATGTCGGGTTGTGGCGAAGTAGGGGCGTGCGATCCTCGGATGGACTGCATCGGCATCAACGCCACGCTCAAGGCCGTCGCGGATGCGGGAATCGTAACGACTGCATGTGGGGGAAACTGTGGCGGGGGCGGTACCGCATGCAACGAATGGTATCCAGCGATCCGATCGGAGGCGTTGGCGGTGTCTGCGCTGGCGAGTTCCATACCGACTCCAGGCTGGGATCTCGAACTAAGTTCAGATGTTTGTCGGGGCAATGTCCCTGTAACAACCGTCGGCGGTTTGACGGCAACGACGGCTGGCATCGGCATCGTCGCCCCTGGGGATATTCGCAACTACTTCGACTCGACCTCCAACGGGTACGTGGCAACTGGTGTTGGCGGATGCTCAATAGCGGCTCCGATCGTTGCCGGCGGAGTGGGCGCGCTCAGAGATGCGCTGAAGTACTTCGGGTGGGGTGCCAACGATGCCCGGATGCTCATGACTAACCTATTCGTCCTCGCAGACGCTACGAACGGGACCACCCCGTTCTTCGAGGTCAACAATCGTGTGGACGATTGGTCGGGATATGGTCGCATGTGGCTTCATTGGCCGAACATCAACGCCGCTGCAGGCCCCTCGGATCCGTGGTTAGCCGCTCCTTTCGGCTGGGGCTGGCGGACATTCGTAATCTACCAGGGCCAGACCGTCGAGTGGAGTGTTGGTAGCAGCGCTGCCGAACCAAGTGGAATCACCGAATGGAAGTGGGCATTGATGTGGACCGAATCCGACTTCACTCAGGTTGCCGACATCATCATCGAAGCTATCGACAAGTGCGATGGCGATCGCGTGCTTCGCAGCGATGTCACATTTTCCTTGCGCAAGAGGATTCACATGGACGGCAGCGAAGTGGCCGGCAAGTGCGTTTACATGCGGGCCCGTGGGCT
>QMMC01000394.1 GCA_003647065.1 Deltaproteobacteria bacterium | reverse complement strand
TCATCCCCATCGAATACCACCACCAAGAAGGTCCCCGGAGACCACCATCTCAGCCGAAGTTCGCCCGGCTTATGCAATCAGGCGTGGGCGGGGGTGCCTCCCGCGACAGTCAAAGCGTCCGGCAACGGGGCAAGACCCGGTACCCGCGACATTATCCCCGCCCCTCACAGTGCCAACTCCGCTTACCGCGTAACAAAGCCCCTGGAGCTGGAGGCACCCCCGCCCACGCCGTCATCGCGCTCAACCGTGTCCAAGCGCGCCGTCAATCCAGGTCACAGACCCACAGCTCGCCCAAAGGGTCGCTCGGCCGCGCCGAGTCTTATTTGACTGGCGTGGCCTTCAACGCGGCCTTGCCTGCCTTCACGTAGACGGTGAAGCGCACGCGGTTGGCGCCGTGGCGGGCGATGATCTGGTCGCGGTTCTTCTTGAGGGTGCCGCTGAATTTGTCGTAGGTCAGGCCCGCGGTGGGCTCACCGCAGGTCTTCTTCGTCTCGAGGAACTTGTCGAAGACCTCGCGGAAGTGGCGGTCCTCTTCGTCCTCTTTGTTGCCGATCGCGTTGAGCAGTTCCTCGGGCACCTGAGCGACCATCGTCGACACGTCGTCGTCTTCGTCTTCGTCGTCGAGGGCGAGGGCAGGGGCCTGGATTGGGCCAGCGCCCGGAGCGCCGCCTCCGTCGGAACCGACACCCATCAGGGTGCCCTTGGCCCAGTCGGGCTTGCTCGCCGGAGCGGCGGGCGTGGCTGCCGGTGCTGCGGGTGCTGCGGGTGCCGCGGGGGTGGCGGGTGCTGCTGCCGGAGGGGCCGCGGCGGGTGCTGCTGCCGGCGCTGCAGCGGCAGGCGCTGCTGCCGGTGGGGCCGGTGGTGGCGGCGCTGCGGGCGCCGCGGGGGGCGCCGGGGGAGCTGCGGGCGCTGGTCGGGGCGCCGCCGCGCTTGGAGCTGCGGGGGGCTTCGGAGCGCTCGCCGGAGGAGCCCCGGGAGGGCCTCCGGGGGCCGGCGGGATCGAGCCGTCGTCCTCTCCTTCGGCAAAGCCGAAGAACGCATTTCCCTCGGCCGCTTCGGGGCTCGGGCCGAGGATTTCGTCGAGGTTGGCGGGCTTGCGTGTTGGCCCCGAGGCGCCGGCGGCCTCGATGGCGTGGTCGATGCCGCCGTTCACCGCCTGGGCGATCTTCCGGTAGGCCCCGCCGTGGCTGCCCAGGTCGAAGCGCTGGATTTGGCCTTCGCTGAGGGCGGCTGCGGCCCGGGCGAGCTTGCCGATGGGACGGTCGCGCTCGAGCCAGAGGAAGAACATGCCCAAGAGGAAGCCCACCAGCAAGAAGCCTCCGATGATGGGCCAGGGCAAGGCCGAGACGTCGTCATCGGCGACCTTGTCGAAGATATCGAACGGGCTCCCGAGCACGCTCCGCGGGCGCGCGATGGCGTAGCCGACATCTGCGTAGCTCGCGCTCCCGGTGACCAGGGAGTAGACGCCGCGGGAGGTGCCGCCGCCTAGATCGACCGGATCCGTCCGGTGTCCTTCCCGGAGGCGCTCGTCTTGAAGTGCGTCGGCGAGGCCCGTCGCGATTTCGGCACCCTGGGCTGCACCTTCGATCGACGGCATGTGGCTTCCGATGACGTCCCGGCCGTAGAAGAAGGCCACCGTCGCATCGCTGAGGCGCTCCGAGAGACGCCGCGCGAGCTCGTCGTTCAGGCGCATCCCGTGCACGATCGCGCCGACGTAGATTCCCCGGTCGATGACCGGGCGCGCGGCCATGCGGTAGACGACGTCGTTGTAGATCCAGACGTCATCCCGGACGTAGCCGGCGAGGGCACGCTCCACGAGGGGGAAGGCCCCGAGCCCCGCCCCGGCGGGGATCTCGCCGGGGCCCAGCTGGGCGATGATGTAGCCGCGATTGTCGACGGCGAAGAGCAGGTCGGCGGCCATGGCGTCGAGCTGGCCATTGACCTGGGTGAGCTTCTGGCCGAGGGCGTTGCGCCGGTCGGCGGACACCTCGTTGCGATTGGGCCGGCCGCTTGCTTGTCGGAGCGCGGCCCGCACGTCCCCTTGAGCGGCGAGGGCCCCGATCGCGTCGATCCGACCTCGCGCATCCATGCGCAGCATCAGGTCGATCTCGAAGCGGTCACGGCGCAGCTGGTCGTTCAGCTGAGTGTCGTACTGACGGTTGAAGGCGGCCTGGCCGAGGAGAGCGACGGCGAGGGCCGCTGCGCCGGCTGCGGCGAGGAGGAGGTACCAAATACGTGAGCCCAGCATTTCGGTCTACTCCGCGGCGGCGAGCTGGAGGGGAATCGGGGATTCGATGATCAGCGGTGAGGTGTCGACGACGACCTCGGTGGACCCGACTTCGCGGTCCCCGTGGAAGACTTTGACGGTGTAGGTCCCGGGCTCCACCTCGCCGAAGGTGAAGCGCCCGTTACCGTCCGCCTCGGCTCGGGCCACCAGATTGGAGACCACGTGGAGGTGACCCTGGAGGTGGCCGTAGAGCTTGTCTTGAATCGCGTAGTGACCGTTCGCCGGAGCCGGGAAGGAGCGCGCGTTGCCAGGAGCCGTCGAGAGCGCGGTGAGCCCCTCGATGTCGTCCGAGTAGAGCTCGTGGGCGCAGCCGTCGGTGTTCTGGATGCGGACGTCCGCGCCGGGAGAGGCGATGAGCACCGAGGGGAGCAGCGCTCCTCCCGAGATCTTGAAGTTGTTGGGCGGCGCTTCGCCGCTCCCGATGAGCACTACGGCGAGGTCCCGCCGTGGATTCAACCGCTCTGGACGCGGGTCGAGGAAGCCGTTCCACTCTTGCCAGTAGAACGCGGCCGGGCCCGCCTCTCGGGCGGGGGGGGCGTAGTTGGTGGGGAGCGCGAGGGACCCGGAGATCGTACCGGCTAGGGCTGTGGTGGCGGTGGCGAGGCCGAGGCCCCCCACAAGTACCGCGATCGCCCAGTGAGAAGGCTGCTTGAGCATCAATTTCCCTGTTTTATGCCGCACTTACGGAACGGTCATCGTAACGAAGAGCGCCCTACGGGGTCAACGAATTCGCGCCCTCACTGTCATAGTCCCGGGGGAGCGTAGTAGTCGACGACGGCGATGGGCTCTGGGGCGAGGCGCACCTTCACGTAGCGCCGTTTTCCCACGGGATCTCCGCCGATCTGGAGCTCGAGAGGCTCGTCATAGTGGATGGAGGCTTCCTCGACGAGGAAGTCGTGGACCTTGTCGCTGCGGTAGGTGCCCTTCCAGAGCTGGCGAAAATTGAGCGCGACGTCGAGGGTTCCGACGTCGGCCACGCGCAGGTTGAAGCGATCTTCTCGTTCTCCGGCGAACGGGAAGATACGAGCGCCAAAGCCCCAGTACGGGATGGTCGACATGGCGACCATCCGGGATGGGCCCTCATAGAGAAGATCGCCCTTCTGCACCTCGGGGCCTACCGGCTGTCCGTCGACGCCGAGGCGGATCGCCGGGGCCCCCTCGTTGATGACCCGGACGTAGGGGTGACCGCGGGTCAGGTAGTCGGGCATCGCCCGGCCGCCGATGGCGATGGCGTAGGCGAGGCCTCCGCTCGCAAAGCGCTCGAGGATTGGCACCCGGCGCATTCGATCGCGGGTGTCGTTGTAGAGAGACAGGGTGATGGCGTCGATGCCGAGTCCCGCGAAGGGAGTGAGAATATCCTCGACCTCGAGGAGCCGGAGGGTGCCGCTCCCGGCGGTGGTGCGCAGGCGGGCGAGGTCCGCCACGGCGCCGCGTCCCTTGGGGTTCTCGGCTCCGAGGACCCATGCGAGGGCGTTGCCGGTGCCGAGGCGCAGGAGGCCGAAGCGCGGAGGCTGCCGCCCTTCACGCTTCGAGGCGGCGGTGATCCAGGTGACCATCTGGACGAAGGTCCCATCACCGCCGGCGGTGAGCACCGTCGGGTAGCCTCGCTCCGAGATCGTCTCTGCGATCTCACGACCCTCTTCGAGAGTTCGCGATACGAACAAGTCGCCAGACTGGACGATCTGGTCGAGGACATCGACCAGATCGTCAGTCACGTGCTTGGCGTTGCCATTCGCTACGACAGCCACCCGGTCGCGGACGGTGGGCTTCGGTGGCGGGTCTTCGGGCGTGCGCGATTTCGCCACGAGACTAAAAGCAATGCCGTTCAATTGCGTCAGTCGCCGAGCGCGCCCGCAGGGGCCGACCGAAGGAATACCAAAGGTATTTCGAGGTCGGCTCCGAGGACGTAAGCCGGCGAATGGCGTGAGTGAACGGCATTGGGACTAGAAGAGGTCGGTGACGGCCGCCTCGCCCTTCTTCTTCTGCGTGAGCAGGGCGCTGACGGCGCGGGCGACGCGCCTCTTGGCCTGCTTGGAGATCGTGCCGCCGGCGAGGGCCTTCTCGAGGGTCGCGTTCGAGACCTTGCGCCCCGACCGAACCTTCTTGGTGGCGAGCTCCTTCTGGGCGTCGGTGGGCTTGCCGCCGGCGACCTGCTTGCGCGCGAGGCGGATGGCCCGGTCCTCGTCCTTCAGACCCTCGATGCGCTTCGACGCGGCGAGCACCTGCTTGCTGCTGATTTTCGCCTTGGCGAGGTATTCGTTGAGCTTGCTCATGACTTCTCTCTCGTTTTTCTTGCGCGCTTCGCGCTTCAGGAGCCCAGGCGAACGAGCCCGGCGCCCCAAGTAAATCCAGAACCAAAAGCTGCGAAGAGGATCAGGTCACCGTCGCCGCAGCGGCCCTCGGCCATGGCCTCGCTGAGGGCCAGGGGGATGGAGGCGGCGGTGGTGTTTCCGTACTTCTGAATGTTGTGCACGACCTTGTCGGCCGGGAGCTCGAGCTTCTTCGCCACGAACTCGTTGATGCGCATGTTTGCCTGATGCGGGACCAGGAGCTTGATGTCGTCGTTGGTCACGCCGTTGCGCTGCATCACGGATCTCGCGACCTCGGGCATCTTGTCGGTGGCCCACCGGAAGACTTGCTTGCCGTTCATCGATGGCCAGATCGTGCCCTCGTCGATCATGCGCTGCTGCATGCGCGGTGTTTGGGTGCTGTCCGCGGCCTCGATCCACAGGAGCTTCGCGCCGCTGCCGTCGGCGTGCACCTCGATGTCGATGATGCCCCGGTCCTCGCGCTCGGTTGGGCCGACGATGGCGCACGCCGCGCCGTCACCGAAGAGCACGGTCACGTCGCGTCCCCGGTCTGCGAACTCGATTCCGGTCGAGTGAACCTCGGCGCCGACTACCGCGACCCGCTGGTACATGCCCGTCTGAACCCACGCGTCCGCGACCTTGAGTCCGTAGAGGAATCCGCTGCACTGGTTGCGGATGTCCATCGCGGGGACGCAGGGGATGCCCAGCTTGTCTTGAAGGAAGCAGCCGCTCCCCGGGAAGACGTGATCGGGCGAGAGCGTGGCGAAGATGATCGCGTCGATGTCCTTCACGTCGATGCCCGCGTTCTCGCAGGCGGCCTGCACCGCCGGCACGGCCAGGTCGCTCGACCCGATGCCGTCGTGTTCGATGTAGCGCCGTTCCTGGATACCCGTGCGCTGACGGATCCACTCGTCGCTCGTATCGAACAACTTGGCGAGGTCGTCGTTGGTCACGACCCGCGACGGCACGTAGTGCCCCACTCCCAATATCGCCGCCCGCTTCATCAAAGCCTCCGCTAAAGAGGCGGGAGCCTAAGCCGCCCAGAAAACCACGGCAACTGGCGGTCGGGGTGGCGTGAGCATGCTCACGAGTTAGTGAGGCTCTCCGCGAGGGCCTCCATGTGCTCCGTGCTGGTTCCGCAGCAGCCTCCGAGGATTTTCAGGCCTCGTGTTTGGTGGAGCGTCGCCAATTCGCCCGCGAGGACCTCGGGCGTGCCCGTGATGAGCTCCTCGGCGCGGTCGAGCTCTTCCGGGCTCTTGGCTGCGGTGTTGGCTCGGAAGCCCAGGAGCCGTTCGGTGGCCAACGGCGCGCTCCGAGTGAGCGCCCCTTCGAGGATGGTGGGATGCACGCAGTTGATGAAGTAGCCGACCGGCGCCCGGCGCGTCTCTTGGTCGATGCGGTCCATGGCCTCGTCGAGGGGAGTGCCGTCGAGGAGGGTGCCCGCTTCGCGAACGACGAAGCTGATTACGTACGGCAGGGCCGTGGCTTCGAGGGCTCGGGCCATGCCCCGGGCTTCGTCGATGGCGGGGTGAGTCATCGACATCAGCAGGTCGACGCCTCCTTCGGCCAAAGCCTCGGCCTGCACCGAGTGCAGGCGCTCGGCTTCTGCGATGCCGAGCCCTTCGTCGGGGCGGTAGGCATCCCCAGCGGGGCCGAGGCTTCCGCCGATGACGATGGGCGATCCGTCGTCGGCCCGGTACTCGTCGACGATGCTCCGGCTGAAGGCGACGCAGTCCTGGTTGACTCTGCGTCCTCGGAAGGCAGAGCGCTCGACGCGGCCGTGACTCGCCCGCCAGGTCGGCGTGCCGACGAGCATCGGCAGCCCCGCGGTCTGGGCGACGTCGATGTACTCCTTCGTTGCCGAGGCGAGGAGAGAGGCACCGGCTTCGTCATAGACGAGGGCCGCGTGGGCGATCTGGGGGTCTGAAACGACGTCGGTCCGCCGTCGGAAGCGCTCGTAGGTCGAGCCGCCGGTCATGATGACGGGGGCCGTGGCGACGAGCCCCTCGAAGAGGCCCGAGCGGGTCAAGAGAGCAGCTCGATCAGATCCTCTCGGGTGAGTCCCGTGGGGCCTCCACCGCCGTCGCCCCCGTCGAGGACGGACGAACTCAGGGTGCGCTTACGCTCTTGGAGCCGAAGCAGGCTCTCTTCGACGGTGTTCTCGGCCACGAGGCGGTGCACGAGGACCGGGTGCTCTTGGCCGATGCGGTGAATGCGGTCCGCAGCCTGGTCTTCAACCGCCGGGTTCCACCATGGATCGAGGAGAAAGACGTGGTCCGCGCGGGTCAAAGTCAGCCCCGTCCCGCCGGCCTTGAGGGAGATGAGCATCACCGGAGGGCCGTCGTCCGACTGGAAGTTGCGCACCACGTCGCCGCGGTTCCGGGTGCTTCCGTCGAGCCTGCTGAACTCGATGGAAGCAGCCTCGAGGTGGGGCTCGACCCGGTCGAGGAGCGAGGTCCACTGGGAGAAGACGAGGGCCCGGTGCCCCTCGGCGAGGGCCCCTTCGAGGGTCTCGAGGAGGAGCGAGACCTTCGAAGACGTGGGCGCCTCGTGGCCCGGGAGCAGCCCCGTGTGGCACGCCGCCTGGCGCAAGCGCAGGAGTGCCTCGAGGGCTTGGAGGACCCCCTGGCCCTTGGCGAGCTGGCGCACGACCTCTTCGCGGGTCGCGGCACGGACCGCGTCGTAGGCGGCACGTTCTTCTTCGCTGAGGGTGCAGTGAAGAATCACGTCGGTGCGGGCCGGTAGCTCGCTCTCGACCTCACGCTTCAGTCGGCGGGTGACGAAGGGGCGGACTCGTTGACGCAACCTCGCGGTGACCTCGGCGTCGCCGTCGGCGATGGGCCGGGCGTAGCGTTCGCGGAAGTCCGAGAGGCCACCGAGGAGACCAGGGTTCAGAAAGTGAAGTTGACTCCAGAGGTCTTCGAGGCGGTTCTCGATGGGCGTACCCGTGAGCGCGATTCGGAAGCGGGCGGGGAGCTTGCAAGCTGCCTGGGCGACCTGGCTGCTGGGGTTCTTGATGTGCTGAGCCTCGTCGAGGACGACCGTCGACCAATCGCGCTCTTCG
>QMMC01000393.1 GCA_003647065.1 Deltaproteobacteria bacterium | reverse complement strand
CCGACCACGACGCCCCCACCGACGTCCGCGATGTGACCGTCGCCGTTCGACGCCTCGACGACCTGATGGCCGCCCGCTTCACCGTGGTCCACGACCACCACCGCGCCGCCGCCGTGGCTACCGTGCGCGCTCGGCGCGCTGCCGGCCACCGTCGCTGTATCCGTCGCTGTCGCCGTCGCCGTCGCGATGCCCGTCGCTGAAGCGTATGCATCGCCCGCGACGCTCGCCGTGTCCTGGGCGTTGACCGTCCCGCCGATGCGCACCCCCGCCCGGAACGTCGGGCTCCCTGTGCGCAGCATCACGCCTCCGCAGCCTGCGGTGAGCGGAGCGAGGAGCAGCAACGAGATCGAGAGGCGTTGGATGAGCGACGTCATGACCGATGCCTAACCAACATCCGTGCCATGCAAATTCGCAGGAAAAGTGGCATCTCCCGGCAAGGCCCCCGCGAACTGCCGTTCACGGGAACTCGGACGACCGTGAACCCCCTCGAACGGCTCCGTTTATTCAATTATTTATGACGCGAACCGGCTTTCTGTATCCGCCGCCGCCTCTGACCTCGACCACCACCGGCGCCCGGCCACCCCGCCCTTTGCTGAACGACGCGGCACCCTGAGTCCACGCCGGCACTGGGCGCCATACGGCATACGCCGTACCCTCGGTTCGTTCGAGCCATGAGGAAGTCGGCATGATTCTGGAGCGCGAGGGTGCTGCGCCCCTCTCCGGGCCATCACCCAAGAGGATAAGCCGAGAACTCCGGAGACTGAGAAGCTCCGGCCGATCCTCGTTCGCCTCGCTGACTCGTGAGGACGGAGCGTTTCTTCAGGTCGCCGGTGGTGGCATCGGATGCCTACTCGAGAAGCACTTGCCGTCCGAGAGCAAGCTCTTCCGAGGGTATCTCGACAGCCCAATCGTTCGGTTTGAAGACGGAACCGAACTCTCGTTCTCCGCGGGCCGGGTGCAACTCCGAAGGGATGAGTGGTTCACGATCGATCAGGTTATCGAGGTGTTCGAGGCGTACCTCCGCGGCACCTCCGAGCCAGCGTTCCTCCATTGGAGGGACGTGTCATCCATCCTTGCCAGCGGCAGAGATTAGCTGTTGCGGGCCGACCCTCGGCCTGCGCCGAGGCGCTGCGCGCCATTCGGCGCACGCCCTACCAATCGTTCGTCCAAAAACTCAGCCGCCGTCGAAACAGGCGTCGAGGTCCGCGTCCACGATATCGGGGAAGTCTGGGCATGCTGCGAGCCGGTCCTCGAGATTCGCACAGGAGTCGAAGGCGGCCGACGTGCAGCCGAGGTCGCGGATGCATTCGACGGAATGATCGAACGCTGCGGCCTGACACTCGAGAGTGGGGTCGATTTCGTCGGGGTAGTGATCCGACGCCATGCGCAGGCACGCCCGGCGGCTCTCGCTCCAGGCGGTCGCGGCCGCCACGCATTCGTCATAAGGATCCGTGCCCACCTCTTCGGCGCAGGTGCAGGTCTCGTGGACCACCCGGTCATAGCTGGCCAAGTACTCATCGGCTCCGCCGCCCGTGCAGGCGACGATGCACACCAACGACGCACCGACAACGATGCTTGAAAAACGCACGATTTCCCCCGTCAAGCAGTAGACGGCGCAGCGTATCACCCCGGCTGCCCCTCAGAAAAACCCAACCAGCCGGGCTTTTCGCCCCGGCCCTCGACCTCAACAGGCAACCTGCCCCGTCTCGGCCCCTGTGCCGAGATATCGAGCTCTGACCTCAGTTCGAAATGGTATCTCTTGACGATAGTATCGCTCCGCGACACGGTGTTGGTGTGGATCACCCGGGCAAGACTCTGAAGGAGCGTTTCCTCGATCCTTTGGGCATCACCCCCTATCGGCTAGCCAAGAGCATCGGCGTCCGTCAGACCCGAATCTCCCAAATCATCCGCGGCAAACGTGCAATCACAGCCGACACAGCGGTGCGTCTTGGGGCGTTCTTTGGCGTGCCGCCGCGGTGGTTCATCGACCTCCAGGGCCGCTACGATTTGGCCCAGTCCGCGTCGAGCGCTGACGGCATCGAGCAGCACCCTGGGCGCTACTGGGTTCGGCCGAACGGGGCGCAGCGGTTGGGCCCCGTGCCTGCTGCCAAGCCGACCACCCATCGAGTCGAACCCGGATTGCGAAAGCGAATTCGAGCCCAGGCCGCACTGACCCCGGAGCGACTGCGTCGCGACCTCATCTCCGTTGAATACGACGACGGCACGAAGGCCATCGTGGGCAAGAGCGCGGATGAGCCGGCTGCATGACGAAAGGGTCAACGAGCCGCTTCCATGAGTTGAGCGCCGTGGTCGCCCCGGAGGTCATCGAGGACGCGATCGAGGTGGGGGAACTCCTGTCTCGCCTCGCGATTCCTCATGCCCTCGTCGGCGGGCTGGCGGTGGGTCTGAACGGCTTCCCACGCTCGACGAAGGACGTGGACTACCTCGTCGGGCCAGAGGCCTTCGAGACGACGTCTCCCCTCTTGGTCTACCGGCCGGAGTTGAAAGACAGGATCGAGATGGGCGTCGTCGACCTGCTCGCCGTCCCCGACGCCTTCCCCTGCCTTGCAGGCCAACTCGCGATCCCCAATCCAGGAGAAGTGCACGTTATCGCTCCCGAAGCGCTCGTGCTGATGAAGCTGTCGGCGAACCGTCCCCAGGATCGCGCAGACGTAACGCGCCTCCTCGGCGGAGGTCTCGACGAAGGCACGGTCGCGGCGTACCTCGCGGAGTACGCCCCTGGCCTGCTCAACCGCTTCGCGGAACTCCTGGGCGGAACGCCGACCTGAACAGACCGTGACAGCCTGGTCTGCACAATTCGAAGTACGGCCACCCAACCGCGGTTGCGACGAATCAGTCTCGAATCCAGTCGGCGGCTCGAACCCGGACATCCTCGTGTGCCCTGCTCGTCTCGCCAAACGAACAACCCGGCCATATCCCTACCGCCTCGCCATAACCTTGCTAGCCTGCGTCCCATGCAGTCCCCCCACGCTCTGCCTCGCTTCTTCGCTTCATCCTTGGTCGCTCTCTTCGTCCTCGGCCTCGTCCTCACCCTCGGCGCCTGCGCCGGCGACGACGACCGTACCCCGGGGCCCCTCGCGCCGGTCGGCATCCCCGACGCCGAGCACGGTCCGTCGACGCCCGATGACATCGACGGCGACGGTGTCTCCAACGACAGCGACAACTGCCCGTCGGTCGCCAACGCCGACCAGCGCCAGGCGTGTACCTTTCCGTCGCGTCCTGCCCAAATCGGTGACGTGCACGTCGATGGCCTCGCGCGCCTGAACTGGTATCGCGCCTCCGTCGGCCTCGACCCGGTCGAGCACGACCCGGCCCTCAGCGCTGGCTGTGCTCTTCACAACAGCTACCTCGTGCAGCTCTCCCAGGAGCTCGGCGCACCGCAGCTCGGCCACCGCGAAGACCTCTCGCGCCCCTACGCCTCCGAAGAGGGCAACGAAGCGGGCATCGACTCGGTGCTCTCCCTCGGCCAGGCCGACATCGCCCAGGCCGTCGACGGGTGGATGGATACCCTCTACCACCGCCTGCCGCTCATTCACCCCGGCCTCGAGCGAGTCGGCATCGACTACCAGACCGCCACCATCGGCGGTCGCGAGCAAGGCTGGGCCTGCATCCTCTACCGCCAGGGCACCGTCAACGGCACCCCCGCCCCGCACCCCATCCTCTGGCCTCCCGGAGACATCGTCGGCACGGCCCGGCAGTTCGGCGGCAACGAGTCGCCGTGTCCGACGGTGGCCGATCCCCTCGGCGGCGGCAGCTGCCCCGCGAGCGCCGCCATCCCCACCCTCGGCCTTCACGGCATGGGCGACATCCGCGACGCCTCGGGGACCTACCGCAACGTCGAGACCGGCGCGGAGATCCCTCTCTTCGCGACCTACTGGGACGGAGGCCCGACCCCCCACGAGCAGATGGGATACATGGACGACCACATCGCCTTCGTCCCGGCTCCCGGCACGAGCCTCGAGACGGCCCTCTACGAGGTCACCATGAACGCGACCGTTGGCGGGGCGCCCACGACCTACCGGTGGCGCTTTCGCACCGGACGCTCGCTCCCCGACGTGGGCTGCGACGACCTCGGCATGATCAACACCATGGAGACCGCCCACGGCATCGAGACCGGCTCCATCGACGGCCGCATCTGCGAGTTTGCGGACATGTACCGGGTGACCGGGAGCAGCACCCGGACGGTACGCATCGAGTTCGAGCACGGCGAGGGAGACCTCGACCTGGTCGCCCTCGACGCGAGCGGGGCCGAGGTGGGCATGAGCAACGGCCAAGGCAATACCGAAGAGCTGACCGTAGCCGCCGGGAACTTCTTTCAGGTCTTCGGTTTCGGTGGCGCCATGGGCGCCTACATCCTGACCGTCGAGTAGTCTCAGCGGACGTCGAGGTCCGGGGAGACGGGCCGGACCAGGGAGTCGGCGCTCACCAACCACGGCGGCTCGGGCGAACTCTCGAGGTCGTAGAAGCCGCCGCAGAAGCACCGGTGCGGGCAGGGCGCGCACTCGGGGCGGTGGGTGCGTCGTTCTCCGAGGTAGTCGGCGAGGTTCACCGTCTCGTTGTTCACGAAGATCATGTGGCGCGAGAGCTTGTTGAGGTCGCCGGCCATGTGGGCTTCGTAGCCGGGCATGAAGCAGAAGGGCAGGTTGATGACCTCGAGCTTCATGCGCCCGCGCCATTCGTCGATGACCCCCATCGCGATTTCTGCGGCGTGGTGGGTGTCCGGGGCGACCCACTTGGTCGCCCGGCCGAAGGGCGTCAAAAACTGAATGTTGAGCCACCGGAGGCCCAGGTCCCACGCGAGCTGGGTCACCTCGGGCAAGAGCTCGTGATTGCCCTTGGTGATGGTGATGTTCATGCCGAGGTCGACGCCCTCGGGTGCGAGGCGGAGGCAGTTCTCGATGCCCCCGATTGTTTGCTCGAAGGCTTCGGCGACGCCGGTCTGTTGGGCGTGGGTCTTGGCGTCGGGGCCGTGCACGCTGAAAAGCAGCGTCGTCAGGCCAGAGCGGACGAGCTTTTCGGCGTACTCCTCGTACACCGTGAGGCGGCCGTTGGTGGTGACGTTGATTCGGTCGTAACCGAGTTTTCGCGCGTAGCGGATGAGGGGGATCAGCTCGGGGTTCAGGGTCGGCTCGCCGCCGTCGAAGTCGACCATGCGTACCCCGTGGCGGCGGTACTTCGCGAGGTGTTCGCGTTGCCGGGTCGGGTGACCGTCGACCATCGTGCGCGTCCCGACAGCGCAGAAGGGGCAGTGGTTGTTGCAGGCGTAGGTCACGTTGACGATGAGCTTCTGGGGGCCCGTCGACGCGGAGAGGCGCTCGTCGAAGGTGGCCTTGAAGCGCTCGAGGGTGGCGCCATCGACCGCGGCCCCGGGCTGGGCCGGGGACTTCTGGAAGTGGGGGCCCCAGTCGTCGACGACGGGGAGGGCGCGGCCCCTCGCGAGGCCGGTCCCAGGCAACGGGGTCGCGAATTGCACGGCGGGGAAAGCATGAAAGCGGTCCCAGAGGTCGAGGGCCCGCTCGAGGGTCTCGTTGATCTCCTCGGCGCTCTCTCCGGGCATGCCGATGATCCAGTGGATCATCAGGGGCACAGCGGCCCGGTGGGCGGCCTCGGCGACGCGCTCGATCTCGCCGAGGTCGAGCTGCTTGTTGACCACCTCGGAGACCACCCTTTGGGCGCCGCTCTCGGCGCTGACGCTCACGGTGGTGACATGGCCGCGCATGCGCGCGAAGTGACGCGGCGAGAGGTAGTCGGCGCGCATGCCGTTGGGTACGTCGAAGGCGAGACTGTGTTCGAGGGAGTGTTCGATGAACGTATCGAAGTGGCTGGGCTTGACGTTGATCAGCTCGTCGAGGGCCGCGAGGCGGGTGGCGCCGTGGTCCTTCGCGAGGGTGCGGATGTATTCGCCGAGGCGCGCTGCCGAGTACCGCCTTTGTGTCTTGGGCTCTCCGTCCCGGCGGTCCGGGTTGCTCGAACAGTGCACGCACTTGAACGGGCAGCCTCGAGAGGTGACCAAGGGGAGCGTCCGACCGTCGATGGGGAAGCTCCAGGCGCCGCGCCCGAGTCTTTGGGTAACGCGGCCCCGGAAGGCATCGTGGGCTTCGAGGTCGACTAGATCCCAGGCCGGGAAGGGCAGGTCGTCGAGGACCGGTGCCTGTCCCCGGTGCACCCCGGCGTAGGACCCGTCTTCGAGGAGCTCGAGGAGCGTTTGCTCCGCCTCGTACTTGAGCCACCCGATGACCTCGGGATAGGCGGCGAGGACGACGTCGCCGTCGGCTTCGATGTAGTGCTGCCCCGACTGGTAACAATCGGCGAGGAGCACCGGGGCGCCGAGCTCTTGCAAGCCCGTGAGTACCTCGGCGAGGACCGGGTCCCGGTGCGGAGGGCGGTGAAACGGCGTGTAGGCGCAGACGACCAAGTCCGGGGCGGCGCCACCTGAAGCCCGTAGGGCGCGCTGGCAATGCTCGATGACGTCGGCCCCGGGGGCTCCGAGGAGCAGCCGGCCGTCGTCCCGGGGAACGAGCCCCGAGGTCGGGAGGGCGTAGGCATCGACGAGGGTGACGGCGTGCCCCGCATCACGCAGCACCGCTGCGAGCTGGACCGCGCCGAGGTCCGCGAAATACGGATAGTCGATGAAGTCCGGCGCTAACGAGACCGGCGGATGGACGACGAGCACGCGCGCCATGGCCCGACCATCATAGCGGGTCTTGGGACCTGCCGCGCGTGTACGGCGAGATTGTATTCGGGATCCCCTGGGCCTGGCGTAAGCTCACCCCCCGATGCTCACCGAAGAAGCCCGCCAAGATGGCGTCGACGCCGACCGCCTGACTGAGCACGAGGAGGCGGCCCACGACAAGCGCAACTGGGTTCGGCTGACCTACGAGTGCAACGACCGCTGCATCTTCTGTCTCGACTCCGACACCCATGACGGTGAGATGCGCGACCCCGAAGAGGTGAAGGCGCAGATCCTCGACGGACGGCGAAAGGGCGCGACGCGGCTCATTCTGTCGGGGGGGGAGCCAACGATCCACCCGCGCTTCGTCGACTTCGTGAAGCTCGGGCGCCTTGCCGGCTATGCGAAGGTGCAGACCGTGACCAACGGCCGGATGTTCCGGTATCGGGAGTTCATCATCCGCGCCATCGACGCTGGCCTCGGCGAGATTACGTTTTCGATCCACGGGCCCAACGCTCGCATCCACGACGCCCTGGTCGGCGTGAAGGGGGCCTTCGACGAAGAGGTCGAAGGGCTGCGCCACGCCCTCGCGGACGGCCGAGTCATCGTCAACATCGACGTCTGCGTGAACCGCGGCAATGTGAAGGTGCTGCCGGAGATCATCGAGACCTTCGTCGCCATGGGCGTCCGCGAGTACGACCTCTTGCACGTCATCCCCTTCGGGCGGGCCTGGAGAGAGGGGCAAAATACGCTCTTCTACGACCTCGCCGAGGCCGCGCCATCATTGCAGAAGGCGTTCGCCCACTCCCGCGAGCCCGGCATGCACATCTGGCTCAACCGCTTCCCGCCGGAGCATTGCGAGGGCTTCGAGGACCTCATCCAGGACCCCTATAAGCTGAACGACGAGGTGCGCGGTCGGCGCGAGGAATACTAGGGGCTCCTGACTCGCGGTGAACCCCTCGACTGCCGGG
>QMMC01000392.1 GCA_003647065.1 Deltaproteobacteria bacterium | reverse complement strand
GAAGACGGCCCAGAAGACGGCCAAGACGAACGCGCCGCCGAGCGGGAGTACACCCTGCGTATCGGTGCCGCGACCGACGACGGGGCCTTCGCCAGCTTCGGCGACGACGACGTGGTCTTCGTCGTCACCACGGCGGTCGCCGACGCCCTCGGGGCGAGCCTCGTCGGTCGCGGGTTGATGAGCTCCGAGCTCGATCTGCTCGCCGGCATCACCGTCGAGCGGGACGGCGCCGTCGTGGCGCTCACGAAGGCCGACGATGGCTGGCACACGGAAGACGGCGGGACGCCGGACGTCGAACGAACCCGGGAGCTGGCGGACCGCGTCGCCGTGATCCGGGCCACTCGGGTCGTCGGCTACGGCCCCGCCGCGAGGGCCCTCGCTGGGGCGGCGGCGCCCCGCGTCCGCGTCACCGTGACCCGGACGGCCAGCGCCCCGGCGCCGGCTCGCTACACCATCGCCATCGGTCCCGAAGATATCTCCGAAGCCCCACAAGACCCCGATTCTGCGGATGAGGCCCCGGCGGCCCCATCGGTCTACGTCTGGCGCGAAGATCTCGACGCGACCTTCCTGGTCCCGGCCGCGGCGGTCGAAGCGTTTTTGACCTACTCGCCCTGAATGCGCTCGAGGGCACTGACGGCCCACGTCGCTTCGAGGTGGCCGCGGACCGCCTTGGCCGACATCTCTTGGGCGTAGCCGAGGGCCGCCATCATCGCGCAGTCCCCTGCGTCGAAGACGGAAGCCTGGGCGGCGAGGGCGGCGGCACCGGCGGCGGCACCGGGCTCTTCGAGGGAGGTGATAGCGGCGAGGACCGCCTCGGCGATGACGTTCACCGTCGGGTCCGGGGCGCTCGCCGCCATGGCCTCGACCGCGGCCCGGTGGGCCTGCAGTTCTTCGGAGGCCCGGCCCTCGGGCTCGGGGCCGCCGGCATCGGTGTTTGTTGCGTCCGCGGCGCGCACCGCGGCCTCGAGCGCGACCAAGGCCGCCGCAGGGCGTGATTCTTCGTCGGGGAGCAGCTCGAACGCCGTCCGCGCTGCGGCGCTCGCTGCCAGGACGAGGGCCCGGGGCTCGGCGCCGAGCCTCGCGGCCATGGCCAGGAGCCAGTCTCCCCGGGGGCACGCATCCCAGACGGCGCCGACGTCACCGCCCGACGCACGAACCCACGACACCAGGTCGTTATGGGCCCCCTCGGCGGCGAGCCAGTCAGCGAAACTCAAGGCGGACTACTCTGAGGTGAGTGGGCCGCCACTGGCGTTCACTTGCGTCAGTCGCCGAGCGCGCCCACAGGGGCCGACCGAGGCGTACCCAATGTACGTCGACCGAGGCCCCGAGGACGAAAGCCGGCGAATGGCGTGAGTGGGCGCCAGTGATCACTCTTCGGTGCTGGGGGCGGGCTCCAGGGTCTCATGTCCCCGGAACTCGAGCAGACCGTTCGAGATGTTGAAGCCGCTGCCGCTGATACGCGCGAAGCGGCCGCGGACCTTGACCTTGGCGCCGACGTTGAAGTCGGTCGGGATCGGAAGCTGGCCGGTCTCCGGGTCGATCTCGATGGGATGGCCGCGCTCAGCGGCCTCGACTGCCTCGTCGATCTGAGTCTGGTTTTCGGCGTAGCCCACGACGGTCAGTCGCTTGGTGTTGTCTTCTTCGCCGGCGACGTCGGCGATCAACATGTGGGGAGCGGTCGCCGGGGGGCAGTTGTCCTCGTCGGGGCATTCCGGGGGGACGTAGACGGCGACGATGTAGCCCGTCACATCGAGCTCGGTGTTGACGGTGTTCGCCAAGCGATGCCGTACCCCGTAGACGCTGTAGCTCGAATCCGAGTACTGCACCGGGTGCGGTGGCGGCGGCAAAACCGGCACCGCCGGGAGATTGGCCTCCACATCAGGGAGCCTCTCGATGACGAGATCCTCCGCGGCCTCCGGAGTGCATCCGAAAAAGGCTGTGATGAGCGACAGCATGAGCAGCGCGCGAACCGAGCGATTCATCGAGTAGTTCCCCGTCCTTGCCCCCGTTTGGGCGGTCGGAACGTACCATGGCAGATGGCGCCGCGAGAAGTCCCGAAATTGACCTCTTTCAGTCTGCCGGGGAGGCCGTACATCTGCCTTGGTTCCCGTGGGAATCTGGGCTCTCCAGCTGCTCTTGGGCCCGAACCGCGGCGGCCCGGATGGGCCCCGGAGCCCTTTCCGAAGTAGCGCTCCGGATCGCGGCCGCGGCGTCGGGGCCGCCGAGGTCCCGGAGGGCTCCTATCGCCAGAACCGCCGAATCGATGTCGGGGGCCCAGGCATCGGGCCGGAGCCCTCGCCGGAGGACCGTGACCAGGGGATCGACGAGGGCCGGTACACAGAGCTCGCTGGCGTAGGCGATCGCGGCCTCGATGACCATGGGCCACTCGTCCGCATCTTCGAGGCGCCCGGCTACCACATCGGCTGCGCTGCGCTCTCGCCGCGTCGTGAGGGCCCGAACGGCGGCGGCCCGGACGCGCTTCGAACGGTCTCCGGCCGCTGCCCGGAGGACCGGCAGGGCCCCAGACGCTTCGGCGAGGGCCTCGGTGGCCCCAGCCCGGACCATGGGCCAGGGGTCGCGGCGGGCCAGGGTGGACACCGCCCGGAGGGTGCCTTCCTGCCCGGCAACGACGATCGCCGCGGCGAGGCGCACCCGTGGGTACGCATCTTCGAGGGCTCCTCGGGCGGCCTCGCGCAACCTCGGAGAACGCCGGGCCCCGAGGGCGAGCATGCTCTGGCTGCGCAGCATCCAGGCGTCCGAGTCGGCGACGAGGCCTCGGAGCCACGCATCGACGGCGGGGTCCGAGGGCAGATGATAGGCGGCGGTGACGAGGCGATAGACGTCCTCGAATCGTGTCGCGTTCGTGATACCGCGGGCCACGAGGGACGCCGCGATGGAGGCACCGACGTCTCCTGCCTTCGCCAGGGCCAGGGCCGCGGCGGCGGCGGGCCCCGGGGCGGCCCCCCGCGCCCACTCGGCGTATCGCTCGCGATCTTCGCCGTTGGTCTCCCGGTAGGCTGAGCGCAGGGCGCGCCGGAGCCCCGGCCGGTCTGCCCCGCCCTCGGCGTCGATGGCGGCGAGGAGGGGAGCCCGGGCGTCATTCGGTGCCACGGCCACGAGGGCGACGGCGGCTCGGTCGCCGCCCTCGGTGGGAACCGAGGCGAGGCGTCCGAGGGCAGGTACAGCCCGGGGGCCGATGGCGACGAGGGCCTCGACCGCTGCGTCCTGGACCGCTCCGTCGGGGTCCGCCGCGGCCTCGGCGAGGGCCTCGACGGCGGCCGGATGGTCGGTGTGGGAGGAGAGCACGCGGATCGCTCGGCGGCGGCCCGTCGGGGTCAAGGTCGGCCAGGCTTCGATCACCGCGTCCCGGGCCGGAGCCCCTGCCCGAGACAGCACCTCGGCGGCCCGAGCGCCCCGGGGTCCATCCGCGACGAGCTCTTCGACGAGGCGCCCGAGGCCGTCGCCGAAGTCGAGGTCTCCATAGACTGCGACCCCGGCGAGGCCGACGGCCCCCGCCTCAGCGGCGTCGTCGAGGACGACTGACAAGCACCGCCACGAGAGCGACTCGGGCGGCACGACCCAGACGATGGCCCCCGCGGCGGCCGCCGGTGGGATGGTGACGCGCAGCCTCGGGCCCGCGTCCCCGACCAGCCACAGATGAGAAGGCCGGACGATCGGCGCCGCCGCGAGGGTGATCGCGAGGGCGCGCAGGTCGCCCCGGCCTTCGAGGCGGGCCGTGGCGAACTCCCAGCGGCCTGCGCCGCCGTGGCCCTCCGCCCAGTGGGTGGCGGGGTCGTCGTCGCCGAGGCCCGAGGGCGGGGAGACGAGGCCCGGGTCTTCGGGGCCACCGACGCTGCTCGAGGCCTGGGAGAAGGAAACGCCCCCGAGGAGCGGTGGCCCTTCGGGGCCCGGGCTGGCCGATGCGGCCTCGACGGCGACCTCGTCGCCATCGGCGGGCAGGCGCCGGAGCTCTACCGGGCGCAGCGCTCCGGTGCCCGGGTCGACGGCCCGGGGGTTGAGAAGGGTTCGGTCCTGGCCGCATATCCGGGTCGATTCGAGCTCGACGCCGACGATGATGTCGGCGGCCCCGTCCCCCGTGCGGTCCTGCACCTCGATGACATCTCGGCGCCGTTCCCCGGGGTCTCCGCGAAGATCGAGGTGCCCGGTGAAGAGGACCTCCGGGCGGCCCCCCCGGGCGCCGATGAGGACAAAGGCCTCGCGTCCTGCTTCATTACGTACCCGGACGATGGTCAGGGCCCGGCCACCGGCGAGGCGGTGGGTCTCGACGCTGGCGTCGATCGCGTCTGGCACCGGGAGGGTCGCCTCGACCCTGCGGGAGCCGAGGCGAGCCTCGACGACGGCGTCCTCATCGGTGGCGCGAACGCGAATGTTCGAGGTGCGGGCGGGTTTGCCCACCTGCCCGGTGGCTCGGAGGGGCAGGGCGTCGGCGAGGGCGACCGAACCGGCAAAGCAGGCCAAGGCGGCAAAGAAGGGCAGCGCGAGAGCCAGCAGGGGCGGCAATCCGCGTGAAAGCGCGAGAGCCGCGCGCGCGATGATGGAGGACACGGCGCACCGTCGCTGACCCGGGGGCCCCTGTCTACGGGTTCGCGCGGGCGGTAGCCCTCTTCGATCGCCTTGCCTTCACCAGCGCCGCGCTTACTTCGCGCCGCGAGATGGCCTTTGGGTGGACGAGACGCATTCGAATCCGACTTTTTGCCAGGGCGATGGAAACGTGAGAGATGGCCGCCGACCCTATTTTGAACCCCGCGATGCGGGCGGCACGTCAGGGAGACGGTCGCTGCAACGGATGGGGACCGCGACACGAATGTCAGGCATGGGTCAAATCTGCACGCCAACCTCCGGACGGTCCGAAGGGTCGCCGAACCACCCCCAAGTGGCGCCTGAAGCCGCCAGCACCCTGACTGATCTGGCCACCCCCGTAGCCACCTCTCATCACCACCGTTGCGCAACTCCCGGGCACCTCTCGGGCCTCGCCGGAGACGTCACTGGGACCCCCGGGGCACGCCGCGAGGGCGGCCGACGATGCCCCGCGGTGCCTCGAAACCGACCCCGATCGCCTGTCAGAACGCCCTCCGCAACAAACCCCCAACAATCCCTATCCCCCCGTGATCTCGTGTAAAAACCGCCTCGCTCCAGTCTTTCTCGCCCATAGCACCACCCCAGCCCTGTTCAACCCTTAACGTGGACACATATTAAACCCCATGCCTTCGCCAAAACCCGCAAGCAGCGTCGCCACCAAGCGCGCCAAGAGCCCTCTCAAGGCAGCGTCGAAGACCTCGAGTAGGGGTAGTTCGCGCGGCACAGTACGTGCTTCTACGTCTCGCACCACGGCACGGAACAACAGCCCCCGAGTGGGGAACAAAATAAAACGTTCTGCCGTAATCGATGAGTCAAGTAGCGACCCCAAGGCAAAGACGAGCAACCGGAGGCGCGGATCGATGGCAAAGCGTGGAGCAACGGCAGTGAAGACCGAACTGAGCAAGATACCGACGACGGCGGCCAAGGCGGCGACCCCGGTCAAGCGGGTAAGTCACGGTGGCGGCGGTGATTCGACCCTGTCCCGGTATTTCCGGGAGATGGCGACCCACAGCGTCCTGACTCCTCAGGAAGAGGTTGAGGCGGCCAAGGAGGTCGAGCGCCTCGAGATCGCCTACTGGGAGACGATGCTCTCCTATCCCCCCGTCTACGAGACGGTCGCGTGCATCCTCGACGACCATCTCGCCGACATCGAAGAGCCCATCACCGAGCTCGTCACGCTTCGGAAGATGGCCAAGCAGGCCAAGAAGGCCAAGCTCACCAAGCGGGGCCAGACCAAGTGGGACAAGAACGTCGCCGCCGCTTCCATCCGGCTGCGCGCTGTCGACAGTGACCGCCTCTACGTCCAGGACTCGGACCGCGCCGTCCAGCGCATCGCCGGCCGCTACGCGGAGGAGTGCGACATCATCGGCTCCGAGGTTCGGGTCACCCAGGCCTTCCGCGGGTACCTAACGCGCGTGCGTCGGGCCAATCATGCCCAGAAGGGCTCCAAGAATCGTTTCGTCGCGGCCAACCTCCGCCTCGTCGTCTCGATTGCCCGGCGCTACAACCGCGGTCGTCTTCCCCTCATCGACCTGATTCAGGAGGGCAACATCGGCCTCATGAAGGCCGTCGAGCGCTTCGACCACAACCGCGGCTACCGCTTCAGCACCTACGCCTCCTGGTGGATTCGCCACGCCATCAGCCGGGCCCTCGCGGACAAGGGGCGCGCCGTGCGCATCCCGGTCCACATGCTCGACACCTACAACCGAGTCGCCCGGGCCACCCAGGCCATCGCGACGCGAACCGGCCGCCAGCCCACCTCCGAGGAGCTCGAGCAGGAGACCGGCATCGCCGCCGAGAAGCTCGAGAAGATCAAGGGCTACTGGGCCGAGACCCCGTTCTCCCTCGACCGCCCGGTCAACGACGAGGACGGACGTAAGTTCATCGACTTCCTCGAAGAGGAGAACACCCTCAGCCCCTTCGAGACCCTCGCCAACCAGCGTTGGTGCGAAGAGGTCCAGCGGCTCCTCGAGACCCTCACCCCGATGGAGGCCCGCATCCTGCGCTGGCGCTTCGGTCTGGACGACGAGGACGAGCTCACCCTCAAGGAGATCGGCGACAAGTACAACCTCTCCCGCGAGCGCATCCGCCAGCTCCAAGAGCAGGCCCTCGGCAAGATTCGCAGGCAGATCAAAGAGTAGGACTCAGTAGCTCGAATCGACTGAAGACGGCCGACCCATCGCGGGTCGGCCTTTTTCGTATTGGGCGTATTGGGGGACGGTATAAACTTTCGAACTTTCGTCGGACGAAAGTTCGAAAGTTTATACCGTCCCCGTTCAGTCGTGGAGGTGCTCGGCGAGGGCTCGGGCGACGTTGTCGGCGAGGCGCCGGGCTGCCCCTTGGCGACCGCGCACGCCGTTCATCAGGATGCTGAATGCGTAGGCCTGGCCCGGTTCGGGGCCGAGGACGTAGCCCGAGAGGGCGATTACGTCGTTCAGGGTGCCGGTCTTGGCCCGGACGATGCGCGGGGCGGGCAGATCGCGCAGGCGGCGGCGGAGGGTGCCTTCCTGGCCTCCGACGGCGAGGGATGCCAGGAACTCGGAGCGGACCCCCGGGGTTTGGTAAACGTGGTGGAGGAGGGCCGTGACGTGGGACGCCGCGATGAGGTTGCCATCAAAGAGCCCGGAGCCGTTGACGAGGGTCGCGCGCCCCGGCGGGACGCCTGCGCGCTGGAGGACCTCTTGGAGGACTTCGGCTCCCCGGGCGGTGGTTCCGGGGCGAGAGCGCTCGGCGCCGAGGACCTTGATGACCATCTCGGCGGTGAAGTTGTCGCTCACCTTGCCCATCGCTTGGATCACGGTGGCGAGGGGCGGCGAGGTGCGCGAGGTCAGGAGCGGCGTCCCGGAAGGGGTGGGGCCGATGCGCACCCGACCGCTGACCCGGAGGCCGGCCCGGCGGAGAGCCTCGACCATGCAATGGCCCGCGAAGTGAATCGGGTTGGCGACGCGGCGCCGATAGCCCACGCCGAGAATGCCCTGGGGCACAGACCCACGAAGGCGCAGGGCCAGCTGCGGGCCATCTCCGCGCTGGTCGGCGATGACGTTCGGGGCGGTCCCCGAGGCG
>QMMC01000391.1 GCA_003647065.1 Deltaproteobacteria bacterium | reverse complement strand
GGAAGGCTCCGAAGGGGTGCCGACCGAGGAGCGGCCCCGGGTCGCGCGGGTGCTGCAGGGAACCGAGTTGTATCCCGGCGAGACACTTGACGACTCGGCGGTGGCGCTGCCACCAGAAGCTCTCCTGGCGGAAGAAGAGCCCTCCATGGCCCGCGAACAGGCAGCAAACGCGGGCGTCTTGGGCGTGCTCGCAGCACAGGGGGGCGCCCATAATGCCCCCACTTCTCCCTTCGGCAGCGACTCGGCGCTGGGTCGCGATCCCATGTCATCGCTCGGCGCGCTGATGGGCGACCAAGTCGGCTCGAACTTCGGATTCGGCGGACTGGGGCTCATTGGGTCTGGCCGGGGCGGCGGCGGTCTGGGCGTGGGGAGCATGGGCGCCTATCCAGAACCACCCTTCGAGCGCGAGGCCTACGAACACATCGACGAGGTGGGCCTGCGACTGGTGGCGGAGCATCCCCTGTCGACCTTCTCCATCGACGTGGACACCGCCTCCTACTCGAACACCCGCCGTTTCCTCAGCGAGGGGCGCCTGCCTCCCCCGGACGCCGTCCGTATCGAAGAGATGATCAACTACTTCGAGTACGACTACGCTCCGCCGGCCCACGGTGCGGCTCCGTTTTCCGTTCATACGGAGGTCGGCCCCTGTCCGTGGAACTCCGAGCGCCGCCTCCTGCACGTGGGGATCCAGGCCCGCCGCATCGACCAAGCAGATGTGCCGCCCCGCAACCTCGTCTTCTTGCTCGATGTCTCGGGGTCCATGGGCTCAGCCGACAAGCTCCCTCTACTGCTTTCGGCGATGAATCTCCTCGTCGACAACCTCCGGCCCGTCGACCGCGTCGCCATCGTCGTCTATGCAGGCGCTGCCGGTCTCGTATTGCCTTCGACACCCGGCACGGCCCGTCCCGCAATCCGCGACGCCCTCGCCCGGCTCCAGGCCGGTGGATCGACCGACGGAGGAGCGGGCATCCAACTCGCGTACGACCTCGCCCGCCAGCACTTCATCCGCGGCGGCATCAACCGCGTGGTCCTCGCCACCGACGGCGACTTCAACGTCGGCACGACGAGCCACGGCGACCTGACCCGTCTCATCGAGGAGCAGAGGCAGAGCGGCGTCTTCCTCAGCGTCCTCGGCTTCGGGACGGGCAACCTCCAGGACCACACCATGGAGACCCTCGCTGACCACGGCAATGGGAACTACGCCTACATCGACACCATCGCCGAGGCTCGCCGCGTCCTGGTACGGACCGCCGGGGGCACCCTCGTCACCATCGCCAAGGACGTGAAGCTCCAGCTCGAGTTCAACCCGGAACGGGTCGCCAGCTACCGGCTCATTGGCTATGACAATCGACGCCTCCGCGACGAAGAGTTCAACGATGACGCGCGCGATGCCGGAGAGATCGGAGCGGGTCACAGCGTCACCGCCCTTTATGAGTTCGTTCCCGCCTCCACCACCTCCCCGAACGCCGCCAACTCAGTGGACCGGCCCCCGATCGATCCCCTGCGCTACCAGGGTGAGCGCGCCCCATCGGCCGAGGCTGCGAGCGACGAACTCGCTACCGCCAAGATCCGCTACAAGCGGCCCGACGGCGAGACCAGCATCCTCCTGAGTCGTCGCGTTCGCGACCGCGTCGTTCCTTCCGGAGAGCTCTCGCCAACCTTCCGCTTCTCCGCCGCCGTCGCCGCCTTCGGCATGGTCCTCCGGGGCTCCGAGCACCGAGGCTCAGCCACCTTCGACTCGGTCCGACGCCTTGCTCAGACCGCCATCGGCCGAGATCCCCACGGCGACCGCCGCGAGCTCATCCGGCTCATCGACAGCGCCGAGGCCCTCGGCCCCGACGCCACGCGTTGAGGCCGCTCCACCGCAACTACGAAGAAGCGCCGCGTTCGCCGAGTAGGGGTGGTCCCTCACCCACAGACGCAATCGGTCGAAGCTCGGCGATCGGCCGGCCATGGCGCGTGAGGACCACGCGCTGGCCGTGTCGAACGTGCGAGAGCACCTCGCCGGTTCGGTTCTTCAGGTCCGTCGTCGTGAAGGTCACGACAGGGGTCCGATCACGCAGCCAATCGTCGAGAGCCATGACGGAGCCCGTCGGCAGGCCATCCTCGGGCACGATGCCATCGCTGAGCGCGACCTGCATCGCCACCTCGAAGCTCACACCCGGAAAATCGCCGCGAGTGACAGCCGCTCGGAGGGCGGAAACCGCAGCGTCGTCGAGGGGGGCGTACCTTTTCATGAGTCGGCCTCCGTGCGTTCGCGAATAAACTCCGCAAGCGGCTTCAGGTTTCCTCCGGCTGCGTCTTCGAGGGCCGAGAGATGGGTCAGCTTGTCGGTCGCGTGAAAGCACCAGGACGCGTTTGCCTTCCAGTGCAGCCAGTAGGCCAGGAGCACCCGCCCGACGCGGCCGTTCCCGTCGTCAAAGGGATGAATGCATTGAAAATCGTAGTACAGCTCGGCCGCCTGTCGTGAGGGAGTCGCGTCGGTCACGGGGGCGTTGAAGTGCGCTACCCATGCGCGCATGGCCGGCTCCACGGCCGCCGGCTTCGCGTAGTCGAAGCGAGTGCCATCCGAGAGGTACGTGTAGTTTGGGTAGCGCTTGAACATCCCCGAGGCGTCTGACAGCCCGTCGAGGAGCCGGTGATGGAAGACGAGCACGAGGTCCACCGACAGAAACGGCGACGCCTCGACTTGCTTCATCAGCCATCCGGCGGCCATCCGGTAGTTGAGGAGCTCCCGATGTTCTTGAACCGAGTGCCCGACGAGTGTTCGGCCCTGGAGGACCTCCCGGGCCCCGTCCTCGGTCAGCGTCGAACCCTCGACCAGGGTAGAGCCGATGAGCAGTTGGTTCTCGAGATCCCTAAGGGTCCAGGGCACCCCTCAGTATAGCTAAAATAGCTAAAATAGCTCAAGCCACGCGGACCCGAGCCCCGACGCGTCATCCTCGTGAGCCCCACCACCCCACGAACTCGTCCCAGTCGATCACGTCGTTCTGGTTGGCGTCGAGGATCTTCAAACCCCTGCGCACATCGTCCTCCGAGAACCCCGGGTCCAGTGTGCGCAGCAGTGTCCTGAACTCGTGTTTGTCGATCACGCCGTTCTTGTCGGCGTCGAAGTGATCGAACGTTTCCTTGAGCTCTCGGAGCTCCTCATCGCTCAGTGACATGGACCGACTTCTACCACCCCTCGGCAAGACCTCGAAGTCGGCGAGCCCCTCATCACCCTCGGAGGGCCTTCCGGAGGCGGATGACGGGGCGGAGCAGCCAGCCCGGCAGCCGAAACGGGCTCGAACCGATCGCGCGGCCAGCGGCAGGACGTGACCGGACGACCGCGAGCCATCGGCGGACCGCCGGATAGTCGCTCATCGGGAAGCCGAGCAGGTCGAGCAGCAGCACATTGGGGAACCACGCGATGTCGGCCAGTCCGTAGACACCCCCCACGAGCCACGGGGCCTCCGTCAGCCCGCCCTCCATCCGAGCGAGGATCGCGTGGTTGCGCTCCACGGCGTCGGCGACCTCTTCGTCCGAGAAGCCGTCCAGGGACCGCTGGTGAAAGGCGACCAGGTCGGGATCGGACTGCAGCTCGCGGTAGCGCTCCATGTCCTCGGGACGCTTCGTGAGTGTCCCGGTGATGGCGTACATCCAGGGCTTCAGGGTCGTCGGGTGGCTGCTCGCCGCCAGGTCGACCCACTCGCGCATCTCGGCCCGCTCGCCTTCTTCCACCGGAGCGAGCCGCGGCTCGGCAAAGTGCTCCTCGAGGTAGTAGAGGATGTCGCTGGACTCGGTAACCACCACGCCGTCGTGGACCAGGGCGGGGATGAGGCTGGTCGGGTTGATGCGCAGGTAGCTCTCGGCCAGGTTGTCCTGCTTCGTGGCGTCGAGCAGGTGGCTGGCCCAGGCGAGCCTCTTCTCTTCGAGCAGGAGCCGCACCCGCATGGAGCTGTTGGACAACTTCGCGTGGTACAGGTGCAGCCCCGTGAGGGCCTGCACCGACGGCTCCGTGCTGGTGCGTGTCGGCAACTCTACCTCGTGTCGAAAGCGCAGACGGTATCACCGCGCGGGCCCTGATGGTCTCCGCTCGTCGGCTCGCCGCCCTCGGCAAGTAGTCAGCCGTCCTGGGGTTGCTCTTGCCCGGGGCAGTAGCAGTCATTGCCCCCGCCCTGGGGGTCACAGGAAGCCGTGCCATCGGGACACACACAAGGCTCCCCGTAGCTCCGGCAGTCCCCGCCCGTCGGTCTCGGCGGCGGTGCCTCTTGCGGGTGGCACCCGGTCGAGGCGCCCGAGCAGAGCAGCGCCGCCAGGGCGAAGCATCGGAGTGCAGGGACCGTGAATCGCATGGCGGCGATCCTGCCTTTGGTGAAGACGCGGCACAAGGGCCCGGGCAGGTACCGGACACTCCGCGTGGCGGTTCGCACGGTCGGCGGCGTATCCGTGGTGACAGTGCGCCCACCGGTCACCAGGCGGCGCAGCTGACTTTCGGCCCCTTCACTCCGACTCGGGGTAGGCTGCGGTTCATGGCTCTCTGGCGCGCCCTACTCCTAACGGTCACGACTTCGGCGGCGGGGCTCGCCTGTAGCGGCACTCCGGCCTCCGACCGGGCGGCGACGCAAGAACCCGAGGCGGTCCCCGAGGCGGTCCCCGAGGAAGTCCCCGGCGGTCCCGAGCCGGTCGCCGCGGCCACCCCCGATCCCCCGCCGGAAGCGGTAGCGCCGGATCCGACGCCGGGCCTATATCGTGAGTTGGCCTCGGTTGGGCGCCAGACCTGTGGCTTGCGGCAGGACGGTCACATCCGCTGCTGGTCAGCCCTCGTCGGATGGACAGCCGCAGTGGCAGACGGAGTCTTCGAGCACTTGGGCCACGGGATGGCGAATGTCTGTGGCATCACCGCCGACGGAGCCGTCGGCTGCCCCGCGGAGGCCCCGGTCGATCCCATGGCGCAGAACGGTCAAATCGGCATTCCAGCGGGTGGCCCCTTTGCTGCGCTTGGTGGGGGCTCCAACTTCCGCTGCGGCCTCGAGCAGTCCGGCGCCATCCGCTGCAGTGGCGGCAACCCCCTCATGACTCCCACGCCCCCAGAGGGGGCGTTCGTCGCCATGGCCGCGGGCGGCTTTTTCGTCTGTGGTCTGTCTGCTACGGGCCGGGTTTCGTGTTCGACGGCGGACGGTCCCGACGTGCAGCTCCCTGGTGGGCCGTTTTCCGCAATCGCAGCAGGCGACGGAGCGGTATGCGGACTGCGCCGGGACGACGGCGGAGTCGATTGCTCTGCCCGCGCTCCCGGCGGGGATACGGACGCGACGGGGTTCACTCAGATAGCGGTCGGAACCAGTCATCGCTGCGGCCTTCGAGATGGCCAGGTGCATTGCTGGGGGCTGATCATCGACCCGTCCCACTTCCCGCCGCCGGAAGAGCGAGCCATCGCCGTGACCGTCGGCAACGACACGTGCCTCCTGCGCCAGGACGGGACCGTCGGGTGCTGGGATACCGACGGTGCAAATCCACGCATGCCGTGAAGAGTGCGGTGAGTTTGGGGATGACACCCGAAAGAGCGCGGACCGACACTTGGCGGGTCAGCTACTCGACCCCGTAGCTGTAGCCATCGAACTGGCGCGGGAGCACGACACAGCAGGCGTGGCCCGTGCAGCCGGAGGCCGGGCATAGCTCGAGGAGCTGGCCGGGCAGGCGTCGGCCCACGAGCTCCCTGGCCTGGTCGAGGACGACCGGCGCTGAGAGCACCTCGAAGGGCGGTGCGGGCGCGCCCGAGTCGAGCCGCGTCGCAGTCCAGCGCATGCGCCAGCGCTCGCCGTCGCCCCCTTCCGGCTCGGCGACGATCTCTCCATAGGCCGACTGGAGCTCCTCGGGCTCGTCCACGTACCGCAGCGTGCCTTGCGGGCCCAGCTGGAGGAAGGCCACGTCGCCGAGCCCGAGGTCGCGTCGCTGCCAGCGCCGACTCCAACTCGCCGGCAGGTGCGGAGCATGCCTCTGCAGCGATACGCAGCCACCCGCGCCGTCCCGGTCGCCGCAGACCTCGAGGTCATCCGTACCGACGAGTCGCAGGGACAGCGTCGTCGCCTCCCCCGGGCGGAACTGCGCCCGGAGCGCCGATGTCTCGTCCTTCCAGCGGCCTGTTTCGTGGTGCTCCCGACAGTGGCTAATCCAGCGCCCGGCCCAGACCCCGGCGACCGTGAGCCGGAGCATGATGGTCTGGGCCTCGTCGCGGCTGAAGCTCCCGACCCCGAGGATCGAGAGCTTCGGGCTGTCTCGCACGATCAGCTCTACGTCGCCGTTGGCGAGCACGACGAGACAGTGCGTATCACCGGTCCACCGTCCGACCACTGCCTCGGGAACCTGCTCCCGCGGACCGTCCATCACGCTGTCCCATTGTGGTGGCACATCGTACTGGGTCCGGCCGCCGGCGACCTCTGCCCGCGCAGCCGCGAACCATTCCTGTTCTGCCTCGGCCTGCCGCACTTCCTGCGCCAGCGGCTTGCCCGCCTGTCGGGACTCGGCCGCGGACGACGCCTCCCCGCCGTCGCAGCCAGTGGCCACGGCGAGCGCGATGAGGAGGGCGATCCACATGGGGCCACGATACGACACACCGGCCTGGCTGCACATCCCACGAAGCTCAGCCCGGGGGTTGCTGCTCCGCCACGCCCGCGAGGGCCGGGGTGAAGACGTACACGGCGCCCGCCCGCGATGCGCTGTTGTCGCTTTGGTCTCCGCCGGAGCCGACCGCGTTGCTGGCTTCCTGGGCCGCGCCGACCGCCAGGGTGTTCCCCGAGAGCGTCACGCTCCCGCCGAATCGGTCGAAGGCGTCGGTATTGGACGCCTTGAGATAGGCCTGCTGGGTCCAGACCCCGGCGGAACGGGTGAAGACGTACACGGCGCCGGCATAGGGCGCGCTGTTGTCGCTTTGGTCTCCGCCGGAGCCGAGCGCGTTGCTGTCTTCCCCCCACGCGCCGACCACCAGGGTGTTCCCCGAGAGCGTCACGCTCCCGCCGAAGAAGTCTTCTCTGTCGGCATTGGACGCCTTGAGATAGGCCTGCTGGGTCCAGACCCCGGCGGAACGGGTGAAGACGTACACGGCGCCCGCCCGCGATGCGCTGTTGTCGCTTTGGTCGCCGCCGGAGCCGACCGCGTTGCTGGCTTCCCCCCACGCGCCGACCGCCAGGGTGTCCCCGGAGAGCGCCACGCTCGCGCCGAATCGGTCGCCTGCGTCGGTATCGGACCCCTTGAGATAGGCCTGCTGGGTCCAGACTCCGCCTGAACGGGTGAAGACGTACACGGCGCCCGCCAGCAACACGCTGTTGTCGCTTTGGTCTCCGCCGGAGCCGAGCGCGTTGCTGCTTTCGTAGGCCGCGCCGACCGCCAGGGTGTCTCCAGAGAGCGTCACGCTCCCGCCGAAGTCGCGTGTGTCGGTATTGGACGCCTTGAGATAGGCCTCCCGGGCCAGTTCGCCCGCTCGGGTAACCCGAACCACGTAGGACGCGGTACCGCCGTCAGCCGTCACCGTCACCCGCACTTCGGTCGTGCCGAGCGCGAGTGTGAGGGTGCCCGATGCGACGCCGGTGCCGCTGGCCACCGACTCGATGTCGACGTGCGCGGCCGGGTCCACGGCGGTCGCCGTCACGGTAGTCGACTCAACCACCAGCGGGACGTCCACCGCAAAAGCCGTGATGGCCGGGT
>QMMC01000390.1 GCA_003647065.1 Deltaproteobacteria bacterium | reverse complement strand
GCCTGGCCCAACACCGCTCGTTCGACCTCGATGGACGCAACATCAGGGTAATCGGCCGCGGCGCACTCCTCGCGAACAAGAGGGCATCTGGACGCCCCAAGGACCTGGCCGATGTGGCTTGGCTCGAAGAGCATCCGCCCCTAGAGGATTGAGCGTCAGTCCTTCGGCGCGCTCTTCTTCTTCCCGCGCCCGAGGATGTTCGTGACCATCTGGAGGTCCTTGCCCGTCGCTTCGCGCAGCAGGACCAAGATGACGATGAAGGTGAAGAAGCCGCCGGCGAGGGCGACGATGGCCATGATGCGGCTGTCATGGGGGATGTTCGAGGCGGCGAGCCAGGCGACGGCGCCGGCCATGGCCACGCGCAGGACGGTCAGGGGCGCGAGGAAGGCGCCGAAGCGGCGATAGACGAGGTAGCCGGCGCACAAGAGCGCGAGGGCCATGCCGGAGCTCGTTCCCGTCGCGGCAGCCATCAGCGTCTCTTCGCCGAGGCCAGCGAGCTTCACCAGGACGCGGTTGCCGATGACGACCGCGGTGAGGCCGATCGCCGCGATGGCCGCCGCGGTCCCGGGCCTGCCGGCCCCGGAAAGGGCCGTCGCCGAGACGACGAAGAGCGCAAAGGCGGCGGCGCCGAGGACGAGCACGCTGAGGGCTCCGGCGCCGGCGAGGTATTCGGCGGGGTAGGCGATGAGCATCACTCCGTCGGCGGCGCCGGCCATCGGGGCGGCGATTGAGACGAGGACCAGGAGGGCGAAGCGCAGGGCGCCGCGGATCGTCTCGCGTGCGCGAGCCGAGTCGCCTTCGCTGGTGGCCTTCGAGACCATTGGAAAGATGATGAAGGTCAGGCTGACCATCAGCTGGTAGGGCACGAAGGCGAACTTCTGGGCGGCGCTGTAGTAGCCGACGTTTTCGTTCGCGATGCGAATCGCCTCCTCGGTGGAGACGCCGGTCTCGGCGGCCATGTCGGTTATGGTGCCCTTCATGACGAGCACATCGATGAGCAGGATTCCGTTGAGGAAGGCCTGGTAAATCCAGATGGGCCGCATGAACGATGTCCAGCGCTGGAGCGGGAGCTGCTCTCCGGCTTTGCCGACGCCGACCACGACCAACGCGGCGCCGAGGATGAGCACCGCCGCCGAGGCGAAGCCGCCGATGGCTCCGATCACCCCGAGTCCGAGGGCCGCGCCGCCGAGGATGCCCGTCGTGCGCAGAGCCGAGAAGGTCGCGTCGAGGCCGGCCTGGCGCGAGAAGAGGTGGCGGCCGTTGAGGGATCCGACGAGGGCTGCGTAGATCGAGTAGGAGAAGACGACGGCGGCGCAGACCCGGAGCAGCGGCGTGACCGCCGGGTCTTTGAGGAAACCTTCGGCGATGTACGGGGCGAGGAGCAGGAGAAGGCCGGCGACGGTGGTCCCGACGACGAGCTGAATCTTGAGCCCCTGGCGCAGGGTCACCGCGGCTCGGTCGTGGTCCTCGCTAACCAGCTTGCTGACGGTCTGGACCGTCGCGGCGATGAGCACGTTGTTGAGGATCGAGACCGTCGACATCGCCGTCGAGTAGAGGCCAAAGGCCTCCGGGGTCCCGAGGAGCCGCGGCAGCACGAAGTAGATGGCGTACGCCGATACGATGAACCAGATCTTCGCCCCGGCGATATAGAGCAGGCCCTGTCCGGCGGTTCTGGTTGTATCGGCTGCGTCGGCCACGGCGGCCCTCGTGCCATCCGGGGCGATCGCGGTCAAGGCCGACGCGCCCGGCTGGCCTCTGGGGCCCCGTGTGTCTGCTCTCCAGGCGATGACCGGCCCGGGCCTCGCTGTTAGCATCGCGCCATGACTTTCTTGCGAATGAGCTTCGCGTGACGCGTTTGGCTCTGGCCTTCACGATGACGCTCGTTGCGTGCAGCAGCGGGGATCACCGTGAGTCGACGGGAACGGAGACGGCCCCGGCCACGACCGCGCCGCCGTCCCCCCCGGACTGCGCCGCCCTGGTGAGGAACGCCCAAGCGGAGCTCGCTGCCCTCAGCCTCACCGTGGGTCCCTGCGCAGCGGACGCGGACTGCATCGTCCGCCAGGCCCCGGACTGTTGCTGCCTGGGCCCGGTGGTGATCCCGCGCGCCAACGAGTACGGCTGGGACCAAGCGGCTAGCCTCAGCTGCGATGCCTACTGTGACGACCGGTGTTCGTGTGCCGCCGACTTCCTGCCGGTGCGCGCCGTCTGTGCGGGCGGAAGCTGTCGGGCGGCCCCGCTCTAAGTCCGAATCACCCTGCTGATCTGTCCCCCGGAATCTGCCCATGTATGCAGATCCCCGCCCCGGTTATTGACAGGGGGCTCCGGGTCCCGTCCTCATGCCCCCGTGAAGCAGTCGGACCCCTTAGATCTGCTGGTCGGCCGTATCGTCTCGGCCGGGGGCTTCCTGGTCACGGTCGTCGCCGTCGGCACCCTCGGGTTCCATCAGCTCGGCGACGGTCTCTGGGACTTCTGGGATTGTTTTTACATGACCGTGGTCACCGTCTCGACGGTCGGCTTCGGCGAGACCTTGCCCGGAATGGCCGACGTCACCGGGGCGCGGGCTTTCACGGTCTTCCTCATCATCCTCGGCAGCGGAACGCTGCTCTATTTCGTATCCACCTTCACCGCCTTCGTCGTCGAAGGCGACCTGGTGGGGGCGCTCAGGAGATCACGCGTGCAGAAACGAATCGACGAGCTCACAGATCACATCGTCGTCTGCGGTGTTGGCTCGACCGGGGTGCACATCATCGAAGAGCTTCAGCTCACCGATCAGAAGTTCGTCGCTATCGACATGAGCGAGGAGCGCCTCATACGTGTCGACGAGGAGCTGCCGAAGACCGAACTCATGTACGTGGTGGGAGACGCGACCGACGACGCGACCCTGCACCAGGCCCGCATCGAGCACGCCCGCGGCGTCATCGCTGCATTGCACGACGACAAGCAGAACGTTTTCCTGACCATCTCCGCCCGTGCTTTGAACCCCAGGGCGCGAATCGTCGCCAAGGCCATCGACGACAGCGCCGATCAGAAGCTGCTCCGGGCCGGCGCCGACGCCGTCGTCTCGCCGTACCGCATCGGCGGCATGCGCATGGTCTCCGAGATGATCCGCCCCCGGGTCCTCGAGTTCCTCGACCTCATGGTCCGAGACCGCCAGCAGAACCTGCGCATCGAAGAGATCCCCATCCCCGACGAATCGAGCCTCATCGGCACGGCGCTTCGCGGGACCGATATTCGCAAGACGACCGACGTGCTGGTCATCGCCGTCCGCACCGCGGAAGGGGCCTACACCTACAACCCCGGCCCCGACACGAACCTCGAAGAAGGCATGACCCTCATCGTCCTCGCCGCCACCGCCGAGGTGGGCAAGCTGCGCGATGGGATCACCGATGGCAGCATCGGCCGAAGTGCGTGAGATCTCTCGCGCTCTTCAAAAATTGGGGCGATTTGCCCGTTGGCACGGCGCTTGACCGACACCTCGCGGTGGTTATCGTACTCGTCGTCCGGCACTCCGAAGCCTACTGAAAGACGGGGCGCCGAAGGCATCTGCATGACGTCTCCCGTGACCGGGGGGCTCGACGAACTACACCTGGAGAAGTGAAGACCATGGCCAAGATCATCGGAATCGACCTCGGGACGACCAACTCGGTCGTTGCAGTGATGGAGGGCAAGGATCCCAAGATCATCGTGAACGAAGAAGGCGACCGCCTCACCGCCTCTGTGGTCGGTTGGGACGATCAGGGCGAGGTCCTCGTGGGCACCATCGCCAAGCGCCAGGGGATCACCAACCCCGAAAACACCATCTACTCGGCGAAGCGCTTCATCGGCCGCCGCTACGAGGAGGGTGGCCCCGAAATGAAGCGGGTCCCCTACGAGTGCATCAAGCGCGACAACGGCGACATCGGCTTCAAGATCCGTGGCAAAGAGTTGAGCCCCCCGGAGGTCTCGGCCCACGTCCTGCGTAAGCTCAAGAAGGCCGCCGAGGAGTTCATCGGCGAGCCCGTCACCCAGGCCGTCATCACGGTCCCCGCGTACTTCAACGACGCCCAGCGCCAGGCCACCAAGGACGCCGGCAAGATCGCGGGCCTCGAGGTCAAGCGCATCGTCAACGAGCCGACGGCCGCGGCCCTCGCCTACGGCCTCGACAAGAAGACCGACGAAACCATCGCGGTCTACGACTTCGGCGGCGGCACCTTCGACATCTCGATCCTCGAGGTCGGTGACAACGTCGTCCAGGTCATCAGCACCAACGGCGACACCCACCTCGGCGGCGACGACGTCGACCATCGCATCATCGACTACCTCGTAGCCGAGTTCAAAAAGGACCAGGGCATCGACGTCAGCAATGACAAGATGGTCATCCAGCGCCTCAAGGACGCCGGCGAAAAGGCCAAGATCGAGCTTTCCAGCAAGCTCGAGGCGACCATCAACCTGCCCTTCCTGACCGCCGACGCCTCGGGGCCGAAGCACATGAACCTCCGCCTCACCAGGGCGAAGCTCGAGTCGATGATCGAAGACCTCGTCGACCGCACCCTCGAGCCCTGCAAGAAGGCGCTCAAGGACGCGGGCAAGACGCCGGCCGACATCGACGAGGTCGTCCTCGTCGGCGGCAGCACGCGCATCCCGATGGTCCAGGAGAAGGTGAAGGCCTTCTTCGGCAAGGACCCCCACAAGGGCGTGAACCCGGACGAGGTCGTCGCCATCGGCGCCGCGGTCCAGGCCGGCGTGCTCTCCGGCGACGTGAAGGACATGGTCCTCCTCGACGTCACGCCGCTCTCCCTCGGGGTCGAGACCCTCGGCGGCGTGATGACCGCCCTCATCCCGCGCAACACCACCATCCCGACCCGGCGCGACGAGACCTTCTCGACCGCCGATGACAACCAGGGCAAGGTCGAGATTCACGTGCTCCAGGGCGAGCGCGCCGAGGCGAAGCACAACCGGACCCTCGGTCGCTTCCACCTCGAGGGCATCATGCCGGCGCCCCGCGGCGTGCCGAAGATCAAGGTGACCTTCGACATCGACGCCAACGGCATCCTCTCGGTGACCGCCACCGACGAGGCGACGGGCAAGGATCAGAAGATCACCATCACCGCCAACAGCGGCCTCGAGGACACCGAGATCGACCGCATGGTCCAGGAAGCTCAGGACCACGAAGAGGACGACAAGGTGCGCCGCGAGTCGGTCGAGAACCGCAACAAGGCCGACCAGCTTTGCTACTCGGTCGAGAAGAGCCTCACCGACCTCGGTGACAAGCTCGACGCGGACAAGCTCGCTGGTGTGAAGACGAAGGTCGAAGACCTCCGCAAGGCCATCGACGAGCAGAACGACGAGCTCATCGCCTCCCGGACGGAAGAGCTCGAGCAGGCCATGCAGGCCATCGCGACCGAGGCCTACGCCGCCGCCGGTGGTGACGCCGGGGCCGCGGCTGCCGGTGCGCCCGATGCGGACGCTGCGCCGGAGGCCGATGAGGGCGACGACGACGGCGTTATTGACGCTGAGTTCGAAGACGCGCCTTAACAAGAAGGCGCCACGAAGGGCGGCCCGAGGCGTCAGCGCGACGAAGTCGCGCCGAGCCGTGAGGCCGGCCGTAGTGGCGCCGGTAGTGCTTGCCGCGCCTTAACAAGAAGGCGCCACGAAGGGCGGCCCGAGGCGTCAGCGCGACGAAGTCGCGCCGAGCCGTGAGGCCGGCCGTAGTGGCGCCGGTAGTGCTTGCCGCGCCCTAACAAGAAGGCGCCACGAAGGGCGGCCCCACATGAGAACGCCCCGGTGCTTCGGCACTGGGGCGTTTTTGTGTGGGCGGGGTGCCGTTGCCGTGCCCGTTGCCGTGCCCGTTGCCGTGTCCGTTGCCGTGCCCGTTGCCGTGTCCGTTGCCGTGTCCGTTGCCGTTGCCGCGTCCGTTCCCGTGTAACGGCTCTTCTCCGCTTCGCTTCGAACTCGCGTGCGATTGCGAGACGGGTCCTTTGTTGCTCCTTCGCTCGGGGCGCCGGGGAGGGTGCCACCGTGCTCGACCGAGTAAAGGCTCGGGCCCCGCACTGGGGATCAAACGGGGGCCCGCCCGGCGAGCGCCGGCTGCGGCCTTGACTAGGCCAGCGCACGGCGGCGCGGGGGCGGCTTCACGAGCGAAGGAGCTCCACTATGCAGAACTTTCGGTGTTACCAACTCTCTCTGAGTGCTGTGCGGTTGGTCCGGCCGTTGATTGAGCGGATTGAAGTCCGTGATCGGGATTTGGGGCGGCAGTTGCGGCGATGTCTGAGTAGCGTTCCATTGAACGTTGCGGAAGGCAGCCGGTCGGCAGGTCGGAACCGGCAGGCCAGATACGCCAACGCGATGGGTTCGGCGCGGGAGTCGGCGGCGTGTCTCGAGACGGCTGAGGCTCTCGGCTATCTGGGGGCGGATGAGCTGCCGACGGCGATCGATAGGCTCGACCACATCGTTGCGATCCTCTTCAAGCTCTGCCGGTAGGCGTCAACAAGAAGGCCCCACGAAGGGCGGGCCGAGGCCGCAGCGCGACGAAGTCGCGCAGAGCCGACCGGACGTCCGTAGTGCCGCCGGTAGTGCTAGCCGGCTTCGATCTTCGCCCGATCCGCGCCATCTTCGATCTCGACGAAGGCCTCGTGCACCTCGGGATTGGCGGTCTCCTCGGCGGCGACCCGGAGCTTCACCCGGAGTGGCTCCGGTGCGTCGGCCAAGGCGCGCACCGCGGCAGCCCGGGCTTCCGGGGCCGCTGCCGGCGAGAACGCGACCCGGGCGACCTCCTCGATGCTCGGGCCTCCGCGGTAGGCGTCACCGCCGTCGAGGCGCAGGCCGGCAGGGAGGACGGGGAGGCGTATCTGGTCGGCGCCCGTGAAGGCGCGACGCGCTTCCGAGACGGCGGCGACGAGTGTGTCTGATTCACCCGCGACGAGGCCCGCGCTGGTGCCGTCCGTGAACTTCAGGATGACGCGTCCCTTTCCGACGGCGTACATGTCGCTGAGTTCGCGATAGGAAACGAACCGGGTGTCTTTCCCGAGTTCGAGGAGGAGGCCGTCGGCGGCGACCGCGACGCTGCCCCCTCCTCCGTGTTTCACGGACCCAGGAAGCCGGTCTCGGAGCGCCCTCCCCAGGTCCTGGAGGGGCGCCACCATCGCGGCGCCCGCGACGATAGCCAGCAATGTCATGCCGACCCAAGCGACGAAGCCGTAGCTGAGGTCGTACACGCCGAGGATTCTGCCCAGTGCCGCGATGAAGTGTTCGCCAAGGAAGCACGAGAGAAGGAAAGGAATCGGCGCCATGAGTTTCGGCAGGAAGCCGAACCGCCGAATACGGCGGTAGCCCAACCACAGCTTCGCCGCGAAGCGCTTCACGACACGGGCCCTCTCCTGGGGGAGATGGGAGAACTGAACGGAACGGCGCCGAAGCCCATCGCCAGAGTGTAACCTGCCGCAGAGGTCCGACCACGTACGGGAACGAGAGGTCGGAGGTGAACGTGGCGACCTCGTTCCGAAGGTCCTCCCGGTCCTCGATCAGGACCCGGGCCGCGGCGTCGTCGATGGCGACGACGCGACCTTCTCGAGGTCATCGAACTCGGTGACGGCGTGCGGGACGAGGGCTAGGATGATTCATCGGAAGCGCCGAACCCGCCTGTGACCGCTCAGAAGTAAGGCCCGCAGCGCCGGGTTGTCCGGTGGCAGGTGTAGCGCTCGGGCTCCGGGCATTCG
>QMMC01000389.1 GCA_003647065.1 Deltaproteobacteria bacterium | reverse complement strand
GTAGAGGTCGAAGCGTGAGACGGCCGTGCCGGGGCCACCTCCGGGGGTGGTCTCGTAACTCGCTCGAGAGAGCGTCGAACGGTTTTCGGCCAGGACGCCACCGAGGCCGTACCGCCCCCCGGTAACGCCGCCGCGGTTGACGACGCGAACTCGCCACCCTCCCGCGTCGGACCATTCGACATCACGGTGCCGGTGTGACTGCCACCCAGGGGCGATGGGAACCCACCCCTTGCCGCCATCCCCGAAGCGCGCCTGAAGGGAGTGCCGAAGGACGCTCGTTACACGATCGCTGGCGTTGATCGAGTCGCTGTACATCGTCAGCCGAGCAATCGCCCCAGGTTTCCCGATGCCCGCCGCGACGAGTTGCTCGTAGAAGTGCGTCATCACCGACGCCGGGTCCTCCACCTCCCGAGTCATGCCCTCCCATTCAGAGTCGTCGATCGTGAATCGGGGCTGGGCCTGGCCGAGGGGCGCCGCCACGGCATCGGATGCCGAGGAAGCGGACGCAGACGACGCAGACGGGACCAAGGGCGCCAAAGACGGAGTGACCGGCAGGGGAGCGGCGAAGAGCAGCGCATCATCGTCGGCGACTTCGAGGCGCCCGAGGCCATCGACCCCCGCGATCCTCGGCCCCTCGGACATGGGTCGAAAATCCAAGAAGCGGGTGAACGGCACAGCGCGACCGGGGCGCCACACCTGCAGTCGCTCGAGACCGGGAACCACATAGGGCAAGACCGCCATCACCGCGAGGCTGACGAAGACGAGGGCCACCCGCCGCACCCCCGCTGCGGTCTGGGCGGCCCGGGCCCCGTCACTCCCGTCCTGTCGTCGTTCGGCCCCCATATCAGAACTGGAAGTAGATGAAGGGCGCGGCCTGCTCGCCCCCTACCCATACGAGGAGCGCGGTGACCGCCACCGCGAGGCCCGCCTGGACGGGGGCCGGAAGACGGGCGAGGTGGTCGCGAGCCGTCTCCGCCCAGGTGGGGGGCGTCAGGTGAACGGCAAACGCCAGGACCGTGATGGCGACGACCGCCGGACCCACCCGAAACGCAGCGGAGTCGAAGGCGAGGAGACGACCATAGACGTCGAGCATGTTCCGGGCGCCTTCCGCCCGGAAGGTCGGCCAGTGAAAAGCGAGGGCCACATTGAAAAGCGCGATGAGGCCGACGCGCCGGAACCCCGTCACCGCGTCTCCTCGCCGGTGACCGCGCGCCTCCCGGTAGAGCCGGTTGATCAAGACCGCGAACGCGTGGAAGAGCGCAAAACACAGAAACGTCCACCCCGCTCCGTGCCAGATGCCCGTGAAGAGGAAGGCGATGAAGAGGTTCGCATAGCCCCAGCCTCGGCCCCGGCGACTGCCGCCGAGGGGCACGTAGAGGTAGTCCCGGATCCAGGTCGACAGGGTGATGTGCCAACGCTCCCAGAATTGAATGAAGCCGGTGCTCGCCAAGGGCCGGCGGAAGTTGATGGGCAGCTCGTAGCCCAGGAGCCGGGCGCTGCCCCGAGCGATGTCCGTGTACCCAGAGAAGTCGGCGTAGATCTGAACCGAATAGGCGATGACCGTGAACCAGACCTCCACCGTGCTGTAGGCGCCGGGGCTGTCGAAGACTCGGTCGATCCAATTCACGGCCAAGAAGTCAGCGACCAAGACCTTCTTCGCGAGACCGCGAAAGATGAGCACCATGCCGGAACCCGCACGGTACGCGTCGAGGCGCGGGGGGCGCTCGAGCTGCGGCAGGAACTCCGACGCCCGGACGATGGGCCCCGCGACCAGCTGCGGGAAGAACGCCACGTAGGTCGCGAAGTCGAGAAAGCTCTTCGCCGGAGCGAGGCGTCCACGATAGATGTCGATCGTGTAGCTGAGGGTTTGAAAAGTGTAGAAGCTGATCCCTACGGGCACGATCAAACCGAGGTGCACCGGCGCGACGTGGAGGCCCAGCCCCGAGAGCGAGGTCGAGACCGCCGAGAGGCCGAAGTCGAGGTACTTGAAGACAGCGAGGAGTCCGAGATTCAGGACGATACTCGCCGTGACCAGGGCCCTTCGCACGTGCGCCTCGCGTCGCCGCGCGAGGGCGTTACCGATCCAGTAATCGACCAGAGTAGAAGCGGCGAGGAGGAAGACGAAGCTCGCGTTCCACGACATGTAGAACAAGTAGCTCGCGCCGAGCAGCAACGCGGTGCGCAGCGCCTGGGCCCGACCGAGGCCCCAGAACGCGAAGAACACGAGCGCGAGGAAGAGCGCGTATTCGAGGCTGTTGAAAAGCATGGCCAGTCGCGACGTTCGAGGAACGAAGGACGACGGGATAGCGGGGCACCGGCGTCGCCGCAAGGCGGCGGCCCGTGTCTCACGCGATACGCAGCGAACGCGCCGTGTACCTCAACTGGTAGCGATTACGTGCCCCGGGATCGTTTCGAAATGCACGCCCCGGGCCGCGCAAAAGACCCACACCGAACGCGCACCGACGTCGATGCGCTCGCCGCTCCGGAAGGCGAGGCCCCCGACCGGGAGGTCCCGCTCGGTGCACACGTAGACCTCCCAAGACCCTCCGTCCCGAACGTGCGGAAGCACGAACTCCAAGGGGCCGTCGTGGGCGTTGAAGATCATGAAGAACGAGTCGTCGACGAGGGGCTCGCCGCGCCGGTCGGTGCTCTGGATAGCTCCCCCGTCGAGATAGATGCCGACGGCCCGCGCAAAGGAGAGGTTCCAATCGGCGGCGGTCATCTCGGCCCCGTCGGGGGTGAACCACGCGATGTCCCTGCCGCCGCGAATGTCCTGACCGAGGAAGAAACGGCGGCGGCGAAAGATGGGATGGGCACGTCGGAGCGCGATCAAACGCCGCACGAACTCGAGCAGCACGACGTCCTGCCGCTCCCAGTCGATCCAGCTGAGTTCGTTGTCCTGGCAGTAGGTGTTGTTGTTTCCGCGTTGGCTGCGACCGAGCTCGTCCCCGGCGAGCAGCATCGGCACCCCCTGCGAGAGGAAGAGCGTCGCGAGGAAGTTGCACTGCTGCCGCGTACGGAGCGCGAGCACGTCGGGGTCATCGGTCTCCCCCTCTTCGCCGCAGTTCCACGACCGGTTGTGGGACTCACCGTCGCGATTGTTCTCGCAGTTGTCGTCGTTGTGTTTGTGGTTGTAGGAGACCAGATCCCGGAGCGTGAAGCCGTCGTGGGCGGTGACGAAGTTCACGCTCGCGTGGGGGCGGCGCCCGTGCATGGCGTAGAGGTCCGAACTGCCGGTGAGCCGGGCCGCGAACTCGCCGAGCTTCTGGTCCTCCCCGCGCCAGAAATCTCGCACCGAGTCACGGTACTTGCCGTTCCACTCCGACCAGAGGGGCGGGAAGTTCCCTACCTGGTATCCACCCTCGCCGACGTCCCAGGGCTCGGCGATGAGCTTCGCCTGATTGATGACGGGGTCCTGCTGGATGATCTGAAAGAAGACCGCGAGGCGGTCCACGGCGTGCAACTCCCTCGCCAAGGTCGAGGCGAGGTCGAAGCGGAACCCATCGACGTGCATCTCGAGGATCCAGTACCGCAGGGAATCCATGATGAGCTGCAGCACGTGGGGGTGCCGCATGTTCATCGTGTTGCCGGTGCCCGTGTAGTCGACGTAGCGACGCGGATTGTGGGAGTCGACGCGATAGTAAGCTTTGTTGTCTATTCCCCGAAACGAGAGCGTAGGCCCGCAGTGATTGCCTTCGCAGGTGTGGTTGTAGACGACGTCGAGGATCACCTCGATGCCCTCGCGGTGCAGCGTCTTCACGAGCTGCTTGAACTCCTGGACCTGTTCGCCGCGGCTGCCAGCGCTCGCGTACTCGTCGTGAGGGGCAAAGTAGCCGAGGGTATTGTAGCCCCAGTAGTTGCGCTTGCCCGCGTCCTCGAGGAACTGGTCGTGCACGAAGTGATGCACGGGCATCAGCTCGACGGCGGTGACGCCGAGCTTCTTGAGGTGGTCGACGGCGACCGGGTGGGCGAGCCCCGCATAGGTCCCGCGAAGATGCTCGGGGATCTGCGGATGGGTGTGGGTGAAGCCCTTGATGTGCAGCTCGTAGATGATGGTGTCGTGCCAGGGCGTCCGCGGGGCGCGGTCGTGTCCCCAATCGAAGTACGGGTTGATGACCACCGAGCGCGGGACGTATGGGGCGCTGTCATCCCTATTGGCGGGGCCATCGGGGTCGCCGAGGGCGTGGCCATAAACCGCGGGGTTCCAGTCGACGCCCCCCTCGATCGCCTTCGCGTAGGGATCGACCAGGAGTTTTTCGGACAGGCATCGGTGCCCGGCGCCGGGGTCGTAGGGCCCATGCACGCGAAATCCGTAACATTGCCCCGGCCGAATCCCCGGGACGTAGCCGTGGTGGGTGAGGCCCGTCTGCTCCGGCAGGGTGATTCGCGTCTCCTGCCCACCATCATCGAAGAGGCTGAGCTCTACGCGCTCCGCCGCCTCACTGAAGAGCGCGAAGTTGGTCCCAGAGCCATCGTAGGTGGCACCCAGGGGATTCGGTCGACCCGGCCAGACATCCATTGGAGACTCGACGAATATCACGATCCGGAGGTTCCTTGGTGGTTGACCGCCCCGGGGGCGCGTACTACTCGGGCATCATCATCATGGCCGACCGCCAAAGGCTCGAAGAACTCGCCTCGCTCTATGGGGTCGAGGCGGCCTATTACGACGCCCTGGGCAACCATCGCGTCGGCTCCGACGAGGCTATCCTGTCGACGCTCCGCGCCCTCGGCGCCGACGTCGGAGGGCACGCCGACGTCCCCGGCGCGATCGTCGCGCGCCGCCGAGCCAGCTGGGAACAGCTGACAAAGGAGGTCGCCGTCGCCTGGGGCGCCGCGGCCCCGGCCCTCGCCATCAACACGCCCCGGGGCGCGACGGGCACGGTCCGGGCAGAGCTGACCACCGAAGCCGGCGAGACCCGCTCCTTCGACTATGCCCTCGCGTCCCTGCCGGCCCTCGGCGGTGCTTCGGTCGATGGTCAGGACTACGAGGTCCGACGCCTCGATCTCGGCCCCCCCCTCCCCCCGGGCTATCACCGGGTCCGGGTCAGCGCAGAAGACCAGACGGGGGCCCGGACCGTCGAGGTCACCCTCATCGCCGCCCCGGAGCGCGCGCCCATGCCCCCCGTCGAGCGCAGCTGGGGCGCGTTTCTCCCGCTCTACGCGCTGCACTCGGAGCAGAGCCTCGGGGCCGGAAACGCCACCGACCTCCTGGGCCTCATCGAGTTCATCAGCGAGCTCGGCGGGCAGATGCTCGGCACCCTCCCCCTCCTCGCGACATTCCTCGATGAGCCCTTCGAGTACAGCCCCTATGCACCCGTCACCCGGCTCTTCTGGAACGAACTCTTCGTCGACCCCCGAGCCTGCCGCGAGCTCGACCAGTCCCCGGGGGCGCGCGCGCTCCTCGACAGCCAATCCTTCGTCGCTGAGGCGGCGGCCCTCCGCGCCGAGCCCCTCGTCGACTACCGACGGCAGTACGCGTTGCTCGCCCCGGTCATCGAAGCCCTCGCCGAGACCTTCTTCGACGGCGACACGGCAGAGCTCGTGGCCTTCGAGGAGGCCCACCCTCGGGTCCGGGACTACGCCCGCTTCCGGGCCGCCGTGGACCGCTACGGCGCGCCGACGAAGTTTCCCCAGCGGCTCCGGGACGGCACCATTACCGACGAGGATGTCGACCTTGGTCGGGTCCGCTACCACCTCTATGCCCAGCTGCGCACGACCGAGCAGATCGAACGCGCCTGCGCCGAGGCGCGGAAGCTGGGCATCGGTCTCTACCTCGACATGCCCCTCGGCGTTCACGCCGACGGATACGACGCCTACCGCGAGGCGGACTCACTCCTGACCGGTCTCTCCGCCGGGGCGCCGCCGGATCCGCTCTTCACCGGCGGCCAGAAGTGGGGCTTCGCTCCGCTCTCGCCGGACGGCATGCGTCGGTCCGGCTATCGCTACCTGCGTGAATGCCTCGCCCTTCAGATGCGGGGGGCCGGCGTCCTGCGCATCGACCACGTGATGGGACTGCACCGCCTCTACTGCATCCCCGAGGAGATGAGCGCGACCGAAGGGGTCTACGTCGGCATGCCCCACGAAGAGCTCTACGCCGTGGTGGTCCTCGAGGCCCACCGCCACGGCACGTGCCTCGTCGGGGAGGATCTGGGCACCGTGCCCGACGAGGTGCGCGCGGCGATGGACAAGCGCGCGCTTCACCGCATGTACGTCCTGCCCTTCGAGCTGCGCCCCAACGAGCCGATGATCATGGGAGACATCCCCGTGGCCTCGGTCGCGAGCGCCAACACCCACGACCTGCCGACCTTCCAGGGGTGGTGGTCCGGGGCCGACATCGATGTACGGCGCGAGATGGGCCTGCTCACCGACGACGCCTGGGCCGCGGAGCACCGGGACCGTGACGGGCTCACCGCCGTGCTCGCCGACCGCCTCGGGACGCCCCACGACGCGGCGGCGGTTCTCGGTGCGTCCCTGACCGCCCTCGCCGGCAGCGACGCCCGCTTTCTGCTCATCAACCTCGAAGACCTGTGGCTCGAAGAGGCCCCCCAAAACGTACCGGGGACCCATCGAGAACGACCGAACTGGCGCCGCAAGGCCGGGCTGACCCTCGAAGCCATGCGCGAAGACCCGCGGGTCGTGGACTTGCTGAAAAGGGTCCACGAGCGCAGAACGAGAAGCTGACGCGACCTGACCGCAGATGGATGAGCGCCGATGACCAGCCTCCTCAATGACGACGACCTCTACCTCTTCAACGAAGGCACCCACGGGGACCTCGGTGGGCGCCTCGGCGGGCACCTCGGTGAGCAGGACGGAACGCCCGGCGCCCACTTTTCCGTATGGGCACCCGCGGCCCAGGGCGTCTCGGTGCTCTGCGACGAAAACGGATGGGACCCGGCATCCCACCCCCTGGCGCCCCGCGGCGGGAGCGGCATCTGGGAAGGCTTCGTGGCGAACGCCAAGAAGGGCCAGCGCTACAAGTACGCCATCCACACCGAGGCCGGCATCGTCGAAAAGGCCGACCCCTTGGGTGTGCACCACGAGACGCCGCCACACACGGCGTCGATCCTCTGGGACCTCGACTACACCTGGGGCGACGAGGCGTTCATGGCGAGCCGCGGCGAACGCAACGCGCTGAGTGCCCCGATGAGCATCTACGAGATGCACCTCGGCTCCTTTCGCCGGGTCCCCGAAGACGGCAACCGCTCCCTCTCCTACCGAGAGCTCGCCCCGCTACTCACCGAGCACGTCGTCTCCCACGGCTTCACCCACGTCGAGTTGATGCCGGTGATGGAGCACCCCTTCGCCGGAAGTTGGGGCTATCAGGTCACGGGGTTCTTCGCCCCGACGAGCCGCTTCGGCACGCCCCAGGACTTCATGTTCCTCGTGGACACGCTGCACCAGGCGGGCATCGGCGTCATCCTCGACTGGGTGCCCGCGCACTTCCCGACGGACGGCCACGGCCTCGGCCTCTTCGACGGGACGCACCTCTACGAGCACGCCGACCCGCGCCGCGGCTTCCACCCGGACTGGACGACCTACATCTTCAACTACGGCCGCCACGAGGTGCGCAGCTTCCTCATCTCGAGCGCCCTCTTCTGGCTCGACCGCTACCACGTGGATGGGATCCGCGTTGATGGCGTCGCGTCGATGCTCTACCTCGACTACAGCCGTGAAGAAGGCGAGTGGATACCAAACGAGCACGGCGGCCGAGAAAACCT
>QMMC01000388.1 GCA_003647065.1 Deltaproteobacteria bacterium | reverse complement strand
TCGGACTCGGACTCGGACTCGGACTCGAACTCGGACTCGGACTCGGACTCGGACTCGGACTCGGCCTCGGACTCGGGAGCGGACTCGGGAACGGATCGGGCCGCGACCGCCTCGGATGCCCAAAACGCCCCCGTCGATCTGCCCACCTCCGCCCGAACGCCCCGCTCGATCGCCCTCGGAGAGGTCAAGGACGCCTCGATCGACGCCCCCTCGTCCCCGTTGGCCCCCCCCCGGCAGCCCCGGCAGTATCGCCCCACGCCTCCCCCGATCCGCCGGAAGTCCGGGAGATCATGGCTTTGGTTAGTCGCCGTCGCGGCTCTGGTCGCCGCCGGCGTCGCCCTCTACCTGCGCGCCGGCGGGCACTGAGGCGCCGCTTGACACCCGAAAAGCGGCTCGTATAGTGCGCCTTCCGTGGGCCCCCGGGGCCCTTTTTCTATCCGCAATTCCCGATGGTTCGCCCATCTTTGGGCCCAACGAAAATGGCCGATTTCGTGATCCACGTGAATGACATCGACGTCCAGGGGAAGCAGTACCGCTTCCCCCTCGCGGCGTCGTGGGTCCAGACGGCCCTCGTGGACGCTGATCTGCGGGCCGATCCGGAGGCCGGGGAGGGCGTCGTATCGGTATTCGCCCAGCGGTCCGGCGCCGACATCCTCGTGACCGGTAAGGTCGAAGCCGGCGTGCTGGCCACGTGCATTCGTTGCCTCGAAGACGCTCCCATCCCCGTGAACGCCGAGCTCGGCTCGCTCTTTTCGTCCCGCGGCGACGTTCGCCGGCCCGCCCCCGGCGAAGAAGATTTCTCGGAAGATCTCTCGCCCGAAGAGCTCGCTCGGGAGACCTTCAGCGGCGATGAAATCGCCCTCGACGACATCGTCCGCGACAACATCATCCTCGAGCTGCCGATGCAGCCCCTCTGTCGCGAAGACTGCCCGGGCATTGCCGTCCCAGAGCACGTCAAACCCCCCGCCGATTTCGGCGAAACCAAAGACGCCGACGGCGTCGACCCGCGTTTTGCGGGGCTCAAGGGCCTCGCCAATCAGTTGTCCCCTAAGGAGGAGTGAGACCGTGGCCGTTCCGAAGCGACGTACGTCGCGCATGAAGCGCGATCAGCGCAGAGCCAACCATGACAAGGTCGTGGCGCCAAATTTGATCCCCTGCCCCAACTGCGGCGACATGATGGTCCCCCATCGCGTCTGCCCCTCTTGCGGTAGCTACAAGGGTCGCCAGGTAATCAAGGGCACCCAGGACTCCGAGGGCTGAGCGTCGCGATGGCCGATGTCTCCACCACCCAGCCCGCGGCACGTATCGCGGGGACCGGGCATTACGTCCCGGAGAAGGTGCTCACCAATCTCGACCTCGAGAAGATGGTGGACACCTCCGATCAATGGATCGTGGAGCGCACCGGGATTCGAGAGCGTCGCATCGCGGCCGAGGGCGAAACTACGAGCGACATGGCCGCCGAGGCCGCGCGCCGTGCCCTCGCCAAGGCTGAGCTCGAAGCGACGGACATCGACCTCATCCTGGTTGCCACCGTCACCCCCGACATGCCTCTGCCGTCGACGGCGATGTTCGTTCAGCAAAAGATTGGTGCTCGCGCCGACTGTCCGGGGTTCGACCTCGCGGCGGCTTGTGCGGGTTTCATCTATGGGCTGTCGATCGCGGAGAAGTACGTTCGCACCGGTGCCGCCAAGAACGTCTTGGTGATCGGCGTCGAGCTGCTCTCTCGGGTTCTCGATTGGACCGACCGGGGGACATGCGTGCTCTTCGGAGACGGGGCCGGCGCGGTGGTGGTGAGTCCGGCCCGGGATGATGGTCGGGGTATCGCCTCGACTCACATCTACGGTGACGGGCGCCTAGCCGAGTCTCTCTGCATCCCGGCCGGCGGGTCCCGGGAGCCCGCGAGCCACGAGACCGTCGACAAGAACCGGCACCTGGTGAAGATGATCGGCCAAGACATTTTCAAGGTCGCCGTCAAAAATCTCACGGCCGCCAGCGTTACCGCTCTCGAGCACAACGGTCTCAGTCCCGACGACGTCGATTGGGTCGTGCCTCACCAGGCGAACAGCCGAATCCTCGAGGGCGTCTCGAGGCGGTGCGGCGTGCCGATGGACCGCTTCTACATCAACATCGACCGCTTCGGGAACACCTCGAGCGCATCGGTGCCGATCGCCCTCGACGAGGGGGTGCGCAACGGGACCCTCAAGCCCGGCATGAACCTTTTGATGTGCGCCCTCGGCGGCGGCATCGCGTGGGGCAGCGCCCTGGTGCGACTCTGAGGGGGGCGGCTGAATGTTCTCCTTGAAGGACAGGGTCGCGCTGGTGACCGGCGGAAGCCGGGGCATCGGTCGTGCGATCTCGGTCGCCCTCGGCGGAGCCGGTGCCCACGTCGTGATCAACTTCCACGGCAACGAAGAGGCTGCCGGAGAGACGTTGAAGCTCGTCGAAGGCGCCGGTGGAACCGCCGAGCTACGGCGCTTCGACGTCGGTGACGCGGAGGCCTCGGCCGAGGCGATTGCGGCCATCTACAAGGCCCACGGCCACCTCGACATCCTGGTGAACAACGCGGGCATCAGCCGCGATGGCCTGCTCATGCGGGTCAAGCAGGACGACTTCGACGCCACCGTCCGGACCAATCTGGGCGGGGCCGTCTGGTGCTGCAAAGCGGCAATCCGGCCCATGATGCGCAAGAAGCACGGCCGCATCATCAACCTCAGCAGCGTGGTCGGTGAGTCCGGCAACCCAGGGCAGGTTGTCTACTCGGCCACGAAAGCCGCCGTCATTGGCTTGACGAAGACTCTCGCTCGGGAGTACGCATCGCGCGGAATCACCGTCAATGCCATCGCACCAGGGTTCATCGATACTGAAATGACTGCAGATCTCCCGGAAGCGGCCCAGAAGGGGATCATCGAACAGACCCCCCTGGGGCGCGTTGGAAGCCCCGAAGAGGTCGCTGCCGCGGTGGTTTTCCTGGCGAGCGACGAGGCTTCCTACATCACGGGGCAGGTGCTCCGCGTCAACGGCGGAATGTACGTATAGAGATCAAGGGCCTCACCACGAGGTCCGGAGAGCAAAAATGGAAATCGGAGACAAGGTAAAAGAGATCGTTTCGCAGCAGCTCGATGTCGACATGGCTGGCATCAAGGACGACGCGTCCTTCATCGACGACCTCGGGGCGGATTCCCTGGCGATCGTCGAGCTCGTGCTGGCCTTCGAAGAGCAGTTCGAGATCGACATCCCCGACGAGGACACGGAGAAGATCCGGACTGTCGGTGATGCCGTTTCGTACATCAGCTCGCGCAACAAGTGAGCTCTCGCCGCGGGCCTGATGTGCCTGCGGCGTCGGAGCGCTAGGAGTTGGTGCATGCGTAGGGTCGTAATAACCGGGGTCGGGGCAGTCAGCCCTTGCGGAAATGACCTCGGAACCACTTGGGACAACGTCGTCGGCGGACGGAGCGGGATAGCTCCGATCGCCCTCTTCGACGCGTCTCAGCACTCAGCCAAGATCGCGGGTGAGTGCACCGGGTTCGACCCCGAGAACTACGTCGAGAAGAAGCGCGTCCGAGAGGTGGGCCGCTTCATTCAGTTCGCCATCGCGGCTTCCCAGGAGGCCATGGACGCCTCGGGTTTCTCTCCCGACGATGCTCTGAAGGAACGCACCGGCACCTTCATCGGTGTCGGCATGTGCGCGATGGAGGTCATCGAAAAGAACGCCAAGGCGCTCTTCGACAAGGGCCCGCGGCGGATTTCGCCGTACTTCATCCCCTCGGCCATCGCGAACCTGGCCCCCGGTCAGGTCTCGATGCGCTTCGATCTCAAGGGCCCCAGCTATACGAATACCAGCGCGTGTTCGAGCGGCGCCCATGCGATAGGCGAGGCCTTCAAGTGGATCCAGCGAGGTGGCATCGACGCCGCCCTCGCCGGGGGCGCAGAGGCTGCGGTGACACCCCTCGGCATCGGTGGTTTCACGGCGATGCGGGCGCTCTCGAAGCGCAACGACGAGCCGGAAAAGGCCAGCCGGCCCTTCGACCGGGGCCGCGACGGCTTCGTGATGAGCGAAGGCGCCGGGGTGATGATGCTCGAAGAACGCGAGATGGCTCTTGCCCGCGGCGCGAACATCATCGCCGAGATCGTCGGCTATGGTGCGACCGCCGACGCGTATCACCTGACCCAGCCCGCCCCCAACGGCGAGGGCGCCCAGCGCGCGATGCGCATGTGCCTCGAAGACGTCAAGATGGACCGCGAGCGGGTTGATTACATCAACGCCCACGGCACCTCGACCCCGACCGGGGACATGCAGGAGCTCAGCGCCATCAACCACGTCTTTGGTGACCACGCTCGGAACGGGCTCTGGGTCTCCAGCACCAAGAGCATCCACGGCCATCTCCTCGGCGCGGCCGGGGGCCTCGAAGCGGCGCTGACCGTCTTGACCATCAGGGATGGGGTCGTACCCCCGACCATCAACCTCGACGACCCGGACGAAGGCGCCGCGGGCCTCGAGCTCGTCCCCCACGAAGCGCGGAAGCGTGAAGTGGGCCTGGCGCTCTCGAACTCCTTCGGCTTCGGTGGCACCAACGCCAGCCTCGCCTTCGCCAAGCATGGCTGAAGGCCTCCTGATTGCGGTCGGCTCCGACCACGCGGGGCTCAACCTCAAGCGTGCGGTCGTCAAAGCCCTCGGGGAGCGCGGTCACGAGGTCCTCGACCTCGGCACCGACAGCGCCGAGAGCGTCGATTACCCCGACTTCGCCCACGCGGTGGCCGCGAAGGTCGTCTCCGGCGACGCGCCCCTCGGCGTCTTGATCTGCGGCTCCGGCATCGGCATGTCGCTCTCGGCAAATCGTCACCCGGGCGTCCGGGCGGTCGTCTGCAGCGACACCTTCAGCGCGCGCATGGCCCGCATGCACAACGACGCCAACGTGCTCTGCATGGGCGAGCGCGTGGTGGGCGAGGGCCTCGCCCTCGATATCCTCGACGCCTTCCTGGGCGCGTCCTTCGAGGGTGGCCGCCACGCGCGCCGGGTCGGCAAGATCGAGCTGTGAAGATCCCCGCGAGCCCGCGCTTCGAGGAGGAGCGGCGGCGCTTCGGCTTCGAGTTCACCTGCGAAGCGTGCGCGCACTTCGTGCCGACGATCGAAGTCTGCGGCCACGGCTTTCCGACCGACGAGCACCGCGATGCGCGCTACGATGGGGTGTCGGGGGCGGCGATCGTCTTCTGCAAGGAGTGGGAGCTCGCCTGAGCACGTCGTCGCGGGTCTTTTTTTGGTGCGGGGGAGCCATGGGTAGATACGTCGCACTGCTTCGGGGCATCAACGTCGGCGGGCATCGCAAGTTGCCGATGAAGCGCGCCGTGGCGCTCTTCGAAGATCACGGGTGCACCGACGTGACGCACTACATTCAGAGCGGGAACATCGCGTTTTCGGCGACCGCTGCGGCGGCGAAGCGTGTCCCCGCCCTCGTCGCGGGATCCATCGCAGACGTAGAGGGCTTCGACGTGCCCGTCACCCTGCGCTCCGAGCGCGAACTCGCCGCGGTGGCCCGGGCCCACCCTTTCGCGGGCGCCGACGTCGACCCAAAGATGCTCCACGTCGCGTTCCTCGGCACGAGACCGAAGCCCCGGGCCATCGCGAACATCGACCCCGAGCGCTCGCCCGGGGACCTCTTCGAAGTACGCGGCCGCGAAGTGTTCGTCTACTACGAGCGCGGCGCCGGCAAGACCAAGCTCACCAACGACTACCTCGAAAAGCAACTCGGTGTGGTGAGCACCATGCGCAACTGGCGTACCGTGGGGCGGTTGATGTCGATGGTGACGGTTCACGAGGAGCACGCCTGATGATCTGGGTATTCGCCGCCGCGGCGGTCGTCGCGCTCTTCGTATTGGTAAACTGGCTCAAGCGCCTTCAGGGCAAGCGGCTCGACGCGGTGCGCGAGCGGTTCAGCGACAAAGATGTGTTGTGCATGACCACCGGAGCTGACTTTTTCGGCCAGGAGTCCCTCGGCCTATCGCAGACACGAGGCCGGGGGATCTTGCTGCTCACTTCCGATGAGCTCTTCTTCGAGCTGCTGGCTCCGAAGAAGGAGCTGGTCATCCCGGTCTCGTCTATCGCGTCGATCGATACGCCAAAGTCCTTCCTGAAGAAATCCAAGTTCGTTCCCCTGCTGAAGGTGACCTTCACGAACGCAGCCGGCGACGAGGATTCCGCGGCGTGGCTGGTCAAGGACCTCGAAAGCTGGAAAACGGCTGTCGAGAAGCTGACGTCGAGCTGAACGCGCGCGGTCGTCTCCCTTCGTCGACGGTGCGCGAAGCCCCGATGACACGTTGGTTGCCGCGCGACACGGGGAATGCGATGACGGCGGGCCGGGAGCTTCGGGTCGCCGCGAGTGTGCAACACCGAGTTCGACCCGGCGTCTCTCAGTCCGAGGAGGACCCAGGCGGCTCGGCCAAGGCCTGCAGAAACGCGTCGAGGTGGTCGAGGTCTTCGGACGCAATGGCGTGTATCTCCAGGAGGCCTTCTCGTAGTTCGGAGAGGCGCTCGCCATCGAGGGGGACCGTATAGGCGTGTCGGAAAAAATGCCTGAAGGCCATGAGGCGGCGAAGTCCGGCGATGACCCGCGATGACCATAAGGGGTCGCGGATGCCCTCGAGGGCTAGTCCCATCGACTCCAACAGAGTGAGATGCCAATCGGGCCCGTCCGGCGGTTCGCCCTCGAGTTGACGGGCGACGCGCAGCATGATGGATTCGAAGGCCGAATACGCGTGATGAAGCGCGACGGCTGCCCGTGCGAGGTCACCGGCCGAGGCTGCAGGGCCCAAGCCGAGCTCTCGGAGTTCCGCCACCAGCGCATCGATGGCGCGGCGGTCGGACTGGACCTCCGCGCGTAGCCTCTGAACCGCGCCGTTCACAGCGGGACCCCGACCGCTTCAACTCGGTCCCGCAGGGAGGGCGAGGCTTCTTCGAGGCGCACGAGATCCACCGGCCCCCCAAAGAGGGCCATCAGATCGGCGAGACAAGCGAAGTAGTGTTTGGGGTCGAGGCCCTCGACTGCCAAGTCGACGTCGCTCGCGCGGCCGGAGTGCCCCTCCGCGAGGGAGCCGAAGAGCAGGACCCTTTCGGCGCCTCGGGCTCGGAGCATCTCAGCGGCCTCGGGGAGGCGTGCCCGTAGCCGCGAAGCGCGCTCCTCTCCTTCTCGGTCGCGCTGCCGCTGGGTGCGCTCGAGGTGAGCTCGCGCCTCTGCAATGTCGACGGCCACCTAGGCACGTTAGCACATGGCAGAACGTCGCCTTTCGCTCTCCGCAATTCGCAGCCGCGTGCAAGATGTTTCATGCGATGGGCGCTACAGTGAAGTCTCATATGTTTCGCGTCCTTGCATGGATCAGTGGACTGGCCGTCCTGAGCGTCGCTCTCGGCGGCTGCGACAAGCGCCCGCGGGACCTGACCTGGGAGGCGGTCTTCGTCGAAGAGGGCGACATCCGAGACGTCGCGGTCATTCGGGTGCGCATCCTTCGTGGTGGGTGCGCGTCGGCCGAGGTGGTGCACGAGGCAGAGCAAGGCATCGGTGATGCCGGGGAGCCGGTGCCGGTCCTCTCCCCAGGGGTCTACGGGTTCGAGCTCACGGCGCGCAGTGAGGTTTGCGACGTGGTCTCGGTCGGCTGCGCCGAGGCGAATTTGCCTTTTCCGGATGGTTACGTGGTTACTACCGCGCTGCCAGCGTCGCTGCCGCCCCTCATCCC
>QMMC01000387.1 GCA_003647065.1 Deltaproteobacteria bacterium | reverse complement strand
CATCGCGGTCCGCGAGGGGTCGCGGCGTACGAGCCAGAGCAGGACGTCGACGGCTTCCCGGCGCCGGGCCGGGTCCTCGGCGAGCTTCGGTCCGAGGCGTGCGGCGGCCTCGAGGTCGTTCTGGGCCATCGCGCTGCGCAGTTGCATCTCTTCGTCGTCGATGACCGATGGGCGGAAGTCCATGCGGCCCGTGGCCTTTGCGGCCGACGGTGAATGGTCTGGGTCGGCGTCGGCCTCCGGTCGAGAGTTCGGCTCGGAGCCCGTGTCGGCCCCGGCCTCGGTCCCCGCCTCAGTGCTGGCGTCGGTCCTGGTCTCACCTGGCTTTGCGGATGGATCGGCGACGTCCGGGACTTCGGCGTAGTCCTGGGTCGAGGGAGCATCGGAGAAATCTCCCGCCGCGAACGGTGGCGGAGGTTTGGTGGCTCCGGGCATCCCGTGGGTCGAGGGGCCGGGGCCCATTCGGGGGCCTAGTCCTGTGCTCTCCCCCGGCCCGGCGCCGGGGGACGTCTGGCGTCCGGCATCGTCTGGGTCGCCATCTCCTGGACCGTGCGCTTCGCTGTCTCGGGGGCCGTTCCCCGGCTTGGTCTGACGGCCGCCGTCATCTGGCGCATCGCCTTGGAGCTCTTGGGGGCCCGTGCCTGGCGTCGTTTGGCGCGGGGGCTCGGGCTCCTCGGGGACGACCGCCATGCGTCGCGCCGAGTCGTCGATGGAGTCATCGATGGAGTCATCGGTGACGGACTCTGGGGCGGCTGGCTCCGGCCCGAGCACGTCGTCCACCGGCCCTCGCTCGGGTGTGCGCAGGGAAGAGGGGAGGGGCGCCGCCTGGGGGATGGTGATCCCGGCAGAGGTCGCGGGCCCGACCGGCGCGCGAACCGAGTCCGTTTGGTGTCCCGGGGCAGGGGGACGAAGGGAGCCGGTGACGTCGTTCTTGGTCTTGGAGGGCGTGGCGAAGGGCATGTCCAGGGACGTGGCCGCGGGCGTGTCCGAGGGCGTGTCCGTGTCCGTTTCCGTTTCCGTGTCCGTGTCCGTTTCCGTGTCCGTTTCCGTGTCCGTGTCCGTGTCCGTTCCCGTTTCCGAGTCCGAGTCCGAGTCCGAGTCTGTGTCCGTGTTGGAGGGCGCGGGGGGGGCGACTCCGAGTTCTACCGACAGGCGCTGGACTACGTCGTCGTCGGGTGCGAGGTCGAGGGCCCGCTGCATCTTCTTCGAGGCCTCGGTCGGGGCTTCCTCGACCAGCCATTCCGCCACCTGGGCAAAGAAGCGTGCGCGTACGTCATCTTCGACGTCGGCGCCCTCGACCAGAGTGAGGGCGTTCTCCATGGTCGCCCGAGCTTCGTCGCGGGCTCCGGCATCGCTCCACAGGATCTCGGCCACATCGAGGAGCTGCTTGGCCCGGTCCTCGTCGTCCCACGCCTGTTTCGCTCGATGGCGAAAGAGCTCGACCAGTCGGGCCCGGGCTGCGCGGCCCTCGTCGCCGTTCTTGCTTTCGACGATGCCGGCGAGGCGTCGTAGGTCGTCGAGGAGTTCCCGCTTGCCGAGCTGCTCGAGGGCGCCAAAGAGTATGTCGAAGGCTTTCGCCGGGTCATCGAGGGAGTGCTCGTAGAGCTCCGCCGCTCGGACGAGCATCTCGAGGCGTGCGTCGGGATGGCGCAGGGAGAGGGCGAGGGTTTCGGTGATCCGGGCGAGGGCGTGGTAGTCGCTGAGCTGCTTGGAGAGGCGCGAGGCCGCCTTGTAGACGACACCCGCGCCGGGCGAGAGGTCGAATGCTCTGATGTATGCGTCGAGGGCTCCGGGGAGGTCCCCCGCCTGCTCGATGAATCGCGCCTCCCGGTAGAAGAGGGCGCGCCGTCCGTGGCGGCCCATCGCCCGGTCTGCGAGTCTTCGATACGTCGCCCGGGCGGCCTCGGTCTCTCCGAGAGCGAGGGCCAGCCGCTCGTAGCTGACGAGGACCGGCGCGCTCCGAGGGCAGTGGGCGAGTGCCTCCGACGCGACCTCGAAGGCGAGTTGCTGGTGGGTTCCGTCGGCTTCGGCGAACGCGATCGCCTGCTCGAAGAGTGAGCTCGCGGCCGCGCTCACGGGCGGAAGCGCCGTCGCCGCCTGACGAAGCACGGTCACCGTCGTCGATGTGTCCGCGACTCCCGCGATGGCGCATGCCGCGCGCCGCGCCACCTCGGGATCGCCGTCACCTTCTTCGACGAAGCGCTCGACGAACCCCGTGGCTCGCTGCAAGTCCCCCGCCCGTTCCAAGCTGGCGACGGCGAGATCGAGCAGGCACTCGCCTCGGTCATCGAGGTCCTCGGCCGCTTCGAGGCGCAACGCCAGGACAGCCAAGAGCCGCTCCGCCTCGCCGGTGGCGGCGTAGATCTCCGCGAGGCGATCGAGGGCTCGTTGGTGCCGGGCATCGACGAAGAGGACACGGAGCAGGGTGCGCGCTTCGGCCGCGGGTCGATCCAGGTGACCGTAAAGCCCCGCCAGGGCCTCGAGATGAGGGAGGGCCTCTTCTTTGCCGCTGAGGGCGATGCTGCGCTCGATCGCCGCGACGCGGGGTTCGGGGCTACCTGCCCCGTCCGCGAGAGAGCGGGCGTATCGGATGATTCGGCTCGACCGATGGCCGAGTCGGTCGACCGCGCGCAGCGCCAAAGGAGCACCGATGTCTGCGCCTGCGACGGCCACCAGGCGCTTGAGGGCGCGGATGATGGCCTGTTCATCGACGCCGTGGGCACCGAGAGCGTGCACGATGGCATGGCGCAGGCGTTCGAGGTCCTCGGTGGCGGTAGCCCACATGAGGCGCTGCGTGGCGGGGTGCGGGTCGAGAGGCGATACGCCGCACCAGGTTTCGATGGCCTCGTCACGCTCTTCCCGAAGGCCCGCCGAAGTCGCGGCCTCGGCCAGCCGGGCGAGGAGCGGGGCAGAGTCGCCAAAGCAACCCCGGGCGGCGAGCAGCGCCTCGACTCCTTCTTCTCTGCCCATCGCGTCGAGGTGGCGAACGAGGACGGAGGCGGACCGAGCGCTGTCTGGGGCGAGGGCGAGGGCCCGGCGCGCCGCTGTGATGGCCTCTTCGACGTTGCCGGCGGCCTCCTCGGCGACTGCGAGCTGTGCCGCGAGATGGGCCTTTTTCAGTGGGCCGTGGGCGGCGTCGAGACGAAGATCGAGAGACCGGATGATGATCTCCAGCTCCTCGGTGGCCATCGCGGAGTGACCCAGGCGGAGGAGCGCCTCGGCATCGTCCGGGGCGACGCTGAGGAGAATGCGCGCGGTGTCGGCGGATGCCTCATGGAGCCCGTCACGGAACGTGAGGCGAACGATGCGTCGCAGCAGCCGGAGCTTTTCCGTCGCCGAGTCTACTGCCGTGAGGCGTCGGGTCGCGTGGGCGAAGCGGTCGTCGTCGGCGGCGGCGGTCCAGGCGAGGCGCTCGTAGGCGGTGGCCGCCATGGCGTCCCCAGGGTCGTCGGTGAGGGCGTCTGCGTAGAGTTCCATGGCCCGCGCACGGTCGTCCGGCTGCGTGCGCAGGAGGGAGGCGAGGCGACGGGAGGCGTCGTGGCGCTCGTCAGGAGACGCTGCTTCGAGCGCGCGTTCCGCCGAGCTGATCGCGTCGCGTTCGACCCGGGCCCGTTCTTTGAGGTGGGTGAGGGACGAGTCGTCCAGGCCGCCGTCCTGAACCGCTCGGGAGAGTTCGGAGAAGGCCCACAACGCTCGCGCTGACCCATCCTCGCTTTCGTTGGCTCGCATGCCGAGCTCCGCCAGGAGGCCAGCCCGGGCGTCGCCGTCGACAAAGCGCGCGGCGCGTTCGATGGCGTCGAGGGAAAGCTGGGGGTCACCCGCGGCGCCGGCGATTTCGTCAAGGAGCACGAGTGCATCGCCCCCCGATGCCTCTGCCCGAAGGGCGTCGCTGAGCAGGCCGGCGATGTGGTCGAGGTCCGTTCCGGCCCCGCGGTGGGCCGTCGCCGCCCGAAGCAGCCAGCGGGCGCGACTCTCGGGGGAGCACTCCCGGGCGATCGACTCGGCGGCGATGGCGACGGCGAGGGAAGTGCTCGATGCTTCGAGGGCGGCGATGAGCGGCTCGTACACCGACTCATCGTCAGGCTCACCGTGGTGAAGGTCGGTGAGCAGCGTCGCCGCAACGTCTGCCTGATCGGCGCGCAGGGCCCGCTCGGCCCCTTCGCGGCGTAGCGACCGTGCGAGGTCCGAGGACGACGCCGAATCTGCCGCGTCGGCGAGCACACCGACCGCGGCCGCCGCATAGCCATCGGCGGAGAGGGCCGTCGCGTACTCGCTCACCAGCAGCGGGTCGTTCGACCGGGCTTCGTAGGCCCAGGCGAGGAGGGCGCGGGCTCGGCCCGGGTGGTCGCCTACCAGGAAGCGGGCCGCGCGCTGGGCTTCGCGGAGGGCTCGTTCGGTGTCGCCGCTGAGGCGCAGCACCTCCGCCGCGAGTTCGAGGGGCTCGGCACCACCGCCACCACGAGCGGCCTTCGTGAGCGCATCGACGCAGGTCGCCGGGTCTCCCGCTCGGAGGGCCGTTCGAGCCAGCCGCATGAGCGTGGGGCGGCGGTATGCGTCGTTGCCGGTATTGAGCAGCGCTTGGTCGTAGGCGACCGAGAGGTCGAGGTCCGCGATGGCGGCACAGAGAATGGCGCTCTGTTCGAGGGCGACCACATCCGACGGGTCCGCAGCGGCGGCTTGGCGGTATGCCCGGCAGGCCTCGGAAAGCGAGGCGAACTGCGCCTGCCATACACGCGCGAGATCCCGAAATGCTGCGGCCCGCTCATGTCCCGGAGCGCCGCGCTGTTCGAGGCCTTGGATTCGCGCCTCGAGGGGGGCCAGGGGATCGTCGAGGGTGCCTGTGACGGGGGCTAGGCGGGGTTCGCCGCGGGTGGCCGCTGCGGGGGCGGTTGCTGCTCCCGGGTCGAGGGGGGAACGAGCGACGGGAGAATGAGCCAGGAACGGACCCGGGAGAGTCTTCCCTGAGATTACTGCAACGTTGCCACCATCGGGCGGCGGCGCGAGGGAAGGTGGACGTCTGGGTGGTGGAGCGAAGGAAGGACGGGACTTCGGCCGGGGGGCGGCCGGGGCGTTGGGGTCCACCATGCGGGCAAGGCCGGCCCGGACGAGGGCTGCGATGGACGACGCGGTCGCCGGATGACGCCTCAGCAGGGAGCTTATCGTCGGAGCTTCGCCGTCGACATCGGGGATGGTCGACCAGGCGATGGCGGCACGTCGATGGGGCCCGTCCTCCCACTTGAAGGTGTCCCCGGGCCGCCCCCCGACGAGTCCCGCGTCGCCGAGGGCCGCTCGCCGTGCGAGGGCGTCGAGGATGAGGGGAACCAGGGGTACCACCGGGGCTTGCTCGTCGTGGCCCGCTTCGGGAACGAAGGGGGCAGGGGCGACCCCGGCGTCTTCGTCCTCGGCGATGCCTCGGACGAGGCGGTCGAGCCACATCGCGCGTCGCGCATCGCCCAGGGCCTCGGCGTCGATGTCACCGAGCCGGCGCAGCGCATCATCGATGCCCCCCCCCGATGCCTTTGCGTCTTTCCGGGCGCTCTCGAGGAGCTCGGAATCGACGAGGCCGACTTGGGCGACGAAGGCGTCGAAGGAGATGTCGTCTGCGGCCGGATGGACGCCTACCGCGGCGCCCCCTTGGAGCACGACACGCCGTCCCCCGATCTCGATGCTGCCATCAGCACCTCGAATCGATAGGTCCAGCAGGAGCCGCGCGATGGGGCTCGGCGCGAGCCCTTCGCCGTCCATGACGCCGGGACCATAGCAGAAAAGAGGGCGGGAACCGCTATTCGATATGCACGAAGTACGGCATCGTCAGGTGGACCCGCTCGTGCCCCATGAAGGTCGGGGCCATCTCGATGACCTGGCCCATCGGGCCAGCCATGGCGGCGGCATCCCGAATCATCGCCTGGCTACGCTCTCCCGGGGCTTCGCCGGCCATGCCCTGGGCGATGGCGTCGAGGATGGTCCGCTGCGGGGGCCACCTTTCGATGGGCGCTTCTTCGTCGAGACCGCCCTCGGTACGGGCCTTGGCGAGGGCGTCCCAGAGACCTCCGATTTCGTCGATGAGGCCTGCCTCGAGGGCCCGGCTGCCGATCATGACGCGGCCCTCGGCGTGGGGGATGATGGCCTCGCGCTCCATGCCCCGGCCCGTTTCGATGCGCCGGAGAAAGCGATCGTAGGTCTGGCGCATCTGACGCGTGAGCAGCTCTCGTTCTTCGTCCGTGAATGGCCGGGTCGGGCTCCCGTACCCTGCGTGATCCCCACGGGTGATCAGCTCGAAGTTGACTCCGATGTTCTCCGCGAGGCCGGCGGCGTTGATCTTGCCCCCGACGACGCCGATGGAGCCCACCAGACTCGTCTCCTGAGCCATGATGTGGGTCGCCGCCGAGGCGATGTAGTAGCCGCCGCTCGCGCATGTATCACCGATTGATACGATGACCGGCTTCTTGAGGGCGACGCGGCGGAGCGCGTGCCACATGCGGTCGCTCGCCAGGGCCGAACCTCCGGGGGAGTCGATGCGCACCACGAGCGCTTTGATCTCGTCATCCCGGGCGAAGCTGCGCATCGCTCGGATGAAGGGCCCCGCCCGTCCGCCTTCGCCGTCGCCGCCGCTCTCTTCGCCGCTGGTGATCGATGACGTGAGGTAGACGAGGCCCAGTCGGTCGCCCTCGGGTAGCGGGTGAGCGGTCTCGCCTCCCAAAGCCCCGAGGAGCTCGCTGAGGCCCACCTGTTCGGGTGCGGGGGCGAGCTCGATGCGCCTCACCCGAGTCGCGTCGGCCGCCCGCCGGGCATGCTCCATCGCCTCGTCGTCGAAGCCGACATCGTCGACGAGGCCCAGCTGGTAGGCGCTCCAGGCGTCGTAGGGGCCTTGGTCGATGAGCTCCCCGACCCGGTCCGGGGACAGGTCGCGGCCCTCGGCGACGGATCGGGTGATGAAGGCGACGAGGTCGTCCAGGAGCTGGCCCATCTGGGCTCGTGTCTCTTCCGAAGGCCCATCGTTGGTGAAGGGCTCGGCCGCGCCCTTGAAGCGCCCAACCTGGAGCAGGTCGGCCTCGAGGCCGAGGTTGCCGAGGAGCGAGCGCAGGTAGAAGAGGTGGGCGGCGAGACCGACGAGGTCGAGATCGCCGGCCGGCGTCATGCTGATGCGGTCGCAGACCCGAGCCATGAGCGCGTAGGAGAGGTTGTCCGCGATGGTGAAGTGGCAGTGGACCGGCTTTCCCGCTTCTTTGACCCGCTCGATCGCTTGGGCCAGGTCGAGGGTCCGGCCCCAGGCTCCGCCGATCGGCCCGATGCGTAGGAAGAGGCCTTTGGCGTCCTCGTCGTTGGCGACGGCGTTCAGCCGCCGAATGACGTCGCCGACGGTGGGCGGTTGTGGGCCAAAGCCTGCGGGGTTCCCGCCCTCGATTGGAGGCCCTTCGATGACCAGCTCTCGGACCTCTGGGGTCCCGTCTCCCTCGCTGGTGCCGGGAGCCTCGTCGTCCCCGCCGCAGGCGAAGGCTCCGAGGGCCAAGAGGACGAGGGGGACGAAGAACGACGTGACAGCGTAACGGCTCATCATTCGGACTCCACAGCCGGGGACTCCTGCGCGGGGATGTCCGCGGCGGTCGCCCCGGCGGGGGCGGGCAGTTCGGTGGGGGCCGTCGCCGGTGCTGGCGTCGGTGCGGGTTCCGGGGCCGGGGTGGGGGCTGGCTCCGGGCTTGGTGCCGGCTCGGTCGTGGGCGTCGGTGCCGGGTCCGGCGTCGGTGTCGGGT
>QMMC01000386.1 GCA_003647065.1 Deltaproteobacteria bacterium | reverse complement strand
GCTTGGTCGATTCTTCCCAGAAGATGAGGCGTGGGGCGCTTTGGGGGGCCCGGGCCGCGGGTTCCGCCAGGGACACGGGGGGGTGAATTTGGGGCACGGTCCTGCGCCGTGCTTGGCGGGTCGCCTCGGTCGCGATTCGCTCGAGGCGCCGGGCCCGGCCCTCTCCCCGGGGCCCATCGGGGCGGCTCACGGTGCGGTCGGTGATCGCGAGGTGGATCGCGTCGACGCCGACCTCGGTCGCCATGCGCACGATCGACTCGAGCTTTTTGCCCTTGGGCAACGCCTGGATGAGATGAATCGCCGGGAGCTGGGGCTGGGCGACCGTCGTCTCTCCGGCGGCACAGGTCGCCGGTTCGATCGCGGTGAGGGTCGCGACGGACTCACGCCCGGAGCCATCGAAGAGCACGATCTCGTCACCGACCTTCGAGCGCAACACCCGAAGGTGGCGGCCCACGGCTTCGGGAAGGCTGAAGTCCGTCGCCCCCGTTTCCGGGAGGTTCGCGACGAAGAAGCGCCGAACCTCGCCGCTCACGACGGGCTCATGGCTCGCCGCGGCGCCGGAGAACGAGGGCCACCCACTCGCCCTCGAAGGAAGTCAGCTCGAGGTCGAAGTCGGGATAGGCCGCCACCACCTCATCGCGCTGGGGCCGGAGGATGCCGCTCAAGATGAGCGTGCCCCCGGGGGCGACCCGGTCCGCGATGTCGCGGGCGAGGGGGATCAGCACCACCGGCTGGATATTCGCGAGGACGAGGGGATAGGTCCCGGTGAGGTCGCCGACGGGCGTCGCGTCGGCCTCGATCCGGTCGGCCACTCCGTTCAGGGTCGCGTTCTCGAGGACCACCGGCACGGTGTCGGGGTCGTTGTCGACGGTGCGCACGTGGGCCGCTCCGAAGAGCACCGCCGCGACCGCGAGGATGCCCGACCCGCTGCCGACGTCGAGGAGATGGTCGCCCGGCTTCACTCGGCGGTCGACCTCTCGAAGCACGAGTCGGGTGGTCTCGTGGATTCCGCTGCCGAAGGCGCGCCCGGGATCGATGGTCAGCACGACCTCGTCGGGGAAGGCCCGAACCTCGCGCCAGCTGGGGCGGATGAGCAACCGCGCTCCAACCCGAGACGGCTCGAAGTACTCGCGCCAGCTGTCTCGCCACGCGTCGCCGACGACGAACTCGACCCGAGCGGGATAACGCTCCTGAAAGGTAGCGGCTACCGACTCGGCGTTGGCGGGGTCGGAGAAGAAGGCGACGAGGGTGAGGGCCGCTTCGCCGGCGGGGCCGCTCATGGTGCCCCCGTCACGCTCCTCGACCCCCTCCGCTCCGAGGTCCCAGAGCTCCGCCGAGACGGCCTCGGCCATGTCCGCCGGAACATCGACGTGCACGTAGGGATAGCGCGGCTCGGGCTCGGTCATCGCACGGTGATGACGAAGGTCCCTTGGGCGGGCGCGGCGCCCCCGGACTGTGACGCGGCGACCCCAACCGCGGCGGCGATGCCGCCGAGGATGGCCACGGCGCCGACCCAGAACCACCAGCGGGTCAGGATGCTTCGGCTGGGTTCGGGCACCGCGACGCGCAGCGGAGCCGCGACGTCTCCGCGAGCCACGACCGGCAGACCGGTGCTATCGAGGCCCTCGAAGTAGTATTCGACCAGCGGAGGCGCCACGGCCTCGGCGGGGATGACCGCGCGATAGCGTCCGTCGGCGAGGGCCGTGTCGACGCGACGAAAGACGTCGTCGCTGCCCTGGCGATAGGCGAGGACGATCTGCGCGACCCGGCCGCCGGGGTCTTCCACCTCGCAGTCGAGGGGAATCTCCGTATCCGGCTCGGACTCCGGGGGCGAGCGGTGGCGAATCGTCACCGGCGCCGGGGCCGGCATCCCCGGGCGACCGTCGTTATCCCACTGTTGATGCACTCCCTCGAAGAAGGTTCGGAAGCGCGGGGAGACGTCATCGCCGGGCGAGTGCTCGGGGTCGATCGCCAGAAGGCTCCGGTAAGCCCCCGCCGCCTCTTCCTGCCGTCCGAGCGCGAGGTAGGTGAGCGACAGGTGCTGGTAGATGGTCGCCAGATCGTGGTTGCTATTGCCCGAACGCACGAGGGCCGCCGAGAGCGTCTGGAGCGCTTCCTCGTAGCGAAGCTCGTCGTACTGAGACTGCCCCTGCTCGATGAGGGGATTGCGCCGCTGGGCCTCGGCCGGGGCGACGCCCATCGCGCTCACCACGAGAGCCGAAACCAGGATCAGCGATGAAAGGAATGGCCGCATCCCCGGAACGATAGCGGAGACCCGCCGACCCCGTCGAGGATCAGCCGCAGGAACGACCACCAACCCGAAAGAAGGCTCAGCCATCGAAGGAAAACCGGAGACCCACGTAGAGGGCGACCAGAACCGCCCACAAGATGGGCTGAAAACGCAGGCCGGAGCGCCAGGCGACGACCGGAGTCGCCGGAGGAATAAGGGCAATGGCCTTCGCCGCGAGGGGCAAATTGCCCGCACGAATGCACAACCAGAGGGTGACCAGGTGCACGACCAGGAAGGCCGCACCGACCAGGATCCAGCCAACCAGGAGCCATACCTCGAGGGTCACCGCTCTTTCCTACCACAGGCGCTGGGGGATGCCTTTTTCCGTGGGCACGGGGTCCCGGCTGATCCCACGATTCGTCGAAGGGGGAGGTCCAGGCTCAGAAAGGCGGGAAGGAGTCTCTAGTCGGCGGTGAAAGTGTGCCTCACCGTCGCAACGGCGGAGAAGCATGGCTCGGCGCAGTCCTCAACGGACAACAGGTACTGCGACAGGAACGACGCGCTCCGGAGCTCGGCGCTCGCGGGGTCCCGCTCGAAGACGGAGACGAGAGGCTCGATCTCCGGTGGTACTTCTGTGAGGAAGAAAGAAGTCGCCTCGACGCGAAGCCCCGGCGCTCCAAGGGCTACCGCTCGCGGATCACCCAAGAGCTCGTCGCCCCAGTAGATGATGACGCCCTCCCCCGACGGGTACTGCGATGGAGCATCCGCAACAAGGCACGAACCGTAGTACCCCACCGGCTCTCCGCCCACGGGCAGCACCCGGTCGACGGCCAACGCGAGCATCGGCTCATCCGAGCCAACCGCAATCGCGAAAAGAAACTGATCATCCAACGAAAAGGAAACGCGCGTCGGCCCCGATGACGCACCGACCGCCACGTAGCTGGCCGCCCACGGCGACGCAGAGTCGTCGAGATGGACGACCTCGGACCGATGTTCCCAGTTGCCCAGGAAGCTCTCGGCCGGCCAGAGGTTCGCCAGCTCCGATGTGGGCAGGCACTCCTCGCCGGCGCACGCCATGAGCGTGCACGCCAGGCAGGTCAGGATGAAGATCTCGCGCACACTGCCGGCGTTGCAAACCGCGGGCCCACGGAATCCCAAATCATCACGGGCGGCAGGGTGCGACCGCCCGGGGGCCCCGTGCGGATCCTGACAACAGATTACGATCAGCGAACCGCTCGAAAGAACTCGAACCGATGAGCGACAACGGATCGAGTTCTGAACTGGGGCGGGTCACGCGTCACTCACGAATCGGGAGGGCATCTGCGCGTTCACCGCTCGCTCCAAGGCCGCCACTTCCTCGTCCGTGAGCATGTCGAAGTGGCTATCGCGCTTCGTCTTGGACAGACGCCCGCCGTTTGCGAGGCAGACCTTGACGAAGAGGTTGGCGAGCCGGTCGGGCAGGTCCACGACGGCACTCATCTCCGCCCTGGTCTTTCGCAGGCCAACGAGGAAGTCGAGCTCGGCGCGGAGGTCCTCATGCACCGCCTCGTCGAGCCAGCGGTGCAGGTACTCCGCCATCGGCGTCGCATCGAAATAGCGATAGTGATTCGCCGTCTCGTTGAGCACATCCAGCGAGCCGTCGTCATGGATCTCATACTCGATGAGCGGCAGGAGGGGCTTGGACAGCTTCTCGAGACATGCGTCGTACTCCCCTCGCTTCGCCAACATGACCGCGGACACGGGGATGACCATACCGGCGGGGGTAAGCCCCCGGCGGGCGAGCACGTAGTGGATCAGGAATCGGTGAAGCCGGCCGTTGCCGTCGGCGAATGGATGTACGAACACGAATCCGAACGACGCGCACGCAGCCCACACGACTGGATCGATCTCCACTTCTTCCATCCGCTCGACCGCCTCGAACCAGGCCGCCATGAGGTCACCAACGTCCTCGGGTCGCGGCGAGACGTAGTGGACGAGCTGCCGGTGGAGACCGACGGATTCTCCGACGTAGTTCTGAACCGTCCTGAATCCTTCCTCGGCGAACCTCGGATCGACGATGGACGATTGCAGTTCGGCGAGGACCGCCTCGGAGAGGGCGCCCAGTTCAGAGACCCGCTTCAGCAAATTGGCGAACCTTTCGGCCCGCTTCGGCTTCGGTGTCTCACGCTCGATGGCGAAGGAAGACATCGTCTCCTTCGTGTAGAGGTAGGAGAGCGCACGGGCGAGCACGTCGGGATCGTAGTCCGAGACGATCTCGCGGATGTGCTTCGCGAGCGTCTCCGATGAGCGCTCCGACAACTCTTCCGTGCGCCGAATCACGGGACAGAATCCCGGGGTCCCGAGCATGTTGTTCACGACCCGCTGTCGACGGCTCCGTATCACCGGCCCGGTGTAGTAGTCTTCGTCGTCGAGCAGAGGCACGTAGTTGCCGACCTCGAGGTCGTTCACCGCAAGTCGCCTACCCGTCAGCCATTCGTACAAGAACCACAGCTGCCGGTGGTACTTGCCGGTTGGCTTGTTCCGAATCGCGGTCGTCAGATCATCTTCGAACGCCTCTTGGTTCGTGTCGGCGACGAAGGCGGCCAGTATCTCCAGGCTCGAGCCGTCATGCTTCAGGGCAAAGAGCAGGTGGTCGACGTCGCTCATGCCCAAAGGGTCGAGGTCGAGGCGGAGCACGAAGCGGCCATCACTGAGTTCTCGGCGGCTGCCTCGCTCGGCGATGAAGGACCATCGATGGTGGGGGAGAACCTTCAGCCCGTGTCGTTCGACGAGCGCCGAGTAGCCCACTGCGAAGGTCGCCGGCGGACGCTCGAAAATCTCGGTGTTCAAGGAACCTCCATGGCTGGGGAAATCGTTTGGATTCTGCAGAAACTTATACGCAAGCACCGATCTCTGCAATAACTGTTAGACCTGGGACACGGCTGACCTTCCTGGGGCCTGGGCCTTCGTGTTAGACGCATGACCCCATGGCATCGCGAACGATCCGCATCGGCCTCATCGGTTACGGCGTCGTCGGTCAAGGCATCGTCCAGCTGCTCTCGGACAACGCCGCGACCATCGAAGGGCGCCTGGGCGCTCCCATCGAAATTCGGCGAGTCGTCGCCCGGAGCCCCGACAAGGTGCGGGAGATCGAGCCCCCCGAGGGAACCCTCTCCTTCGACCCCGACGACGTCCTGAACGACCCGGACATCGACATCGTCGTCGAGGTCGTCGGCGGCATCGAGCCGGCGAAGTCCTTCGTCCAGAAGGCCATCGAGAGCGGCAAGCACGTCGTCACGGCCAACAAGGCGCTCCTCGCCGAGCACTCGGAGCTCATCGAGTTCGCCGAATCCAAGGGCGTCGACCTCTACTTCGAGGCCGCCGTCGCCGGGGGCATCCCCATCATCCGGCTGCTCCGCGAGGCCTTCTCGTCGGACCGCATCATCGCGCTCCGGGGCATCGTCAACGGCACCAGCAACTACATCCTCAGCCGCATGACCGTCGCCGGCCTCGAGTTCGAAGAGGCGCTGCGCGAGGCCCAAGAGAAGGGCTTCGCCGAGGCCGACCCCACCCTCGACATCGGCGGCGGAGACGCGGCCCACAAGCTCACCATCTTGACGACCCTGGCCTACGGCGCGCGCCTGACCCCGGACCGGATCCCGACCACCGGCATCGAAGACGTCACGGCCGTCGACATCCACTTCGCCAACCGCTTCGGCTACGTCATCAAACCCTTGGCTGTCGCCCGGGCCCTCGATGGGGGCAAGCTCGACCTGCGCGTGCACCCCGCCCTCGTGCGCCGGGGGAGCGTCCTCGCCAGCATCTCGGGGGCGCTCAACGCCGTCTACGTCGAGGGCGCGATGCTCGGGCCTTGCCTCACCTCAGGCCTCGGCGCCGGAGCCCTGCCGACGGCGATGAGCGTCGTGTCCGACATCGTCGACGTCGGCCGAAACCTCCTCGTCGGAGCCCACGGCCGCGTGCCGTCCCGGGCGTTCCAGGGTGAACACCTCAAGGACATGGAAGTGCAGGACCCCGGGGACCACCGGTGTCATTGGTATCTACGCTTCACCGTCCGAGACCGACCGGGGATCCTCGCCCGGATTGCCGGCGTCCTCGGCGCCTCCACGGTATCCATCGAGCAGATGGTCCAGGAGGGCATCGGCCAGGACGACGGCCCGGTGGTGGTCGTGATGCTGACCCACACCTCCCTCGAGCGGAACCTCATGGGCGCCCTCGAAGAGATAGCAACCCTCGACGATGTGGTGGAGCCCCCGATGGCCCTGCGCATCGAAGAGGACTGATCAAAGACCGGACAAGGAGCAGACGATGGACTTCGGCGAAGCACAAACGCGGGTCAAGGACCTCAAGAAGAGCCCCGGCAACGACAAGCTCCTCGAGCTCTATGCGCTCTACAAGCAGGGCAGCACCGGTGACGTCTCGGGCAAGCGCCCGGGCATGCTCGACATCAAGGGCCGCGCCAAGTACGACGCCTGGGCCAAGCAGAAGGGCACGAGCCAGGACGACGCGAAGACGGCGTACGTCGCCCTCGTCGAGCGCCTCGTCGCCCAAGACGGCTAGAGATGGATGAAGACCGGCGCCGGGGCCTCGTCACCCAGGGCGCCGCGTATTTCTCGGCCACCCTCGTCGCCCTCGGCGTGGGCCTCGTTCTCGGGGGTCACGAACCGTGGCTGCGGCTCGGCGCAGCCGACGTCGCGGCGACGGTGGTCGTCTTCGCGTTCAGCGTTCGTCTATCGAACTCGAGCCTCTACGACCCCTATTGGTCCGTCGCCCCGCCGCTCCTCGGCATGGGCTGGCTGGCCCTCGAAGGCGACGCGGTCACGGTCCGACAAGCCCTCGCCTTCGCCTTGATCTTCCTCTGGGGAGCGCGCCTGACCTACAGCTTCTTCCGCGGCTGGCCCGGGCTGAGTCATGAAGATTGGCGCTACCGAGACCTGCGTGAAAAGACCGGCCGTGCCTACTGGTTGGTGAGCTTCCTCGGCATCCACTTCTTCCCGACGGTGCTCACCTTCGGCGGCACCGTCGCGTACTTCGCCGCGGCCGGCGGCCCAGCAGAACTCAGCGCCATCGACGGCGCCGCCGCAGCGACCACAGCCCTCGGCATCTGGCTCGAGACGACCGCCGACCGGCAGCTCCGGGACTACGTGCAAGATGGGCCTGACGCCGGCGCAATCCTCGTGACGGGCCTTTGGGCCCATTGTCGTCACCCGAACTACCTAGGCGAGCTGCTCTTCTGGTGGGGCATCGGCCTCTTCGCCGTCGCCGCCGGCGCCCCCCTTGTCTATGCCCTCGGCGGCGCCGCTGCGATCACCCTGCTCTTCGTCTTCATCAGCATCCCGATGATCGAGCGCCGCATGAGCGTCCGGCGCCCCGGCTGGGCCGAGCACGCGCAGCGAGTGCCGGTCTTGATCCCGTGGAGGGTCGGGCCGCTTTCCCGACGACGGCCCGGCGCAAACGGCTGAAGAACCGGCTAGACGAAGTCGGTGACCGTGAAAGCTGCGACGGGCTCGTAGCCGAGCGCTTGGTACACGCCGTTCGAGGTGGCATTCG
>QMMC01000385.1 GCA_003647065.1 Deltaproteobacteria bacterium | reverse complement strand
GGGGTTTCGGCCACCGACGTACAAGCCGTCCATGCGGCCGATGCCGACGCGCTCGCCCGGGATGAGCCTGCCCACCACCGGGATCTGCCGCGTGCCGTCGTGCAGCGTGGTGAGGGGCAATCCGCTGAACGCGCCGATGGAGGCGGCGGCGACGTCGATGTTGGTCACCCCGGAGAGGTTGGCCAACTCACGGTTCACGACGACGTCGACCATCATCCGTGGGTCGCCCCAGGTATTGCGCACAGCCCGGGCGCCGGGCGCTCGCCGGAGGATCCCTTCGAGCTCGGCACCGAGGCGGCGCAGGGTTTCGAACTCCGCCGCCTGCTGGTCGTCGCGCACGTCCGCCCGGCCCTGGATCATGAGCTCGATCTCGTGCTCCACCGGGTTCGTCAGGAGCGCCTTGGTTTCGACCACCGCCCCGGCGATCTCCCGGTCGAGTCGTTCTTGAGCGGCTACGAGGAAGGCCTGGGTCTCCTCCTTGTTGCTCGTCTCGATGAGCACCTGGGCGTAGTTCGGCTGGGGAAGCTCCGGGGTGAACGTCTGCCAGAATCGCGGGGCGCTGCGTCCGGTGAAGCTCGTGAGGCTGACCAGATGACCGGTCATCTCGCCGGCCGCCTGACGCTCCGCCGCGACGTCGGCCAAGACGGTCTCAATCTGCGCTGCAATGTCGTCCGAGTACGTGACGCTCGAAGCGTTCGGCAAGCGAACTTCGGCGTAGCCGAGGTACTGGCGGTCGATGGGGAAGAACGTGCGCGGGAGCCCGGCCCCGGCGACCGCACCGGCCACGAGCAAGCCCACGGCGAGGAAGAGCACGGCCCATCGGTGATTGAGGACTTGAGCCGCAAAACGCTCATAGAGCCCCGCGGCCCCGGTCCGGGGGCCCTCGACCCGGGCCTCCTCGCGCCCCTTCCGGAGCAGGATGTACCCGAGGAGCGGCACGAAGGTCATGCTCGCGATGCGCGACGCGACCAGGGCACAGGTCATCACCACCGGGAGCGACCAGAGGAAGTCGCCCTTGGAGCCCTCGAGGAGAATCAGCGGCAGGTAGGCCGCGATGTTGGTGATGGTGGCGTAGAGGATCGCGGTCGCGAGGCGGGTCGGCCCGAGCCAGGCCGCGATCGTGCGCTTCTGTCCGCCGGCGAGTTCGCGTTTGATGGCGTCGCTGGCGACCACCGGGTCGTCGACCAACAAGCCGAGGGCGATGATCAGCGCCGCGATGCTCACCTGCTGCACGTCGACCCCGAGGAGGGCCGCAAAGGCGAGGGTCATGAGAAGGGTCAGGGGGATCGAGAGCATCAAGAGCAACGCCGAGCGCCACTCGCGGAAGCCGAGGAACGCGACGAATACGACGAGAAGAACAGCCTCCCAAAGCGCGGTGAGCAAGAGCTCGATCTGCTCGTCGACCTGTCGCGGCTGGTCGCTGGTGCGGCGCAGGAGCAGGTCCTCGGGGAGCGCCGCCTGGAGGCGCTCGAGTTCGGCGTTCACGTTCTCCGCGAAGCGGTCGACCTGCTCACCTTCACGCATGAAGACCGAAAGCGTCACGGAGACGTGGCGTTGCCAGGTGCCCTCTTCGTCGGGAAGGGTGAGGTGGTTGAGGGTGATCGGAGGAGTTTGGTAGGCCCGGCGGATGGTCGCGACCTCCTCGAGGTAGAGGGGCTGGCCGGCGGCCGTGGCGCCGACGATGACCCGGCCGAGATCCTCGGTGGACGTGAGGTCTCCGCTCGGCACTACGACGTAGTCGCGGGAGTCCTCGGTAGCGATCCCCCCGGGGGTCAGGATATTCGCCGCCCCGAGGGCCCGCTGTACGTCTTCTAGACGAAGGTTGGCGTGGGCGAGACGGCGCTGTGAGTAGAGCACCTCGATGCGTTCGGGCACGGTTCCGAGCACGTCAACCTTGGAGACCTCGGGGACGCTCTCGAGGCCGCGTTCGATCAGACGCGCATAGTCCGCTAGCTCCCTGAAAGAGTAACGAGGCCCATTCACTCGCCGAAGCGCGGCGAGGAGGTCCGTGTCAGGCCGGACGACGACTGGTGCCCATAGATCCGGCTGGAACCTCGACAGGTGCAGCTCGCCCTCCAAGACGTCACGGAACGCCCTCAGGATCTCGTCATCTTCCCAGTCGGTCGTGAAGTCGACCGCCAAGAAGCCCCCGCCAACGACGACCTGAGCGTCGCCGATGGCGCCGTCCGGTTCGAGGAGCTGAACAGCCCGGCTCAGGCCCTCGGGCAGGAGCGCCGCGTCGGCGTCGCCCCGGGGTTCGAGGAATACCAACGCCGTGCGCGCGGGGTCTCGTCCCTGAAGAGTCGTGCGCGCAGCGGCGAGGCGCGCCTCGATGTCGTTCGCGCGAAGGGCGAGCTGAGCGTCGGGTTCGTTGGGGGAACCGATGGTCAGCATCAGCGCCGCCGTGTCACCGAAGTCCGAGTCGAAGCGCACGGGCCCCGCACCGTCGGGCAACTCGGCATTCACGGCGCGCAGCCGTCGGTCCAGGTCGTTGAACGCTTCGGTGACGTCGTCGACGTCCTCGGAGAGTTCGATCATCACGATCGACACGCTCGGCAGCGTCACGGACTTCATGCCGTAATGGGTCGCGGTCCCCCGGTGAATGCGCGGGCTCGCGGCGATGGCCTGTTCGACCGGCCGGGTGACGAGCTCCTCCATGCGCGTCGGGTCGGCGCCGGGCCAGACGGTCACCGCGGACGCATAGCGCACCGGGATGGCGGGGTCCTTGCGCTTCGGCATGCCGAGGTAGCCGAAGATGCCGAGGCCGATGGTCGCTACGAGGAGCGTCCAGGCGACGACCCGTTGTTCGACGAAGAAGCGGGAGATAGCTCCGCTTCGCCAGAGGCGCGGGGAGACCTCGCCGGGCGCGTTGTCGTCGGTGCTCATGGCAGCACGGTCACGGGGTCGCCATCACGGAGCCGCGTGGCGCCCCGGAGCACCACCTCGGCGTCGGCGTCGAGGCCCCCTTCGACGAGCACGTGGTCCCCGACGGCGGCACCGACCTCGACCTCCTGGAGACGGGCCACGCCAGAGGGAGAGTCGGCACCGGTGCGCTCGACGGTGAAGACGGCGAAGCCCTCGGACTGGCCCGTCGGACGCACGATGGCGCGGAGCGGGACCCGCAGGTCTTCCGGTGCGGAGGCCGCGTCGCCGCGGGCTCCCGGCATCGACGCGACCGCGACCATGCCGACGTGAATGAGACCTTCGGGATTGGCGACCGAGAGTTCGACGTCGAAGAGTCGAGTCCTCGCGTCGGCGGCCACTGCGACCCGGGATACCTCACCGACGTAAGGCTCACCGGGCAGAGACTCGAGCTCGAAGGGCACCATCATCCCGAGGGGCAGGCGCCCGAGGTTCGTGCTCGGCACCGCGATGACGAGCTTCATGCGTGCCGTGTCCGCGACCTCGAAGAGGGGAGTACCCGCGCTGACGACGTCTCCGAGCTCGACGAAGCGATGCACGACGACCGCATCGAAGGGCGGCGCCACGCGGGTATGGGCCAGCTGAAGGCGCGCTTCCCCGAGGGTGTGTCGAGCGAGGCCCGCCTGGGCGACCGCCGCGTCCTTCGCCGCTTGGGCAGCATCGAAGGCCGCCTGCGATGCCGAGTCGTGGCGGAAGAGCTCGGAGATGCGGTCGAAGTCTGCGATGGCCCGTTGGGCCGCGGCGTGCGCGGCGCTCTTCTGAGCCTCGGCCTCGCCGATGCGTTCGAGGTAGACATCGCGGTCGATCTGGACGAGGTGGTCAGCGGTCGTCACCGCATCGCCGCTCTGAAATGCGCGCGCTCCGCCGCCAGTCTGGGATGCGTGGAGAGCCGTCACCTCACCGCCGGCCTGAGCCCGAACGACGACGCTTCGATTCGCTCGGAATACCCCCGAATAGGTATGGCCCTCGCCAACATCAGCCGATGCCACGGTGGTTACGGTCACGGGCACCGGCCCCGCCACGGTGGGCGCAGGCCCCGTCGTACAAGCTGCGACCGTCATCAGCGCGGCGACTACGCCCAGCACTCGGTTCATCGATGTCATCCTCGGTCACTCGTTCATGCGGACGGTCGCCCAAAGCGTCGAGGGGACTCTTCGGGGAAATGCCGTCCTCTGTCTATCGGTAGCTTCGTCCGGTTGTCCGATACGCGGTTGAAGAGATGTGCGTTCGCCCCCAACCTCGGCCGGACCATGACCACCAAGAAGAACCAGAGCCCGCGGGAAGCCCACGTCTATCTCATCGGGAGCGGCATCGCGTCCCTCGCAAGCGCCGTCTATCTCGAGAAGGATGCCGGCGTTCCCGGTGAGAACATCCACATCCTCGAAAAGGACCGCATCGTCGGCGGCGCCCTCGACGGGGCCGGCGAAGTGGAGAAGGGCTTCGTGGTCCGCGGCGGGCGCATGCACGAGATGCACTACGAGTGCTACTGGGAGCTGCTCTCGCACATCCCCTCCCTCGAAGACCCGTCGGTCTCGGTTCGGGACGAGTCCTACGAGTTCAACGAGCGTTTCGTTTCGAACGGCCAAGCGCGCCTGCTGAAAGACGGCAAGAAGATCGACGTGTCTTCTTACGGGCTGACGACCAAGCAGCAGATGGACTTCCTGAAGCTCACCTACGTTTCGGAGGAGTCCCTCGGCAACAAGGGCATCGAGGACTGGTTCGACGCGGCGTTCTTCGAAACCAAGTTTTGGTACATCTGGACGTCGATGTTCGCGTTCCAGAAGTGGAGCAGCCTCGCCGAGATGCGCCGGTACATGAAGCGCTTCATCCACCTGGTCGACGGCTTGTACAAGCTCGGCGGCGTCATGCGCACCAAGTACAACCAATACGACTCGGTGGCCCGGCCCATGCGCACCTACCTCGAGGGCAAGGGCGTCAGCTTCGAGATGGGCACCGAGGTCGTCGACATCGACTTCGACCTGTCCCCCGAGAAGAAGACCGCGACCGCGATTCACTTCAAAGACGGAACCAAGACCGACCTCGGGGAGAACGACTACGTCTTCTTCACCAACGGCTCGATCACCGAGAGCACCGACAACGGGACCTGGGATACGCCGGCGAAACTGAAAGGCATCGCCGAGTCCGGGTCGTGGAAGCTGTGGAAGAAGCTCGCCGAAAAGGACCCGGCCTTCGGTAACCCGAGCCCCTTCTGCGACAACATCGATTTGCAGAAGTGGTACTCGTTCACCGCCACCATGAAGGACTCCACCTTCCTCGACTACATGGAGAACTTCTCGGGCAACGTGGACGGCACCGGCGGTCTGGTCACCATGACCGACTCCAACTGGTTCATGTCGGTCGTCATCGCGCGGCAGCCCCACTTCCCGAACCAGCCCGACGACGTCAAAATCTTCTGGGGCTACGGGCTCTATCCGGACCGGAAGGGCAACTACATCGACAAGACGATGGCCGAGTGCACCGGCGCCGAGATGCTCGAAGAGCTCTACTACCATCTGAAGATTCAGGACCGGATGAAGCCGGTCACCGAGGCGGGCAAAGTGAACTGCATCCCCGTCGCGATGCCCTTCGTCGACAGCCTCTTCATGGCGCGAACGCTCGGAGACCGCCCCGACGTCGTGCCCGCGGGGGCGACGAACTTCGCGTTCCTCGGCCAGTTTGCCGAAGCGCCGAAGGACTGCGTCTTCACCGTCGAATACTCCGTGCGAACGGCCCAGATGGCGGTCTACGGCCTCTTCGAGACCGAGAAGAAGGTGCACCCGATGTACGACTCGGCGCACAACCCGAAGTACTTGCTCGGGGCGTTGAAGGCGATCAGCCGGTAGCTGGGGCGGGGCTCCCTCGACACGCCGAGGGGGCCAATCGAGGGATGGTCCCTATCGCTCGAGGGCTTCGCGCAGGATGGGGCGCGGGACGACGAGGCGAAGCCACGCGGCCACCCAGTGCTCGGGCACGTCGGCGAACGACAGATCGATGTCTTGGAAGGCCTCTTCGAAGGCCTCCCCGGCCTGGTCGGAGAAGGCGCGCAGATGGGGGTCTTGGATTTCTCTGTCCTGGTTCATGATCGATTCCCTTGGTTCTCTTGGTTCTCTTGGTTCTCTTGGCTCTCTTTGCTCTGGTAACCGGCGACGAATCGCACGGCAGCATCGATGACCTCCGAGTCGCGGAGGATTCGGTTGTGGCCGAGGCCCTCGGTGGTGAGCAGCTCGGCGCGAGGCCACGCGCCGGCGATGGTGCGGCCCGAGTCGTAGGGGACTTCGCGGTCATCGCGGTCGTGGATGACCAAGAGCCGTGCGCTCATCGACGGGGCGATGTCGGTTGCGTGTACCTCGTCGAGCGGGATGCGCGCGCGCCGCTCGACCTCTGCCGTGAGCCGAGCCGTGAGCTCGTCCGACAGGTCGATCATTTCCTGGAAGCGGGCGATCCAGGCGCTCGGGTGCACCGGCGGCGCGATGAAGACTAGGCGCCCCGGGCCCTCGATGAAGCGCGCGAGGGCCACGGCGGTCGAGGCGCCGCCCATCGAGTGGGCGATGATGGCTTCGACGTCGTCGACGGAGCCGAGCGCTGCGGCGACGGAGCGGGCGAAGTCACCGAGATTGGTCGTCGAACCGTCCGATGCGCCGTGGGCCGGTGCGTCGAAGAGCACGACGCGGCGGCCCCTCGCGACGAGGGGCTCGATGAAGTGGTGGAGCTGAGCGCCGCGCCCCGCCCACCCGTGCACCAGAAGCACCGCCGGGCCCTCACCGTAGGACCACGCATCGAGGCGACCGCCCTCGTGGTCGATGGTGAAGCGCTCTCCGCGGCTGAGCGCCGTGCGCTGCCCGTCGTCGAGGGGGCGCGGCCGGGGAGTGCAGAAGAGGTCGGCGAGGACCCTCGTCGTCAGCCCCGGTGCGACCGGCCCGAAGACCCGGGCGCCGTGGCGCATCGCATCGACGATCCACGCACGACCGTTCGTGCTTTTAGGTGACCGTGTTGAAGCCGCTGCTGTGCTCATCCGCCGAACTCCTCACTCAGGCCCGAGCGCTGTCGAGCAGTTGGTCAAAGGCTTTTCGCGTCAGGGTCTTCGAGGTCCCGTCGCGGTAGAGATGTTTGTGCTGGTAGTAGCCGATGGCCAAGCACGTGAACTGAAAGGCGAAGGTCTTCGGCTCGAGGTCGGCGCGAAAATGCCCCTCGTCGACGGCGATGCGCGCCGCCTGGGTCAGGGCGTCCTGCCAGTCCCGTTGCGTCTCGAGCAGATAATCTCGGACGACCCCGGGGCGATCATCGAACTCGATGATCGCCGTCTGATAGGGACAACCCCCGGGGAAAGCCGCTTCCCACTCGAGCCAATGGTCGAATAGTGCCTGGACCCGGGGCTCCCCCCGGGGCTCCTTCAGGGACGGGGAAATCACCCCCCGGACGAAGCGCTCGCTGGCGGCCTCGAGGACCGAAAGCTGGAGCTGCTCCTTGGATTTGAAGTGCGCAAAGAGCCCGCTCTTGCTCATGCCCACGGCCTTGGCCAGGAGCCCGATGGTCAGCTGCTCGAGGCCCTCGGTGCTCGCGAGGCTCAATGCTCGGTCGAGGATCATCCCCCGGGTATCGGCGCCCTTGCCCATACCCCGACAATAGTACGAACGTTCGTTTCGTCAAGACTGGGGGTACAGAAAGGTCGAACGCACCTCGGCGGGGCGGTGCCTACGCTCCGCCGCCGAGGTAGACGAAGTTGACCACGTAATCGCCAAATTCGGTCCCAGCCCCATCGACGGCGATGAAGATCACTTGGTTGGCGGAGAGAAAGACTCTCACGATGGATGACGGCTCGCGGGCTCCGCCGGTGCCCGCACCTCCGGGGACGTCG
>QMMC01000384.1 GCA_003647065.1 Deltaproteobacteria bacterium | reverse complement strand
GGTGGTCCGGCAGCACCGGGGCGTGAAGAACGCGGACCCGAGTGCCGAGGCGGAGGCGTTGGTGGAGGGGTGGGTCGAGCGGATGACGCGGGAGCGGGGGTAGGGCGCGGGCTAGGCAAATCTCGCGTCCGGATGTGTGACCGCGCGGGGAGCGCCCGTCGACCTCGGAGCGGGGGTCGTGGTGTCCGGCCCGGCCCCGAAGATCACCGCACGCAACTCGGCTCCCGTTCGGCCGATAAGGGCCCGTCGCGAAAGGACACCGAATGCAAAAGCCCACTGATATCCATCTCTCCACCGACGGGAGCTTCGACGTCGACCTCACCGAGCGCGTGGCGCGCCAACTTCAGTCGAGCGCGCTTCACGTGTACGAGGCCAACACCATGTCGGCTCTGCCCGACGCCCTTTGCACCGGGTCAGCGCACGATGCGCATACGTCCATCCACGTCCCGCTGACGATGGTCACGGACGGACGACGCGGATGGCTCATCCTCAGCACGGAAGACGGAGAGTATGACGTCGAGAAGGAGTTCACGGACCTCGTCGACTCGATCGTGCCGGGGAGCGCATCGCGTTCCGAGTTCGTCCTGCGCGGTGTCATTTTCGGTGAGGACGATCCCGGCGCACTTCCGCGCAGCCTTCGTCTCACCGATGCAAGCCGGGTCCGCGCTGTGGTCGAGGGGGCGTACGAGGCCGCCTTCGCCGGCGCGGGCGACGTCGATCACGAAGCCTTCCTCGGCGCCTTTCGCGCGTGCGGATTTCCGCCCAAAGATGAGCGTGAGATTCGTCGTTTCTTCATCGAGCTCGGCAGCCCCGCCGATGAGGGGGCTGGCGCGTGTCGGTCAGCGCCCGAGCCGGCCCCTTCGCTGGTTCCCGCCTGCACGCGTCCCGATGTGAGCTAGCGCCGCTGGCCTCTGCGGCGGGTCGAGCTCTGGGCGGGTCTCGGTCAGGGTTGGCGTTTTAATGCTTTTGGTGTTTACTAAACGCAGGGTGTGTGAATATGCCAAAAGGCCAAGGCCAGAATCTCGAGGAATACGCCACAAAGCTCGGCGAACTCCCCTTCGTGAAGACCGTCCGGTTCACCGAAACGGCCGCTAGGTTTCAGCTGGTCGATGGTTCTTCGGCGAGCCTGGAGCTCGAGCTGAAGACCTCCCACGTCGGCGCCACTGCGGCGGCCTACCTGCGCTCGGCACTCAGTGCCGACCCGTCGAGTTGGCTCGTGGCCGCGCCCTACATCGGGGGACCCCTCGGGGCGGCCCTCGAGGACCGCGGCATCAACTTCGTCGACCGCCAGGGCAACTGCTACCTGCGCTTCGGCGAGCGCTTCGTCGCGCGCGTCCAGGGCCAGACTCCTCCGAAGACCCCCGCTCGGAGCAAGGAGATGCGGGCGCCGGGTTGCCAGGTGATGTTCGCGTTGCTCGCCGACCCCGACCTGGCCGGCGCGACGCAACGCGAGCTCGCCGCCGCTGCGGGCACGAGCCGCCAACCCGTCGCGGATCTCCTCGCGCGCTTCGTCGAAGAGAAGATACTCGTGAAGCGCCAAAGCAAACACGCATGGGTCGATGGACCAGACGGCGCGCTCCTGGATCGGTGGCTCGCGGGATACCGCGCGACGCTGCGCCCCAAACTCTTGGTCGGGCGTTTTCAGCTCCCGGTACGTGAACCGAAGGCCATCGAGGGATGGCTCGATGAGCGAGTCGAGGACGTTCGCTATGGAGGCACGGCCGGGGCCTACCGACTCGAGCGGCACTACCGTGGGCCCCTGACGGTGGCGCATTTGGGGCCACCGTCAGAAGAGATACGCCGACGCCTCAAGGCAGCCCCCGCCCCAGATGGTGACTTGCTGTGGATGCGGCACATCGGCCAAGCGTCCCTCCGCGGCACGACGGACGACACGGTCCACCCGCTGCTCATCCACGCGGAACTCGTCAGCGATCCTGACCCGCGCGCGGTCGAGGCCGCCCACCTCGTTCGTGAGAGGTGGCTTTCGTGGTCCCTCTGACTGATTCGCAGGGCCATGCACTGGCTGAAATCCGAGCTGCCTGGCCGGGTACCGAATGAGTTGGGGCTCAGCAGACGAAGTCCAGGGCGCGTTGGACGAGTTCAGGCGAGGTCTCAGCCTCGAGCACCAAGCCTCACCTCGATAGCCCCCCCGCAAGTCGTACCAAGCCCGCTCCGCGCCCCCCCCCGCAATCGCGAAGAAGCGCCGTGGCTGGCTCAACACCGACGTGGCGTGGCTCCCGGGGTGCAGTGGCCACCCCGCTCCCCGTCGTGCACCATCCGCTGATGAGGATGCGGAGTCCGATTCGGAACCTGACATGAGCACTGATTTCGCGATCGAATGGGACGTAGCGCTCGAGCGGCTCGCCGAACACCTCGAGCCCGCCAGCCTCGAGCTCGTCGAGGGGTACGCCGGCCGCTGCGCGGAGGACGAGGTGGTGCTGTGGATCGACGAGCCGTGGCATGAGCTCGACTACGAAGCGATGGCAGCAGATGCGCCGGTGGCGCTCGCGGTCTTCGCTGCGCCCCTCGAGTGCGATGGGCCATTGGCCTTGGACGCAGTGCAGCTACTCGGCGATGAGTCGCAGCGTGACGAACGTGGCTTCGTTTTTCTCGCGGAGGTCACGGCTGAAGCGCTGACGACGTTGCCGGGCACAGTCGCGGTTTTCGCGGGCGGGCTCGAGGTGGACAGCGCAGCGTGTTTCGCGGCAGCCGACGCGACGACCCATGTTGCATCGCACCTTCGTGCGCCTTTTGTCTTCAGCGGACGCGGGGAGGGCACGTTGGATGTCTCTCCTGGTACCGAGCTGTCGATTCAACAGCTGTCAGGAGCCTTCGGCGGCACGATGGCACCCGCGCAGGCGCTGCCATTTTTGGCCGACACCATCGAAGATGACAGCGTCACGTCGGCGCTGTGGGCGCTTCGTGAGGGGCACGCCTCGGTGCCCAAGGCGTTCGTCTGGCCCGGAGGCTACCGCGCGCCGCTTTCGGTGAGCCGGCCGGCAGAGGCTGACGAGGTTCTGGATGCGGACAGCTACCGCCAGTACGTGGCAAGTGCGCGAATGTCCGAGGAGGGGCGCGCGCTGCTTCAGGGCATGGACGATTACTTGCTGGACGGCGGACAGGGGGCGCGCTTCGTGTCGGCTCTTCCTGACGGCATGAGCGCTATCCCAGAGCGGATCGTTTTCGTTCGAGATGCCATCAAACAAAAGGAGGCCTTGTCTCTGGTCGGTCGTGGTGACGACGGATGGTGTGCCTACGTATTTCTACGCGCGGTTCACTGCGGTGACGTTTTCGTGCACCACAACGTAGTGGCCTTGTTCACCAACTCGCTCGAGGCTCGCGCGGTGGCGTCGGCCCCGAGCGATTGCCACCTCTTCATCTCTGGTGGACTGAAGGCGTCAGTCGTATGCGAGACGGTCTACATCCGCCGCTACTCGAGGCTCGAGATCGGCACGCTCGCCGGGGGAGTCGTGCGCATGGCAGAACCCGCAGAGCTCTTTCCTGCGTGGGCGGACCAGCTCGAGCAAGGCACGCCGCTGTGGGAGCTCTTCACGGAAGCGTTCGATTCGGACGGTGCGCTTCCGGGAAGAGCGCCGGCCGGTGACGACCAGGAAGAAGAGGACGAAGCAGAAGAAGAGGAAGCGGACGAGGTTGGCGGCTCTGCCTTCGAGGTTGAATGGCCCGAGGCCCTCGCGCGCCTGAAGAAGGCCAGGCTTCCTCGAGTGAGTTTGCGGGCCATAGAGCACTACGCGAAGCGACACGCCGACTCGGCCGTGCTCTGGATCGACCAGCCGTGGGCCGACGTCGACTACGAAGCGCTGGCGGCAAATCGGCCCGTTGGCCTCGCGGTGTTCGCAGCGCCGGTCGAATGCGATGGGCCGATGACCCTCAGCGCCGAAGAGTTGGTCGGGGACACCAAGATGCAAGACGACCGCGCATTCGTGTTTCTCGACGAAGTACGAGCGGAGGCGCTCACGACTCTGCCGGACACCTTGGCGGTCTTCGCGGGTGGCCTAAAAGTAGAGTCGGCCGCTTGTTTCTCGGCGTCGGACGCCTCCGCCTTCATCGCTTCGCACCTCGTGGCTCCCTGCGTGGTGAGCGGCAACAGCGATGGCGGCGCTTCTGTCCTCGGCAAAGCCAACGTCGATGTAGATGTCGTCGTCGGTTCCATCGAAGGTGGTCTACGAACGCTGAAGACGCTCAGCCTCAACGATGCCTACCGCCGTTGGTCGGCCGAGCTGGAAGACGGCACGCGCATTTGGGAGCTCTTTGTCGTTGCGTTTGATGACGGCGAGTCCGTAGGGCCGGGCGTTGCGAGGCTGTTGCTCTAGACCAGCCAGGTCCCCATTCATTCCTATGTCGCTGTGTATTCGCTAGTCTCTGGCTATGGGCGCGCCAGATGACGACGGCGCGATCGGTTCCGTTCTGGGAGATGGTCGCTACGAGATCCTCGCACTCCTCGGGCGCGGCGGCATGGGCGACGTCTATCGCGCCCGGGACAGGGCGTCGCAGACCGACGTCGCTCTCAAGACTTTGCACCGCCGGCTCGCCGCCGAAGCCAGGCACCTCGCGCGCTTTCGTCGCGAGGCGGAGGTCACGTCAGCGCTCTCCCATCCCAACATCGTCGCGGTCCTCGACCACGGGGTCGAAGGTGATGGCACGCCATGGATCGTCATGGAGGTCCTCGAGGGGGAGAGTCTGTCGAAGCTCGCCTCCCGGGAGGCCCCGTTCGAAGTCTCGCGCGTTGTTCGGATTGGCCGGCAGCTCGCCCACGCGCTCGCCGCGGTACACGGCGTGGGGGTCGTTCACCGCGACCTGAAGCCCGCCAACGTGATGACCACCGGGCCCACCGGCCGAGAGGAGGTCAAGGTCGTCGATTTCGGCATCGCCCGCTTCTTCGGCACCGGCTCCTACGAGAGGCTGACCGCCACGGGTCAGGTCATCGGGACGCCGAGCTACATGGCGCCGGAGCAGGCCTTCGGCGGTATCGTCGATGGCCGGACGGACATCTACGCCGTGGGCTCGATCCTCTGCGCCCTGCTCACCGGTAGCCCGGCCTATGGCCGGGGCGATTTTTACGAGGTCCTCACCCGCCTGCTCGGCAACGAGCGCGTCAGCCTCGGCAAGTCGCATCCGCAACTGGGTCCGATCGTCGACGTGATCGAATGTTGCCTCGCCTTCGATCCGGAGCAGCGCTACGCGTCGATGGCGGAGCTCGACGCCGCCCTCCGTAGGCACGATCCGTCTCCGTCGACGACCCTCGTAGACTGGTCGCCGCGCGTGCCGTTGCACACGTTGCGGCTCGACCCTGAACCGACCCTCGACGCCGTCACCGACGTCGCGCAGACGGCTTTCCTGCGAGCAGCCCGGGGCCGCGGCCGCGATGGCGGGACGCTTTCGAGGGGGGAGATTGCGCCCCAGGTCACCGCCGCTCCGTCCTCCGCCACTGCGGTCTCGGCGGCGCCACCGCCGTTGGCACGACCGCCCGTCGGAATCAGCCGCCGATGGTGGAGCTTGGCCGCGGTCGGGCTCCTGTTGTCGATCGGAGCCGCCGCGGCCGTAGCCCTCGTCATCGGCCTCCTCGCCGATCCCAGCCCGTCCACGGTGTCTGAAGGTCCTCCGCCCTCCGAGGTCGTCGTCGGGGTCACGGTGGTCCCGGCGATCGCGCCGAGGCAGGTCGACTACGCCGCAACGGTGGATGCCCCCGACGTTGCAGCGGCGCCGGCGCTCCCCGACGAGCCCCCCGCCGACAGGGGAGCGGCTGCGGCGAGCCCTCCCGCGCGAGGCGCCGCCTCGACGATGCGGTCGTCGATGGCCAGAGCATCCCGCCACGCTGAGGCGTCAATGGAGGCCTCCACTTCTCCGCCCACCCACGCGAGTCGGCGGCGTGGTCGCATCACCTATGAGATCGTGGACCCCGCGGCGTGGACTCGGGCCCAGGTGCGCGCCGGCCTGGCGGCGGGGTTCGGACGCGGCAGCGCCTGCGTCGCGGCGGTCTCCGGAGACGACTCGGAGCCGTTCGGGCAGGACGCCCATCTCAGGTTCCACGATGACGGCGAGCTGTATCGCGTCACCCAGGGCGCCTACTCCGGGGGACGTGCCGGGCGACGTGCCAGCAGGGAACTCGGAAGATGCGTGGAATTGGCGCTCCAAGGCGCGCGTATGCCTGCTTTGGGCGTTGAACTCCCTCGCGAGGAGAAACAGGTCCGTCTGCGGATCACCGTGACCCCGTGATGGCCTGCCCTGCGCCTCCCGGAGGTGGCCTCACGCACATCTCGCAGTTCCTCGCGTCGTCGTTGGTGGGGGGTAGGGCGGGGGCACGGCACGCCTTGCGGCCAGCCTGACCACGCTCGCCCTAGAGGCCAGGTGTGAACTGGGCTTGCGCTGGGGACCGCCAACTCTCGGTCACAATGGCGCCCGATTTCAGTCAATATCGGCCCCATGCGCCATCCTACGCGCTGGGCACGGTCTGTGCTCGGGCGGCGGTCATGACTCTACTTTCGCACGCCCGTCTTCCCGCTGCTTCTTGGCTCCTTGCTCTTTCGTGCACCTTCGGTTGCGGCGCCGATCGGGAGGTTCACGATGCTGGCGTCGAGGACGCCGAAATGGGGACGGACGCCACCGTGGAAACGGACTCGAGCATCCTCGATGCCGCGGGCGACGCCCCGCGAGACGCATCGATCGCTGAAGATGCGGGTGATACGGGGGACACGTCGCCGGTCGGGAGCTGGCTTCTCACCTTGGACGGTGGCTACTGGAACAGCCGGTATAGCTACGAGATCACGGGTTCCGGCGGTGAAGGCAACGTTGTCATCAGTGGCCAGCGGGTTGATCTCAATGGTGCTCTGAACCTGTGCACTCGGCTCGATGAGGCCACGGCGAGCTGGACAGTCCACGATGGCATTTTCGACGTCGTCATGATGGAGGGACGCACCCAGCGGCGGCCAACGAATGTGGGTGACGACTGCGGCATCGGGGAGGACATGTCGTACGACGAGCGTGACATGACCGCTGAGGAACTCGGCCATCTCGACTTTGCGAATGGCCCGTTCAGGGTGGAGGGCGACCTACTGACGACGACGACGTTCTACTCTAACGGTTCCGAAAGAGAATGGAGCTGGCGGCGGGAACCCTGACCCGGCGTGTGACACAGCTGGACCCGCCCGCCTGTACCCGTCCGGTCGTGACGTGAGTTGACAGCGAGCCCCGGCGCAGGCGTATTTCGTAGAAGACCTAATCTGTTAACTTCCGCGGGCCGCTATCGGTTTCATGCGGACTATCCTCGACACCGTCCACTTTTTCCCGGGCCATTCCACTCGTCGCTGGCCTCGTCCCACAGACGCGAGGAGATGGCGGCGGGCAGTACAGCCAGATCTCTTCTCTGACCTGGGTCGGAGCGCTATAACCGGGTGGTGGGCCTCATCCAGACTCGGCGGGAGGCGGTGCGCGAGCGCGCCGAGGTAGAGCATTTGCGGACGTCGCGACCCTGCCTCGCCCACCTCGCTCGCCTCGCCCACCTGGCGCTGCTCCTCCTCGCTCTGCTCCTCGTCGCTTCGTGCGACGCCTGCAAAGACGACGCCCCGGTGATCCGCACGGTGACGCTGACGGCGCCCCAGGAGCCACCGCCGGCCGAGGCACCGCCGGCCGAGCCACTCAGTCCCTGGGGCGAGCGCCCCTCTTGGGCGGTGGAGCCGAGCGACCCATCGCCCGATCCGCTTCCGCGCTTCGGCGGCGTGTGGATTCGCCGTCACGTGGAAATGGAAATCGAAGAGGTGATCGACAACGAGGAGCAGTGGGCCG
>QMMC01000383.1 GCA_003647065.1 Deltaproteobacteria bacterium | reverse complement strand
GCTCGAGGAGGTGCTCGACGGCGCTTTTGGTGAGCTGACCTGGGTCGGCGACACGCTGTGGGCAGCGACCAAATGGGACGGAATCCACGCCCTCGGGCCGTCGGGCGCCGAGCACTACGATGAGGAGCGCGCGGGTAGTTCGCTCGGGAATGTGGAGGGCATGTTCGCAGCGCCGGACGGCCGCCTGTTCTTGCTCGCTGGCAACACGCTGCTCGTCGTACAGGACGGATCCTTCTCCGAGGTGACTGAGCGCCCGAAGTTCGACGCCTCTGCGTACGAACATGAGCGCCGGCCGCTGCCGGAGACGCCGTTTGTTTCGGCCGATGCCTTGCCGACCGAGTGGGTGAAGACGGTTCGCGACGCCAACCTCGGAGAACTCGAGCCAGAAGCACTGCTGTGCCTCACGCGCCCGGCCATCGGGGTGGCGCTCGCCGACGGCGCCGACCAACCCGGGGGCGCATCCAGAATCGGCGGTGAGCCCGACCTACCCAAGAAGGTCGAGTGGCCGCGCTACCCCGACGAGGACGACCACCTGCCCTTTGTCATGCAGTTCGACTGCGCCGCGCTGTCGGTCCTCGACCTCGAGGGACTGCTGCCGAAGAAGGGCATGCTCTACGTCTTCTCAGACACGCGGGGCGACGACGATGATCCGGCCAGCCACATCCTCTATGCAGCCAAGCCCGGGCCGCGACGCGCGACCCCTGCCGATCTGGAAGCACGGAGGAGTGTGAAGGACGTCGCCGCCGTCCTCGAGGAACGGCCGCTGCGGTTCTTCACCCAGTTTACGCTGCCGTCCGGCGAGTGGCTCGAGGGCGTGGCCGACCTCGACGACGATGCCCAGGAAGCGATTCGGTCGCTTCGCGAGGCGTTGTCCGCGGCGACCGAGTGGTCATCGACGCAGCTGCTCGGCTGGGCCGAGCCCGTGCAGGGCGACGTGTTCGGCGACGGATCGGACGTGGTCCTGCTGCAGCTCGAGCGGCTCGTCGAAGACCTCGGCGATTGGATCACCGACGGTTTGCGATACTGGATGATCGACGAGGCCGCGCTGCAAGAGCGGACCTTCGACGACGTCTGGCACGAATATCAGTACACGTGACCCCTCGGACCCCACGACATGGGGTTGGAGCGCTCACCGCCCAGGCGACCTGGAAGAAACGGTGCCCGACCCCTGCCACTTTTCCAGGGACAAGCTTCATGCTACGGACTTCACGATGTCCGCCCAAGCACAGCCACCGACCGACGTGCACGGGGGTTCGTTCACCGCCTTGGACTGGCTCGGAGCCCTCTGGACGGGGTTCGCGGTCCTGGGGCTCCTGGCGTTCTCGATGGCGGCCGGCTCCTTCCGCGCGATGTACGCTGACTTCGGCGATGTGGACCTACCCGCGCTGACGGTCTTCGTCACCCAGCCGTGGGCGCCGCCGGTCTTGGCCGTCGGCCCCCTCGTTCTTTTGATCCTCGGCTTTCGTACCAGGCTCGGGCTTGGGTGGAGACGCTTCTCCATAGCCACGGCGTTTCTCCTCTCGTCCATGCTGATCGCGGCTTGCCTCTGGGGCGCGTACTTGCCGATCTTCAACTTGGCCGGCGCCATCAGCGCGGAGTAGCCGAGTGGGGCACGACTTGCCCATCACGCGCGCGTCCGACTGAGCGAAAAACCGCGGTCACGAAAGCGCTCGAGAGGCCGATGCGTGACTTCGCGCGAATGACGAAATTGACGAAGAGCGTCCCGGAAGGGCTTACAAGTACGGGGACTCGTCGTGGTCGATCTCGTACTCGATGCGGGCGCTCGCGGGCAGACCGGCGATGGCCTCTCGTACCATGTTGATGTGCTCGGTCTCTTCGTCCCGGAGCTCGGTGAAGAGGGCTACGATTTCGGGTTCGGTGATGTGGCCGAGGGCCTGGTCGTAGAAGTCGAAGGCCTTCTGTTCCGAAGACAGCGCGACCTCGAAGGCCTGGAGCGTGGACATGGTGGACCGAGGCGCGCCCATGTCGGGAGCTTCGACATCGAACAAGTCGCCGAGGGTGACCCGAGCCGGGGTGTCGCCGAACAAGGCCTTGCGGCGCTCGGAGATCTGCCTGCCGTGCTTGGCTTCGTTCTCAGCCATCGACTTGAATGCCGAGGCCGGATCGCCGGTGCCGCGGCGGCCGAGCTGGGCGGCAAACATCTCGTAGCGCTGGTGCGCCTCCACCTCGATGAGTGTTGCGAGGTCGAGAGCATCCATCAGGCTGAGCGTGGCGAAGTCGAGACTAGTGGACATGGAGGACTCCAGTGGACGAGTGAAAAGGGGCCGAGGTTTTCGCCGCACGTTCGCGCGACGATTGCATGCGCGTCGGGCTACTGCCGACGCAGGGAGATTCGAAGGCTTCCGATTTGCCCAGCATCATGGCTGGCTCTTCAGCCGGGCTTCCTGCTCGGCCAAGATGGTGAAATGGCGCCGCTCCTCGGCGATGAGGTCGTCGATCGGAGCGCGGTCCGCCTCCGGAACGAGGTTTCGCATCTCTGTGTAAAATAGGATGGCGTCCTGCTCGCGCTGCTTCGCGAAGCGCACCGCCCCGAGGGCGTCCTTCACTTGGTCGATCGCCTCGTCGAGCATCGCGTCGGAGAACACGACCTGGTCTACATATGCGCGAAGGTACGCAAAGTACTCCTCGGCGCCCTCGTCACCAGGGTCGAAGGGTTCCATGGAACCGAGGAGCTTCGCGAAGGTACGCTCGTGGACGACCTCGTCGGCCGCGAGGCGGCGGAAGAGCCGTTTCACCTCGTCATCGTCAACGCGCTCCTGAGCGAGGCGATAAAACCGCTCGCCGTTTCGCTCCAGAGTCACCGCAAATTCGAGGATGTCGTTGGCCGTGAACATGCTCACACCTCCTCTCTTTTGGCCGGCCAAACGCCGCCCCACACGCCTGAGTAAAATTGGTTGTCGCAGGAACATACGCGCGTACCTTGTTTTCGCCACGCGAGAACGGGCTCGACGTTTAAAAGGATAGGTGGGTTGCATGGGAGCGAATGAGCAAGCGGATTCCCCGACGATTTCCCGCGAAGAGATCCTCGAGGACCACCGACATGTTCGGGCCTCCCTCGAAGACCTCGAGAAGCACATCGGCCAAGAGACCGCGGACGAAGGACCCTGGCGGGATCATCTGAAGGGCTTGCTCTCCGACTTCGAAGAGAGGCTGAAGAAGCACTTCAAGTTCGAGGAAGAGGGAGGGCTCTTCGAGCAGCTCAAAGAAGAGGCGCCCCGCCTCGCGAACCGCGTCGACAAGATCTTCGCCGATCACCCCGCCATCCTCGCGCAACTCCAGAAGCTGAGCGGTGGGCTATCCACGGGTCCATCCGGGATGAGCATGTCGGTTCTCATCGAGGAGACCTCCAAACTCATCACCCACGTCCGCGAGCATGAGGCCGAGGAAAACGACATCATGATGGGCGCTCTCTGGGACGACGTCGGCGGCCGAGGTTGATGAGCGAGTATATTCGGCACGCCCGATGAGCGAGCCGAGCGACGGACAACGCAGTCGGGTCGTGTCCGACAGAACCCGTTCTATCTGGGAGTAGCGCGTGACAAGTTCAGCCAATAATGGTCATGACGACGGCAAGAGTGCCAAGGTGACCACCGTCGATCAGCACGTAGTCGAAATCGTCTGCGATTCGGGTGAAGGCGCCCAGACCGCAGGGCAGATGTTCGGCACGATAAGCGCCCGGATGGGCTACGGCGTCTGGACCGTGGAGATCATCCCGGCCGAGATCGAGCCGCCAAACCGATCTCGGGCCGGGGCGAGCGGCAACCGAATCCGGATCGGAACCCAGCCCATCATCAACATGGGTGACTCAGCCGACATCGTCCTCGCCTTCAACGAGCAGGTCCTCTACAGCCGCATCGACGTGGGCGCCTTCGGCAGGGGCACCCGCATCTTCTTGGAGAACAAGTGGGCGACGGACCCCGACGAAGGCATCCGGAAGGACTACGCGGACGCCTTGGCCGACTTCGAGAAGCGGGGATACGTCGTCTACGAAGTCCCCATGGAGGTGGAGTGCCTCAAGGTCGTAGCCGATGCCCGGCGCGGCAAAAACATATGGAACTTGGGGCTGCTCTGCGCGCTCTACCAATACGACCCCGCGCTCGTGGGTGCGGAGCTCGAGAAGAAGTTCCAGCGCAAGGGCACCAAGGTCATCGAAGCGAACAAGGACCTCTTCAAGGCTGGGTACGAGTGGTGCCAGGAGAACGTCGACTTCGGCTTCCAAGTCCCCGTCCAGCCCTCCGAGGGGCAGTCGGTCGTCATGAACGGCAATACGGCCGCGGCGCTGGGAATCATGGCCGCCGGCATGGACCTCTGCTCCATGTACCCGATCACTCCGGCGACCTCGGTTTCGCACTACCTGGCGGCGGCGTTCCAAAGGACCGGCGGCGTCGTGCACCAGGCCGAGGATGAAATCGCGGCGATCGGCTTCGCAATCGGCGCATCCTACGCCGGTAAGACCGCGGTCACGGTGACCTCGGGGCCGGGGCTCGCCCTGAAGACCGAGTTCATCGGGCTGGCGGTGATGTCCGAGATCCCCCTGGTGATCGTCGTCGTTCAGCGCGGAGGCCCTTCGACCGGTTTGCCGACGCGCGTCGAGCAGGGCGACCTTCTGGCCTCGCTCTACGCCGCGCCCGGGGACGCACCCAAGATCGTGATGGCCCCCACGACCATCGCCGAGTGTTTCCACTTCATGATCACGGCGCGGAAGCTGGCGGAGGCCTACCGCGGCCCCGTCATCGTGCTGACCGATGCAAACCTCGCCACCGGGCAGACCCTCTTCGAGCGCCCGGTCGTAGAAGAGAGTTGGTTCGCCCCCCCCGTCGATCAGTCCGACTGGCAGCCCGACGTGAAGCCCTACGCCTGGGACGACGACACCGGCCTGAGCCCCCGTCCGATTCCCGGCCAACGCGACGGGTCCTACGTGCTGACCGGCCTCGCCCACGACGAGAACAGCCGCATCGCCTACGATTCGGACATCAATCAAAGGAGCATGAACCGGAGAAGCCGCAAACTCCACACGCTCCACAAGTCGCTCAAGCCCCCCGTAGTTCACGGCGATGACTCGGGGGATCTCCTGGTGGTGAGCTGGGGCTCGACGGGGGGAGCGATCGAGGAAGCCGTCGACCGGGTGAGAGCGGATGGCGGCAAGCTCTCGTGCGTCAGCCTGCGCTTCCTCTCGCCCCTCGAGCCTGGTCTCAAAGAGATCTTCGACCGGTTCAAGAAGGTCATGACCATCGAGATCAACTACAGCGAGCCCGCCGACGAGCCGGGCATCCCAGAAGCCAACCGGCGTTATTCTCAACTCGCCTGGCTTCTTCGGGCGACGACTTTGGTCGATATCGACTGTTGGTCTCGGGTGTCGGGGATTCCCCTGCCCCCTGGGGTCATCGAGGCGGAGCTTCGACGTAGGATCAACCTCAAGCCACGGAGTGGAGCTGATGTACGGATTGAAGCTGGACTGGGATCCTGAGCCTGAGACGAAGTGCTTCGTCCTCCAAGACTACCAAGGCCTAGAGCCGCGGTGGTGCCCCGGTTGCGGCGACCTCGCCGTCCTGGCGGCGTTGCAGCGCCTCGTTCGGGACGAGCAGATACCGCCCGAGAAGATAGCCGTCATCTCGGGGATTGGCTGTTCGAGCCGCTTCCCTCACTACATGAAGACCTACGGTTTTCACGGACTCCATGGCAGGCCGCTGCCCATCGCGAGCGGCGTCCGATCGCGCCGTCCAGATCTCGACGTCTTCGTCATCACCGGCGACGGTGACTGCTGCGCGATTGGCACCTCTCATTGGATCCACGCCATTCGCTACAACATGAACATGACCGTCCTGATGTTGGACAACAACATCTACGGTCTGACGAAGATGCAGTCGTCTCCGACGACTCGCCTCGGCAAGAAGTCCAACACTCACCCCCGTGGGACGATTCTCGGCCCCCTCGACCCCATCTCCGTGACCCTCAGCATCACGAACGCCTCGTTCGTTGCTCAAACGGTCGACTGGAACCCGCCCCACGTCCTGGCGACGATCCGCGCCGCCCACGAACACCAGGGGCTGTCCTTCGTTCGCATCATGCAGCGGTGCCCTCACTACACCCCCGAGATCTGGACGGAGTACCAGCAGGACCCGAGCTGTATCTTCCTGCTCGATCACCCCGACGGTATCCCGGTCGACGCGGGAGTGGCCCGGCTCTTCGAAAACAAGGTGGACCACGATCCATCCGACCTGCCGGCGGCGCGTGACTTGGCCGCCCTCGATGAGGTGATCCCCATCGGGCTGCTCTATCGAAATCCAGACGCACAGCGGTATGACCTCGCCATGCACGAGGGGCTCGACATGCCTCTCGACGACCGGATCACGGCAGCACAGGCCGAGGTCGACCGCTTCCTGATCTAGCTCCGAGGAAAACACCGTGGGCACCAGGAGCTCCGGGCGAAATACGAGCGCTCGATGGCGCTCCACAGACGGACAGCGCACGAGAGGCACCGATGCCTGAGTCAGAAGAGAAGCGGAAGATGTCAACGCCGACCATGCCAGCGGCGCCCACGAAGGAGACCGCGGACGCGACGTGGCGCGATCGGCTCCGGCACTTCCACGTGACCGGTGACGGAAGCGACGACGCGGGAGCGCCGCTGGTTCCTCTCTCACTCGCGGGCTTCTTCGACGCCGAGGAGCTCTTCGACCACTACCCGCTACTCATCGACGCGGCATCAACCGCTGGCGAGTTCGCTCGGCCGTTCTCCGCGTGCGTGGAGGACGCCTTCGAGAGCATGGGCGAAAACAGCCTCCTCAGAGACCACAAGACGAAGTTGATCTGGGCTTTCGCCCAGGCCCTCGACGAGGGGCGAGAGACGCCTCTCGCAGGCGTCATCGACGAGACGTGCGAGAAATTCGCCGCCGACTTCGAGGTCAGCGCCGAGGCGTCGCGAGCGCTGAACAAGGAGCTCACCCATTTCAAAAAGGCCCTCGGAAAAAGCGGCGTCTTGCTGGGGCTGGGGAACCACACCCTCGTAGCCCTCTATCGCCACGCTCTCGTCCGCGAGCGCCGTGGGCGCCTCGCCGCGTTCGTCTCCGAGGCCGCGATCCTCGCGGAGAACCTCGCCAACATCTTGCGGGTCGATGACGCTCATGGGTCGGCCAACGGTGAGCCGGATGCGGCCGCCGCCTCCCTCGGGAGCGCGGGTGCGCAATTCTTCGAGGCGGATGCTCTCGCGGCCACCGCGCGTTCGAGTTCGGGCTCCAAATCCCTGTCCGCCGAGAGGCGCAAGCGCATTTCGGAGACGGTGAACCTCTTGCGGGGGTGGGTGAAGGGTGGCCCTTCGGCCACCGATCTCATCCTGGTCCATTCCGGCGCGCCGGAGGCCTCCTTCGAGGCCGAGGGCGCAAACGTGGTCGTCGAAGAGGACATCCTCGGCACCGCCACGAAGCTCTACGACCGAGAGATGGACCAGGTCGTGGAGATTGTCCGCGCCATGCGCATCGGCCGCCTGGAGGTTGGGGGCGACTACGACGCAGAGCTGCACGAGTCGCAGCTCTCTCGCCTGGACCGCCATGGCTTGTCGTCGGAAGAGCTCCTCGTCGGAACGCCGGTCGTCGCCCTCGAGAGCCGCGACCGCCTGCGCGGCATGTCGCTCGCGCCTTTCTCCGCCATGCTGCGCTCTGGGCGCGCCATCCACGTCCTGGTAGCCGACAGCGAGAGCGTGCCCACCGAGGGGAGCTTCTCCGAATACGCGTTCGAGCTCGGCTACCTCGTGCTCGCGCACCGAGAGGCTTTCGTTCTGCAGTCGAG
>QMMC01000382.1 GCA_003647065.1 Deltaproteobacteria bacterium | reverse complement strand
TCATCTCCATCCCCGGCGTCGGCGGCGGCATCGTCCTCACGGTCCAGGGAGACCTGCGCACGTCCTACCAAACCTTACAAATCATCGTCAGCGACGCGCCGTCGCCGATCACGATGGAGGGCGCGTTCACGGCGGTCGGCCCCGACCCGGGCTTCTTCGACTACGGGGCGTCCAAGGATCTGCTGACGCACCCCGAGGGCAACCTCATGTTCGACGCCGACATCATCCTCGCGCCGGTCCTCTATCTCTCCTTCGTCGGCACCCGCATCGACTATCCCATCGCCGAAGTTCCCATCGGGGTCGCCGCCGAGCAAGAGTCCGTCATCTTCGACGACCACGCGACCCATGTCCCGCTCCCGGACCTGCGCATCGGGGTGACCGAGCTGTCCTTCGGAGAGATCCCCGTCGGCGGAATGAGCGCACGGACCTTCACCGTCGCCAACGACGGTGAGGCGCCCCTCGAGGTGACCCTGCGCTCACCGATGGCCCCCTTCGCCGGAGACCTGGCAACGCTCACGCTCCCCCCGGGGACCGACGCGCCCATGACCGTGTCGTTCAACCCGGACATGGCGGGAGCTGCGAATGCGGTCCTCATCATCGATACGAACGACCCGGACGAATCGATGCTCGTCCTGCGCCTCGACGGAACGGGCCTCGGTGCACCGGACACAGGCCCGCCTACCTACGACGCCGGCCCTGACGGTGGCGCAGACGCCGGGCCCGTGGCGCTGGTCGAGGAAGGCGGCTGCGGCTGCCGCATCGCCACACCGGGCAGTCGACGGCCCCACGGGCCCGGAGTCGGCCCCTGGGCTCTCGGCCTGTTGATTGCGCTCGGCGCTGTCGCCCGCATCCGGCGACGCCGATAACGCCCGCTGAACGAGTGGCCCTGCCCAGGCCATGGCCGGACAAGCGGCGGGCTGTCGCGGGCCGTGAGTTGTCGTTGGGGGTTTTCGTGGACACCTGTGACCGTGTTCGCCACGCTCAGGAGTAATGGACACGACGAACACCAAATGGGTCGCGCCCGCGGTGGTGGTCCTCGTCTTTCTCGCGTCAGGGCTCTTGGCCTGCGACGACGACGAGGCTCCGGCACCGATTCCGCAGGCGACTGCGGCCCCAGAGCCGCCGCCGCCCTGCGGCGACGCGCTTCGGACAGAGGTATCGGCGCTGCTCGACTCCCCTAGAATGGGCCGCCGGAGCCCCGCCGAGTTCCTGCTGCCGTCAATCCCCGAGCCCTGGCCGCCGTCGTACGAAGGCAGGTCGTTGGAGAAGAGGGCCGCGGGATGGTTCCTCGATGATGTGGGGCCGATGGAGGCCGGCGATGTTCTGGCAGAGGTTCGGGCCCTCCGGGAAGCCCAGGTGCGAGACGCCGAGCGGCCTGCGGCGTTCGTCGTGCCCTTCGCCCTCGACGTGATGGTGCCGCACGACGAGCCCGCCGCAGCGCTTCATCGCAGCCTTCAGCCCATCGGCGAGATCGTCGATCTACGATTCGCGGTCCACCCCGCCGCGTTGATGCGCCCGAGCGACGTGCCGATGGCCCGCGAAGAGGTGGAACGTCGAATCCGCCCGGTCGTTGCGGAGTGCGACCCCGTTCGCGTGCTCCTCGACGAGAGCCCCGAGACCGGCCGTGCGCTCAGTCCTGCTCTCTTCGACAGGATCGACCAGGAGTGTGCGTGCGGAGCGGTCGGCGTCGACTCGGTCAGCGCCGCACTGCGCGCTCACTTGCGGCCCGTTCTGTGGATGCCGATGCCTGCGGAGGCGCCGGAAGGCGGGACGGCGCAGCAGTGGCTTCGCGGGCATGCACCCGCCGCGGCGACCGAGGACGGGGCGCCTCAGATCGCGCGAGACGAGTCGTTGCGTTGGATGATGGTCCGTCAGTGCGGGGGCTTCGGCGTGGGAACGTGTCGACTGACCGTCTTGCGCTTCGATGGCGCGAACCTCGCGGCGGGGCACGCACAGTTCGAAAATCTCGGACCCAAACTCAGTAGCGGGCACACGTTCCGCACCGCAGCCGGCATCGAGCTCGAGCCCGTCGAAGCAGACCGGGCCGCCGCGATCCGCGCCGCGCTGGGAGGCTCGACCCCCACCCCCGGCGGGCGCGACCTTCGCGGCGAGGTGCGAGCCGAGTTCTTCAGGGCGCGGGCCTGGGTCGTGACCGATCGGGCGCTCTACACCTCCCCGGTCCCCCCGACGATTCGTGCGTCTCCGGTGGTCACGATCAACGATCTCGTGCCGAGAAGCGACGAAGAAGACTTCCCGGCGGAGGTCCAGTCACCCGAGCCGGTCCGGAGGTCTCCGCAGAACATACCCGAGATGTTCGAGGCCTTCTGGGCTCCAGCTCTCTTCGTGCCCCGGGGGTCGTGAACGACTGGGACCGTCCCAGACCGCACTACTGCCCAAGGACGTGAGGGCCGAGCTTCCCGAGCCCCGTGCTCCGCGAAAATCTCCTACGCGGCGATTCGGAGCATTTCGCGTCGACTCACAGTGCTTCGGCGGGCGCAAACACTGAGAGCATCGTGCTGTCGAGGTTCTGCTCGTTGTCGCGATACATGACGTCATCTGAGAGCCGATCGATATCGTAGCCGTCGACCTGAACGCACGCGCCGATCATCGATCGCTCGACGACACCCGACGAGACGTCCACCGAGGTAGTGCCGGGCAGCCCGGGCTCGCTCACGATGAAGAGGCCGCATGTGTCCACGTCGCTCACCTCGAAGTCCGTGAGGCGCACCGTCCCGTTGACGGCGATCACCCCGTGTCCGTGGGGGTCATCAGGACAATCGCCGCATCCCGAACGCTGCACATTCGAGAGCTTGAACTGGGAAATCTCGGCGCTCGCGTCGGCGAGGACGTACAATCCGGTCAAGCGGGTGGTGTCGATGGACAGGTGGTCTCCCAAGAGCTGCGCGCCCGACGCGAGCTCCACGCCGTACCCGAACAAGAGGTCGCTCTCACGAGCCTCCGTATCCCGAACGACGACGTTCGAGACCGTGATGCGGGTGCCCAGACCCAAACCCAGGAGCCCGACATCGCGACTTCCGGACACGAGCACCCGCGAGGCCGTGATCTGTCCGCCACCCTCGGCTTCGATGCCGCGCCCGAAGCGCGCGTCGCTCGATGGCTGAGTATCGTGCACGGCGACGTCCGTGAGCGTGGCTGTCGACCCCGCCTTGTCGATGAGCACGGCGACGTTTCGGCTTCGCGCCAAGATGACGCGCGATGCGTCCAAGTTCGCACCCTCGGCCACCTCGATCGCCCGCCCGCTCGTCGGCCCTGTCGTCGACAGAAGGTCGCGAATAACCGCGTCCGCGAGCGAGACGCTCGTCCCATCGTCGCTGACCAAGATGCCGGCGTAGTTTCTCGCCGCGACGAGGCGCGTCGCCTCGAGCCTCGCCCCCCGATGGACCAGGATGGCCCCGCCGAACGTGCCGTCGCTCGCGCGCGGCTCCGTGTCTTGCACGACGACATCCTCGAGGATCATCTCCGAGCCCGGACCCTCTGCCACCACGGCGACGTCTCGATTGCGCGCCAAGAACACGCCGCGCGCGTCGACGTGTGCGCCTTCCAAGGCGCTCAGCCCCCACCCGAGGGTGTCGTCAGCTGTCGAGGGCAGCGTGTCCACGACCGCGACGTCGGCGAGCCGCGCCTCCGTACCGGCACCGCCCACGTACACGGCGAACCGAGGATTTCTGGCGATGATGAGACGCTGCGCATCGAGGTGCGCGCCGAGCTCGACGTCGACGGCTCGTCCGGACGTACTCCCATCGGATTGCGTGTCGCGAACGACCGTGTCGCGAAGCGTGAGGGACGTTCCCGGGGTCGCCGCCAAGATGGCCTGCCCCCACGTGCGCTCGACCAAGACGCCCTCGAGCGAGAGAGATCGCCCGCGATCCACGAGCGCGCCGCGGTGCGTGGCGTCCGTGATCCTAACGTTCCTGACCGTGGCCGGCTCACCGGTGCTCGTCACCGTCACCGCGGCCGCCACCGATCCGGTCGCGCCGCTCAGCGTCGTCTCCGCAACGCAGGTCCCGACGAGCTGAATGCCCGCCTTGAGGGCGACCGCTCCCGGATAGGTTCCACGCGCGAGCGCGACCGTCGTCCCTGTTGCGAGCGAGACCCACGGCACCTCGGAGAGCCCCGCGTAGGGAGACGCGATCGAGCCGTCGCCTCCCGCTGCTGCGCTCGCGTTCACGTAGACGGTCGTCCCGTCGCTGGGCACCGTCGTCGCGTAATCACCGGACGGACACGCATCGCCGATGGGCCGGCACCCCGGCTCTCCCGGGAAATGCGCTTCGCCGCTCGCGCACTCGGCGGGACCGCCCGCCGGATAAGGGTCGCATTCGGTGACGTCCCCGGCGGTCACCTCTCGCCAGCCTGCGCGACACGGCGAAAGGGACACCGGCGGCACCGAGGCGGCGAGCCAGGGTATGTCGGGCGCGGGGACGCCTCCATCGACGTCGGCGTCGGCGTCGGTCGAGCCGTCCAAACGGACGCTCCCGTCATCGGGGCCGGCGTCGTCGCCGCAGGCCGCGGCCGCGAGCACGGTCGCGATTAGAGCACATCTCAAAAATGCGACCGAGCATCGCGCCGCGCGGCGTGGCCGGATGTCGCGTCCGCGAGACGAGGAAATGCCGAGCATTTTCGAGTCGAGGGGATGGCGGCAGACGGTCGCGCCCCGCAAGCGAGGCGACAGGAGCATTTTTGAGATGTGCTCTAGAACCGAGCACAGTCGTGACGTTCGGGGGCGCGTTCGAGACAGGTGCGGGTGTTGCACGGGACGAAAGGGTATCAGAGCGACTGAGGGCGATCCGTAAACCCTGCCGGACGGCCATCGGCTTCATGCGCCCTAGCCTCGCGACAAGACCCGCCTTTTCACGACCCGCTCGAGCCTCCTCATCAGGGCCCCAGCATCTCCTCGCGCAGCAGGAGACGCGCACCGCCCGACACGGGGCGCAGTGAAGGGCTCTGCTTCAGCTGAGCTTCGCCGCGGCGGCCGCGATGCGACGCAGCCCCTCGTCGATCTGCTCCTCGGACGCGGCGTAGCTGATGCGCAGATGCCCCGGGGCCCCGAAAGCGGTACCCGGGACGACGGCGCACCGGGCCTCGTCGAGGAGGTAGCCGGCGAGGGCGAGGTCATCTTTGATCACCCCGGCGGGGCCCGTCTTGCCGACGAGCTCGCGCACGTCGGCGAACGCATAGAAGGCGCCTTCGGGGGTGCCGCACCGGATGCCGTCGATGGCGTTCAGGCCCTCGACGATGCGCGCCCGGCGGGCCTCGAAGGTTTCACGCATCGCCTCGATGGGCTCCTGGGGCCCGGTGAGAGCGGCGATGGCCGCGTACTGGGCGACCGCCGTGGGGTTCGTCGTCGACTGGCTCTGGATCTTGTCGCAGGCCTTGGCGACGTGGGCCGGGGCGAGCATCCAACCGATGCGCCAACCGGTCATCGCGAAGGTCTTGCTGACGCCGTCGACGATGATCAGGCGCTCCCGAAGCTCCGGGGCGAGCTCGAGGAGAGACTTCTGCTCGAACTCGCCGTAGGTGAGGCGCGCGTAGATCTCGTCGGCAATGACCCACACGTCGTGCTTCGCCAGGACATCGGCGAGGGCCCTCATTTCGGTCGGGGAGTAGGCCGCGCCGGTGGGGTTCGAGGGCGAACACAGGATGACCGCCTTGGTCTTGTCCGTGATGGCCGCTTCGAGGGCGTCCGCCGAGAGCTTGTAGCCGTCCTCGGGGGCCGCATCGACGATGACCGGGGTGGCGCCCGCGAGGCGCACCTGCTCGGGGTAGCTCACCCAGTAGGGCGCCGGGATGATGACCTCATCGCCCTCTTCGTAGAGGGCGAGGGCCAGGTTGAAGAGCGTGTGCTTGGCGCCCACGGAAACGACAATTTCGGCGGGGGAGTGCTCGTGGCCGCCGCGCCGGGCCTTGCTGTCGGCGGCGACAGCCTCTCGGAGCGGCAAGATGCCCCGGGTCGCCGTGTACTTCGAGACCCCGGTATCGATAGCCGCTTTGGCGGCGTCGAGGATGTGGGCCGGGGGCTCGAAATCGGGCTGACCAACGCTGAAAGAGATGACGTCCACGCCGGCGGCCTTCAGCTCATTGGCCTTGGTGGCGATGGCGACGGTCGCGGAGGGTTTGACTCGGTCGAGGCGGCTGGCGAGGGAGGGGGAGGTCATGGCCCAGGCTTCTATCATGGCTCACTGGCGCCGGTCACCGGGGGGACCTACAACTCCCCCGTGCCCGCGGCCGGAAGCCACACCGATCGACGTTTCATGATCTTCAACGCACTGATTTCGTCGGTAGCGTTGGCTTTCCTCACCTGGCTCCTGCTCTTCCGGCAAGGCGAAGAAGGCACCATCGACCTCTCGTTCATGCCGGGCGTAAACGCCGGGTGGAACAGCCTGTCGACGGTGCTCCTAGTCGCCGGCGGCATCGCCATCAAAGGAGGGCGCCGCGACCTGCACCGCCACCTGATGGTAGGCGCCTTCGCGAGCTCGGTGCTCTTCCTCATCGGCTACGTCGCCTACCACTACGCCCACGGCGATACGCGCTACGAGGGTGACTATCGGGCCCTCTACCTGCCCATCCTCGCGACCCACGTCCTACTCTCGATGACCGTCGTCCCGATGGCCCTGAGCGCGTTCTACTTCGCCATCAAGAAACGCTTCGGGGCGCACAAACGCGTCACCCGCATCCTGCTACCCGTGTGGCTCTACGTGAGCGTCACCGGCGTAGTCATCTGGTACATGCTGCACACCTAGGCGCGGCCTGGGCGGCGACCCGGCGCTTTGCATGGACGGTAGGGGTGTGTTCTGGATTGACGGCGCGCTTGGGGGTGCCTCCAGCTCCAGGGGCTTTGTTACGCGACGACCGGAGTTGACGCTGTGGTTGGCGGGGATGATGTCGCGGGTACCGGGGGATGCTCGGGGGCCGGACGCTTTGACTGTCGCGGGAGGCACCCCCAAGCACGCCTGATATTCCTGAGGAGTGCCAACTGTCGATGAACCGGTGGTCTCCGGTGACCTTGTTGGTGGGGGCACTAAACGGGGATGACTCCGGCCCCGGCAGGGAGCGTCTGCTCCGCTCCTAGCGATCGGTGTTCCCAGAGGATGGTCGCGGGACGGCTGCGGTGACAGCTCGGCATGGTGTACGTGGCTGCGCACGGGCCTCCGCATCCACCCCGCCGCCGGAACCTCCCACTCGCACTGGGCGTACCGCCTTTGATTTGGGGATGGGCGAGGCGAGCTCGCTGTTGGCAACGGCATAGAGGGCGCTCAATGCCGATGTGAAGAGAAACGGGTCAGGTGCGCCAGGCCCACCGGAGCCGCTGTTCTCCAGAACGACGCTCAGAATCCGTTTCTCGTTGCCAACAGTGGGCTCGTCTACCTCAGCCCCGCTCGAGAGGCTTCACGGGGACGGATCGGCACCGGCTCGGTCTCCTGGGTAGAGGGGTTGTCTGGCTACGGAGGGGGTGGCGGGGTTAGCGAGGGAAAGCTGGCGACACCCCGGGGTGGGCGTCGGCGACGGGCAAGGTGGGTGAGCCGCGCGGCCGCTTCACGTCCGCTCTGTCGCGGGCCGAAGGCCCACGACGCTCGGCGAGCACAAAGGAGGCGCTGACGGGCGCGGAGTCCGAACGTGTCACCCGTTTTCGGTCGGAGAAGCGGAAAGCACCAACACCCGCGCCGTCGTCGTGCTCAATCCGTCTCCCCCAGGGGAAGCGTCCCAAATCGAAGTTGCCCCCCCCACGCGGAACTTCGGAAACTTCGGACCCTCCCCGGAGGCCGTCCTCGCACTGGGCGTACCGCCCTCAAGGCTGTCCCCGCACTTGGCGTGCCGCCTTT
>QMMC01000381.1 GCA_003647065.1 Deltaproteobacteria bacterium | reverse complement strand
GATGGCCTTCCTGGCCCGCGAATACAAGGTCCTCGCGGGCTTCGTCGTCGTCGTGGCCGGCATCCTCGCCGCCGCCAACATGGGCGGCGCGGTGCGCAGCGGCGCGACAGCGACCCCGGTCATCGCTCTCGCCTTCGTCTGCGGCGCCGTCGCCTCGGGCCTCGCCGGCTACTTCGGCATGCGCGTCGCGACCAACGCCAACGTGCGTACGACCGCGGCGGCCCGGATTGGCATCGCCCCGGCCCTCAAGGTCGCCTTCTCCGGTGGCGCGGTCATGGGCATGAGCGTCGTCGGCCTCGCGGTCATCGGCCTCGGCGGCCTCTACATCATCTTCACGCAGGTCTTCGGCTTCAACCTGGCGACGACGGTCAACGCCCTCGCCGGCTTCTCGATGGGCGCCTCGTCCATCGCGCTCTTCGCCCGCGTGGGCGGCGGCATCTACACCAAGGCCGCTGACGTCGGCGCTGACCTCGTCGGCAAGGTCGAGGCTGGCCTTCCCGAAGATGACCCCCGGAACCCCGCGGTCATCGCTGATAACGTCGGCGACAACGTTGGCGACGTCGCCGGCATGGGCGCCGACCTCTTCGAGTCCTACATCGGCGCCATCATCGGCGCGATGGTCCTCGGCCTCGGCTTCTCCGCGACCCAGGGCGGCGACATCAACCCCGTCATCCTGCCGATGATCATCGCCGCCGCCGGCATCATCGCTTCGATGCTGGGCACCTTCGTGGTCAACACCAAGGAGGGCGGCAATCCCCAGCACGCCCTCGACGCCGGGGCCTTTGGCTCAGCTGGCCTCATGGCCGTCGCGACCTTCGCCATCGCCAAGGCGATGTGGCCCGAAGGGGGCACCACCCTCGCCGGTAGCGACATCCTCATCGAGTGGACCCACGTGGGTATCGCCACGGTCATCGGCCTTGCCGTCGGCGTCGCCGTCGGCCTCATCACTTCATACTACTGCTCGATGGAGAAGCCCCCGGTCGATTCGATCGCCGAGCAGTCCAAGACGGGCACCGCGACCAACATCATCGCGGGCCTCGGCGTGGGCATGCAGTCCACCGCCATTCCCATCATCGTCATCGCCGTCGGCGTCGTCGGCGCCGCCTCGGTCGCCGGCCTCTACGGCGTGGCCATCGCGGCCCTCGGCATGCTCTCCACCACGGGCATCCAGCTCGCCGTCGACGCGTACGGCCCCATCGCCGACAACGCTGGCGGTATCGCCGAGATGAGCCACCAGGACCCCGAGGTTCGCGAGCGCACCGACAAGCTCGACGCCGTCGGCAACACCACCGCCGCCATCGGCAAGGGCTTCGCCATCGGCTCCGCCGCCATGACCGCCCTCGCCCTCTTCGCTGCCTTCGCTCAGCAGGCTGGCATCAGCAGCATCGACGTCTCGAAGCCCGTCGTCATGGCCGGCCTCTTCATCGGCGGCATGCTCCCCTACCTCTTCTCCTCGATGGCGATGAACGCCGTCGGTGAGGCCGCGATGGAGATGATCGAAGAGGTTCGTCGACAGTTCCGCGAAATCGAAGGGCTCCTCGAAGGCAAGGCCAAGCCCGACACCGCCCGCTGCGTCGACATTTCGACCAAGGCGGCTCTCAGGCGCATGGTCATGCCCGGCGCCCTCGCCATCCTCAGCCCGGTCATCGTCGGCTTCGGCGGCAACCTGCTCACCGGCGCCGACGGCCAGGGCATGGGCCCCGAGGCCCTCGGCGGACTGCTCGCCGGCACCCTCATCTCGGGCGTCTTGCTCGCCATCTTCATGTCCAACGCCGGTGGCGCCTGGGACAACGCCAAGAAGTCCTTCGAGGGCGGCGGCTACAAGATGAGCGACGGCTCCGTCCACGAGAAGGGCTCCGAGGCCCATATGGCCGCTGTCGTCGGTGACACCGTCGGCGACCCATTCAAGGACACCGCGGGCCCCTCCCTCAACATCCTCGTCAAGCTGATGAGCGTCGTGGCCCTGGTCATCGCGCCCTTCATCGCCATCTGAGCCTCAGCGCTCGTCCCGTGGCGACCGGCCGCGCTTCCCTTCATTGGGAGCGCGGCCGTCGTCGTTTTGGGGGGCGGCGTCTATGGTCTCAGAAGCGTCGGCGACGCATCAGCGCCAGGCTGACGAGAAACGCGAGGCCGAAGTTGCCGCCCAGCTCGCCACCCGGGCCGTCGCGGCCCGAAGCGTCGCAGGTGCAGCCGCCGGTGCCGCGGAAGTCGCTGGTGGCGCTCGGGAAGTCGTCGCCCCCGTCGCCCCCGCCGCGGCGGGTCGGTCCGGTGTCTCTGTCGCGGGCGCCGGTGTCGGGGGTGGGTCGTCCGGAGTCGGAGGCGGTGGCGGCATCTTCGTCCGGGTCTACGGCGCCGTCTTCCGGCGGTGACGCATCGGCGGGCCCGGCGTCGCTCGGCGGCGTGCCCGCGTCGCTCGGCGGGACCATACAGAGCTGGCCGGCGTCCTCGTCTTCGTTCCGAATGCCGTCCTCGTCGCAGTCGCCTCGGCCAAAGGTCTCCGCTCGGTCGCCGTCGTGGGTGAAGCACTGGAGGACATCCTCCTCGGTCAGCATCGCCGCGTCAGGGCACCAGTCGTTGATGTCGTACACGCAAACGCCCTCGAGAGTGCTGGCCTCGAGACCCGACAGGTGCAGGCAAGTGGGTGGGTCAAATCCCGCACGGGTTGGGCAGGCGCCGAGGTCGTCGCAGCAGACCGGCGTGGTCCCGAGATTGACGCAGGCGTAGCGATGCTCGGCCGAGATGGCCGGGTAAAACAGCTCGCAGGCCCGGCCCCCATCACAAGTCCCTCCGGCGCTGCACGTATCGATCGCCTGGCAGCTGAATCCAGCCGACCTGAGGTGGAGCTCCATCGCTCTGCTGTATTGGGCGGCCGCATCGTCGGGCGAGCTGAAGCTCACCACCGCCCCGACTGCGATCACCAAGGCGAGGAGGCGGCCAGTCCCCCGAGAGGCCGATTCGAAGCAAGTCACCCCACAATTATTGGGGATGCGCCCCGATTCGGCAATCTATCCACCAGCGCCGGGCGGCGAATCTCAGGCGCTGGCCTTGGCCTGGCAGTCCCGGCAGTGGCCGTAGAGCTCATGCACGTGGCGGGTGAGGCGGAAGCCCGCCTTCTTGGCGAGGGCTTCCTGGAGTTTTTCGATCTCTTCGTCCTCGAATTCGACGATTCGGCCACATTCGGTGCAGATCAGGTGGTCGTGGTGCTCGTCTTCGTGGGCGACCTCGTACCGCGAGACCCCGTCGCCGAACTTGCGCTCGTAGGCGATTCCGCTTTCGGCGAGCATTTTTAGGGTGCGATAGACGGTGGCGTAGCCGACCTTCGGGTCGCGGCGCCGGACCTTGGCCCAGAGGTCCTCGATGGAGAGGTGTCCGTCGGACTTGAAGAAGAGCTCGGTGACCAGGCGCCGCTGAGCGGTGGACCGGAGGCCCTTTTTGTCCATGTAATCGGCGAGCCTGTCGCGCAGCGTGGTCAGGCTGTGCTTCTCCGTAGCGGTATCCATGGCGCGCTCTGGTCCCCCGAATCCTCCGAGATGTGTAGGATAGGGTCACCGCGATGTCGACCCCTCGCGTCAGCATCGAACGCATTGCCCTCGTGATCCTCCCGATCATGTTGGCCGTCATCTTCATCGCCGTACTGGCGACGGAGACCGCCGAGGTCCGCTACGACCTCCTCCTCTCCAATCCGGAGCAGGTGGCCCCCGGGGCGGTTACGCCCCTCCGGGCGCTCTTTTTCGTCCCCGGAGAGGCGATCTCGCACCCCGAGCTCCGTGCGGCCGAGGTGGCCTACACCGTCCGGGACGAGGCCGGGGCCGAGGTCCTGACCGGCGTGCTGGTCCCCGCTGCGGCTGGCGCCACGGCAGATCTCCAAGGCCTACCGGATGGGCGGGCGGGCATGGAGGGCGAGCTTCGGGCCCCGACCGCGCCGGGGCGATACACCCTCGAGGCCGAGGTGAGCCAGGGCGGCGAGGTCGTTGCGCGGTGCGGGGCGCCCCTCGTCGTGACGAACGAACCGCGCCCGGTACCGCCCCGGGGCCGGCCCATGATGCCGATGCAGGCCTGGGAGCCTCGGCGCCTGGTGCCGGTCCCCGATGAGGTGCCGCCGGAGTTCCTCGAGCTCCGCGTGCGCGGCGGGTACTGCGTGCCCGAGACCGACTGCGAGCTCCTGGTGTGGGTCGGCGAGCCGGCGGCGGCGGTACACGTCGAGGGTGGCGGCTTCGACGCTTCTCCGCCGCGGCCGTCCACGGAGACGTCGGGGATCGTCCGGGTGCGCGCTCGAATCACTGGCCCGGAGGCGGTCGCGACGATCGTCGCCTCCCGGGATGGAGTCGTCGTCGCTCGCCGGGAGGTGCAGCTGCCCATCGTTCTGAGCGGCGTCGAGGTCGGGGCGACGCCGACCCTCTGCGCGGCACCATGCACTCCCGAGTACGAGTCCCCCGAGGCGCTCCCGCTCTTCGTCGACGCCTACCGTGAGGGGGTGTGGTCCAGGGCGTCGTCGATTGCGGGTCGCGAGGCGGGGGCCGGGTCCCTGCCCCTCTCCCTCGACGAGGGCCTCTGGCGGGTTCAGATCCGCAGCGACCCCTTCGGCTCCGAGAGCGCCGCGACGCGGTTCATCTACGTTGGAGACCCGGGAGACGCCGACGAGGCCCTCCGCGTCGTCCGGGCTCGCCTCGTGAGTGAGGGCAGTCACGACGCCTTCATGCACGCCATGCCCCTCGCCGACGTGGCCCCCGAGGACCAGCTCGCGTTCGCCGCGGCGTTGCTCGAGATGGACGTGATCCCGCTGCCCCGGGGCCGGAGTAGCCGCTTGCAGCAGGAGCTCGGCTTTGGCCAGGAGCGTACGAATTCGCGGTGGCTCGGCGCCCTCGCCGTATTCGCCGTGGGCCTCTTCGTCGGTGGGTTTGTCCTCCGGCGCGGCCTCACGGCCTCGGCCGAGGCCCGGGCCGTGATGCTGGAAGCCGAGGCCCCGGGGGCAAATAGCCGAAAGAGGGTTCTTTCCATGACCCTCACGGTCCTCGGGGTCGTCTTGGTAACGATTTTGGCCTTTGCCGCCGCCGCCTTGCTCATGCTCACCCGCGGGGTTTGAGGCCCCCGCCCGGAGCGTTGCGGACGGGGCCCCGGGGGCTTAGATTGCGCCCTCGTTTCACCCCATCGTCCCCCATCGTCCCCCATGGCCCTCTGTCGGCACCGGGGGCCGGGAGCCCGAATGCTCAAGTTCATCAGGAAGATCGTCGGCACCAAGCACGAGCGCGAGGTCAAGCGCATGCGGCCGAAGGTCGAGCAGATCAACGCCCTCGAACCCAAGATCAAGAAGCTCTCCGACGCCGAGCTTCGGGCGAAGACCAACGAGTTCCGCGAGAAGCTCGACAACGGTGCGTCCCTCGACGACATCCAGTTCGAGGCATTCGCCGTGTGCCGCGAGGGGGGCATACGAGCCCTCGGCATGCGGCACTACGACGTGCAGCTCATCGGGGGCATGGTCCTCCACGATGGGCGCATCGCCGAAATGAAGACCGGTGAGGGTAAGACTCTCGTCGCGACCCTGCCTTGTTACCTCAACGGCCTCAGCGGCAAGGGCGTGCACGTCGTCACGGTCAACGACTACCTCGCCAAGCGTGACGCCGAGTGGATGGGCAAGCTGCACAACTTCCTCGGAGTGACCTGCGGCGTCATCCACAACAGCCAGTCGAACATCGAGAAGAAGGGCGCCTACGCCGAGGACATCACCTACGGGCAGAACAACGAGTTCGGCTTCGACTACCTCCGCGACAACATGAAGTTCAGCATCTACGACTACGTTCAGCGTCCGCTGAACTTTGCCCTCGTAGATGAAGTCGACTCCATCCTCATCGACGAAGCGCGCACGCCGCTCATCATCAGTGGCCCCGGCGAGACGGCGTCCGACAAGTACAAGCGCATCAACGACGTCATCCCCAAGCTGCGCAAGGACGAGCACTACGAGGTCGACGAGAAGGCCCGGAGCGCGACCCTGACCGAAGAGGGCATGGAGCGGGCCCAGGAGCTCCTCGGACAGATGGGCCTCCTCGAGGCGAGCAGCGAGAGCTATCGCGACGCCACGGCCTACAACCTCTACGACCCGGTCAACCTCCAGTCCCTGCACATCCTCCAGCAGTGTTTGCGGGCCCACGCCCTCTACAAGCGCGACCAGAGCTACATGGTCAGCCAGGACGGCAAGGTCATGATCATCGACGACTTCACGGGGCGAACGCTCCCCGGTCGTCGCTGGTCCGATGGCCTGCACCAAGCCATCGAGGCGAAAGAACACGTCAAGATCAACGACGAGAACATCACCCTCGCCACGATCTCTTTCCAGAACCTCTTCCGCCTCTACGACACGCTGAGCGGCATGACCGGTACCGCCGATACCGAGGCGGCGGAGTTCCACAAGACCTACGATCTCGAGACGGTCGTCATCCCGACGAACCGGCCCATCGCCCGGGCCGACAACGAAGACGTCGTCTACAAGACCGAGCCCGAAAAGTTCCAGGCTATCGCCGACGAGCTCATCGAGCGCCATGACGCAGGGCAGCCGGTCCTCGTGGGTACGACCAGTGTCGAAAAGTCCGAGGCCATCGCCAAGGCCCTGAACCGGAACGAGATCAGCTTCAACGTGCTCAACGCCAAGCAGCACGAGATGGAAGCGTACGTCGTCGCCCAGGCCGGCGAGCCCGGGGCGGTCACCGTCGCGACGAACATGGCCGGTCGAGGCACGGACATCGTCCTCGGGGGAAACCCCGAGATGCTGGCGCGCCTCGAGGTCATGCAGCGCCACGCGGCCGAGCTCGCCCGCATCGACCAGCTGCGCCGCGAGGCGGTCGAGGCTGCTGCGGAGGGCAGCGGGGACGACGACGAAGAGCTTCCCGAGGTCCCCGAGTTCGACATGGATGCCGCGATCGAAGAGGCCATCCCGCGCTACGAGGCCAAGTGCAAGGACGCCAAGAAGGAAGTGATCGCGGCCGGCGGTCTCTTCATCCTCGGCACCGAGCGCCACGAATCCCGACGCATCGACAACCAGCTCCGGGGCCGCGCCGGGCGCCAGGGGGACCCGGGCGAGTCCCGCTTCTACCTGAGCCTCGAAGACGACCTGATGCGCATCTTCGCCGGCGACAAGGTCCAGTCGATGATGGACCGCCTCGGCATGGAAGACGGCGTCCCCATCGAGCACAAGTGGGTCACCAAGGCCGTCGAGAATGCGCAGAAGAAGGTCGAAGAGCGCAACTTCGACATGCGCAAGCACCTCCTCGACTACGACGACGTGATGAACCAGCAGCGCAAGGGCGTCTACACGCTGCGCCGCCAGGTCCTCACCGGCCAGTACCGGACCGTGCCGACCGAGGAGGAGCTCGAGAAGGGCATGCGCCCCGAGCCCGTCGTCACCGAGATCAACGAGGAGTTCGCGGAGCTCGCTCGGCCCATCCTCGAACAGATGATCAAGCACCACGGCTCACCGGTGCCGCGCATCGGCGCGACCCCGGAGGAGATTCAGGCGCACCGGGAAGAGATCGGAAAGCGTCCGATCGAAGAGATCGAGGAGGTTCGGTACCTCGACCTCGAGCGCGACGTCTACGGTTGGTTCGGTTGCCGTCTCGAGCTCAAGAAGCTGCGCAAGGACCCCCAGGCCTGCCTCGACTTCATCATCGACGAAGTCGGCATGAGCCTGACCGAGCAGTACGAGCGCTTGCTCGACCTCGTCGACGGCATCATCGGCACCATGATCGAGCACGCCTGCCCGGCCAACAAACACTACGACGACTGGGACCTCGAGGGCCTAGCCACGGCGTATGAAGAGCAGTTCAACATGGACTGCACCGGAGCCGAGGGCTTCAGCGACCGGGAGGACCTCGCGGCCAAGCTCTACGAGGACGCCGAAG
>QMMC01000380.1 GCA_003647065.1 Deltaproteobacteria bacterium | reverse complement strand
CACCGAACTCCGCGCCACCAGCTGCGGCTACACCAACACCTGGCTACAGCTGCCGAACGAGTTCGACGAGTTGCTGGTTACACGTAGCTACTACGGCGCCGAGATGATGGTGGGGGGAGGCTACGAGTGGGTGTCCGACTCCTACCAGTACGACTACTACTCCAACCCCGATTCCCTGGTTGATCCTCTTGGTCCGGCTGTGGCCGGGCGGGGATCGAGACGGGGCACCTCGGTCAATCGGTCGTCGACGGTCGGGTACCGCGTGAGTCGACGCCGCTTCGCCCTCAATGACGTTGAGAGATTCGACACGATGCGTTGTGCACGAGATTCGGAGGTGTCGCCATGAGCGGTCGTCTACTGACAATAGTTGCTGCTTGTATCGCCATGGCTCTCCTTGGCTCGTGTGGGGGTGGTCCAGATGATCTGAGCTTGCGAGACGAATCGGCGGGCGAAGGGGACTTCGACCGGCTCCGACTGCGGCAGGCGATCAGAGTCATCGACATCGGTAGCGGCGAGACGCTGTTGAAGTCTACTCCAGATGACCTGGTGGAGTTCGTCAGCGTGATCCAGTCGGAATGCTATGCCCCTGAACAGCTCGGCTCGACCTATTGCCCCGGAACGGTGGGCGGGTGCTCCGAGTCCCATTGCCAGGCGTACGCCCACCTGTGCGCGGCACAACTCCTGATGGAGATCGCAGGCGTTGTCTCTGAGCCGATGGAGTTGGCTGAATACACGGTCCCTCCTCAGAACATCGCGGCACGCGCCTTGTTGAAGGAGTTGGCGATGGAGGAAGCACGGCAAGCCGTTTTCAAGGCATCAGCCGAGCTTCGTTTTGCCGGAGGATTATCGGGTGCCGGTGGGGTTTGCACCCTTGCTGACCTGGACGGCAGCGTTGGCGATGAGACCATGGGGCGTTCTTTCGCCATGCTCTTCGTCGAGGCTCACGACGTGGCGAAAGAAGCCGGGCTGTCTGCTGCCGGCGATGCCCTCTCGCTGGCGGATCTCGCGTTCTCAGAGTTGCCGACTTCCCGGGGAGCTGCCGAACTCGCGTTCTCGGCACCCCTTCAGTCGCGCGCCAGCGCCGTCCATCTGCTCATCGGTGGTGAAGATGGGCTCTATGACGAGCTGATCAATACTGCATCAGAGACGACGGCGCTGTGTACGGCACCGCCCCTCTCCGCGGGCGCGAAGGCCGCGCTGGGGGTCCTTCGCGAGTCTGGCTTTGATCCCCGGGAACTGATCAAAGACGAGACGACTTTGTCTACTGGGGCCGTTCTGACGGGCACTGGCATCGACAGCGTCCGAGAGCGCCTCTCCGAGTTTTGGTTCGGTACGACGGTGGTCTCCGAGACCGACTGGAAAGACGATACTGAACTTGCGTTCGCGGGTCGGTTTGGTCTGACCCTCGACGACTTTCGAGAGGCGCGCGAGTACTACCGTCAGGAGAGCAGGGCCTTTGGGCGTTCGCTGAGCCAACTCGCGCCGGCCCGCGTCCTGGCTGGCGGAGGCTCGACCACGATTCCTCGCTTCGCAGCCATGATTCGGCCCCCGTCGCCGCCCCCGAGTGAATTCTATGCGACTTTGGGACGATATGACGGCGCGCCGCCTAACGATTGGACCTACAAACCGACACTCAGCTATGCAGGCCGAGGGCTTGCACACCTGCTGGATTACATCGCGACCGAGAGTACGGACTTGCTCCTCAACGGGACCTGGGGAACCGCGGCGGATGACGTCGAGCGACCCCTAGCCGCGTTCGTCGCAGACGCGGCACGTGAACGCCCGGCACGGCTCACTCAGTGGTGGTCCCATGATGTGGACAACCCCGAGTGGAGCCACGGGTACGCGGATTTGCTCTACGACTCGACGAAGTGGCAATCCAACGACCTGCGGATGGTCACCACGACGGCCGGACTCAGCTGCGCGGTGAACGGGCACATCGAAGGTGAAGCTTGCAACTGGACCGAAGCAGCGGCGCTGCCGCCAGACGGTACGTTTGGAGCCGCCACCAATACCGGGTTCGATCAGGTCGCGTACTGGGACCTAACTACGTCAATCACGCGGTTCTACCTTCTCCGAGTGAAGGACGGCCGTGCACCTGACGCGCCGGGAAGCTACGAACAAGTGATTGGCGGCTGGAACGTACAAGGTGAATCTGACTACGGCACCCTCACTCCCGTAGTTCCGGAGCTGTCCGAGTTGGCGGCCGAGTACCTGACCCCCAGCACGAGTTGGTGCACCCACGCTCGAGAGACGTGCGCCGGAACTTCGTTCGACGAGCGGATCCCGCTCGAGAACGAGCTCATCGATGACGGCGACGCGGTCGAATCGTCGTGGCGGCACTACCTTCAGCTCGCCCGGCAAGCTGCGAATGAAGCGGACATGCTCGGTGAACGGGTCATCGCGGACGGCCTCGAAATGGATCGCCGCGCCGAGACGGCGCTCGAGGAACTCGAGGGGATCTGTGGGACGACGATCGACGTCGACTCGTTGATGGCAGAAGATGGGAGCGACGCGGTTGGGGCCACCGGCTGTCCGGGCACCGCTTGTGCAGATGGGCAGCAGTGCTTGTTCGGGCGGTGCGTGCTCGATGCCCTCGAAGTCGCGAAGGACGACACGACCGGGGACCCCAATCTTCAGCGCCTCGAGAACTGTCTCGGCGATGATGCGACCAAGGATTTCGTCGCTCTGGGAGATGCGGAGTTGTGCGTACTGCGAGACGGCGTGGAACTATGCCCCGGCATCGAGCCCTGCCCGCGACGACCGGATGAAGGCGGAGGCTGCACGTCCTACCCGGCGACTGGAACTCAGGAATGGGTACTGGTGGACGAGACGCTCGGGTACTTCGCTGCCGACGAGGCGACGACCGGGGTTGGAGGAGTGCCTCCTTGCGATGCGGTACGAATGCTGAGGGGAGCCACGACGGCAACAGGCAGCGTAATTCACGATGGTGTTCTGCGCATCGTGAAGGATTCCGGCTTCTTCGAGCCGAATAGCATTCGAATGATCGCGCGGTCGATCGGGTGGGAGGCACATCCGTACGATACCTCAACGGTCACGCTCAGCGGCCGACCGTGGATCACCACCGGCGATATGTACCGGGATCCTGCGACCCTATCGGAGTGGCCCTGTGGCGCACCGGACGCAAGTCTCTATTGTGGCGCTGGTGCTCCTCCGTGGAACGTGGCGCGTGACGGGCTCTTTTGCAGTTCAGTTGCAGCGTCACCGAGCGCTTGTGCCGACCGAGAGGAGCGAGCGTTGTTCAATGACCGGTTGGCGCGAGCGGTCATTACCGCTCGAATGATGACCTCCACCGGCTTCTCGGGCATTCATGCTGCGTTCGCTCCCTACGATGCGGACGATTGGGGAGGAGGAGGGCAGATCGACCTGTCGGAAGTCATCACGCCGAATGGCCTGGTTCGTGTCGGACATACTTGGGATTTCAAAGAGGAGTCCATTGAGCACACTACATATTGCGATGTGGCTGGTGGTCCAGTATGGACTCAGGTTTTTGGCGATGCCTCCATCCCGGAGGAGTTTTCTTGCATAACAATTTACAACAAGGATCGCAGCGCGAGCTGGATCGATAATCTCATCCATGGAGACGATGGCACGATGTTCGCTCACGCGGTGTGGAGCGGCATGGGTGCGACACCGCCGCGCAGGCTGTCTGGTGGAGCCGGCGCGGGGCAGGCTCTGTTTCGAAGCGTCGATGGAAGAGGGATCGGCATTGGTCCCTGGGTAGCCGATACTCTGTCAGATGACCGTCGGTATGGAGTATCTCAGTCGTACATCCCGGGAAGCGTGGTCAACTCAAATGCGTTCATTCCTTGGAGAGCGTGGCATCAAAGAGTTGAAACCGACACTCCAGGCCGGGAGGTCGGGGGGCAGGACCGCAACAACGACGCCAGCATTGGGTGTTCGGGTTCGGGAGACCTTGGCGACTGTGCGGGTGCAGGGGGCGTCGGCTCTCTCCTCGATGCCGTCGAGTTGATTTGCGAAGCGGGAAAGCAAAACCATGGACAAGTTTGTGCGTCCGAGCCGCCGCGCCTCAATGGTGTCGATGATCTGCCCCGCCTACGAGACTATTTCGAATGCACGGCCAACTCGATCGAGGCGAACGCTGCGCGTACCGTCTTCGCGAACTTTCCCCAGCGTGCGGTCGATGCACTTCGCGAGCAGTCCGTGGGGGGAGCATACCCGTCAATTGGTGGCGAGTATGGAGTAAGCGTGTCGGTTCTCAGGGCGAGCCTCGTCGAACTGGCTGAGGTTTCGCAGTTGCTCGGTGCCGAGGTCCGTCACCTCGCGAATGACATCGATGCACTACGGCTCGCTATACAGAGTACCGAAATTCAAGCAGACATCTCTGATTTGCGGTTCATGCAAACCGTGTCGGCTCAACTGACGGAGTGCGTGGTCGCGGGATCATCGACCGCTCCCGGGGCTGGGTTTGCCACCGCGGCGAAATGCGCAAACGCCATTGCCCAGATTGCATTTGCTGATCAGATTCGGGGGCTCGAGACTGAGGCTGGAGGTGTGGAGTCTGAGCTTGCAACGGTGAACTTTCGCGACCGTTTCACGAGCCGCACGACAGCCCTTCAAGGCTATGCGACACGAATTAACGCCGCTTTGGAGCGCATCGACGCCCAGCTTGCCAATATCGAGTCTCAGCAAAGCCGCGGTCGCCGCCTGCTGGCGAAGGCAGCGTTCCTCGATACCGATGAGATGGCTGGCACCCACTACAACGTCAACACCGTGATGCGCCGCCGCTACAATACCGGCCGCGTTCGCTACGAGCGCGCCAAGGAGAACGCCATTCGGATGGCGTATCTCGCGAAACGCGCGGTCGAGCAGCGCCTGGGGATGCGTTTAGGCACCCTCCGGGATGACATGACTCTGGTCGCGGCCCCCTCCACCTGGGAGGCCGAACTCTGCACCCTCGAAGGCCTCGACTATTCACGTATTCGTGATTCAACCGCCCTCACTGTCGACAACTTCGCCAACGGCTACATCGGCGACTACGTCACCAAACTCGAGCTCGTCGTCGAGTCCTACCGCCTCGACTACCCCTTCCAGAACGGGCGCGATACCGCCGTCGTCTCCCTCCGTGATGACGTCATGGGCGCCCGCGCCGTCTGCGATGCCCCGGTTGGCAACCTCCTCTACCACGCCGGCCAATTCACTGCGCCGGCCTCCGCCGAAGGCGCGGAAGGCTGGGCGCGCGTCGGCTGCACCGGTGACCTCGGCGTGCTCCGGCCCAACTGCGCCATCGCGCAGCCCTTGGACGAAGGCCTTCGGGCGGAGACCAACCCGTTCGACTCTGCGTCCACCTTTGTCCCGCTCACCGACCCGCTCCTCTCCTCTGCTCGCGGTCATCGCGTTACCTTCGGTGACCTCGAAGAAGTAACCGGATGCAACGCTGGGACGCCAGACTGCGGCCTAACGGACGACACCGAACTTGGTCAGATGGTCGCCCTCGAAGCCGGGCGCTACCGGATCTCCTGGTACGCCGCCCCCGTCGGCACCGAGGGCCCCTTGCCCGATGCGGCCGTCGACGTTCGAAACGACGCCGATGGCACCTCCCTCATCGCCGGCGCCGTCTCGGCCCCCGAGATGGCCGAGGGCGCCTGGCAGCGCCGTTGGGCCTACTTCGATCTCGACGACGGCGTGGAGGTCCGCGTCTCCATCGTCCCGAAGCCACCCGCATCCGGCGATATCGTCCCCCAACAGGTCGACATCGCGGCCCTCATGCTCGAGGACGTGACCGGCGTGGTCACCGACTCCGTCGTCGACACCGACGCCACCCCACCGAAGCTCTTCGCGAATACCGGCGCCACCCTCACTCGGCCCCAGCCCGTCTGCGAAGACACCACCGGCGATGTCTTCCGCAGCGACTGGCGCTATCGATGTCAGCGCCTCTGCGGCGAAGGCTTCGGCCGCGGCTGCGAAGACCGCGTCGGCGCCAACTACTGTTACTGGGAGAGCCAGTTTGTACTCACCCAGCGCGATATCGAGCGCGGTGGGGCTATCCGGAATGGCGGCTTCGCCCGCGGCAACTACAACTACCGCGCAGACACCGTCGCCCTGAACTTCGTGGGCACCGCCCTCCGCGACTGCAGCGATAGCGACTACCCCTCGTCGTGCTACGCGGCTGGCTACGTCCCGTACTCCATCGAGCACATCGGCCCCTACACCGTCCGAAACCACCGTGGTGAGGACTACGATGCCCCGCTCTACACGGGCCGCATCGAACACGCTCGCGGCCTTGCCGCCGAGCGCTACCTCACCAACCCCCTCTCCTCGGCCGACCGGTCCCTCGTGGAGCCCTACCTCCACCGCGAGCTCCGGGGACGACCCCTCGATGGCACCTACGTCATCCGCGTGTGGGATGAGCCGGGCGTCGACTTCAACGCGATCGAAGACGTCCAAGTTCTCCTGAACTACATCTACTGGACCCGCACGGACTGACCCATGCACTTCGTCGTCTTCGTGGCGGCGGTGAGTATGGGTGGGCTCGCGTGTAGCTCATCCATGCCTCCGACCGCGCCCGATGCGGGCCCCGATGCATCAGATGCGTCCGATGCGGACACATCCGTGCCGCCCGATGCCGATCCCCTCGACTCGTCCGTCCCGCCTCCCCCGACGGACACCTCTCCCCCTCCCTCGGACTCGTCGATCCCCGATACCTCCCCCGTGGACGCCTCCCTCTGCCCCACTGCCTGCACCACCACCTCCGAGTGCGCCATCGCCTTCTGCAACACCACCGACGCCACGTGCGACGAGGCCCTCGCCGACGACGGTTCGTCCTGCGGCGAGATGGCCCTCGACGTTTGCGTCTCCGGCCTCTGCGTCGCCCGCGGCTGCGGCGACGGTTACCGCGAGCTCGGCCCGTCCCCCGCCCGCGAAGGCTGCGACGACGGCAACATGCTCGACGGCGACGCGTGCTCGTCCACCTGCGAGCCCACCACCCACACCATCTTCCCCTCCACCAGCTTCGCTTACGACGAATGGCCGGCCCGACAGGGCACCGCTGTCGCCGCCGATGGCCGCGGCGAGCTGCTCTTCGTTTGGGCCCACGACCACATCGGCTCCGACGGCATCGACGTCTTCGCCCGGCGCCACTCCCCCGGGGGTGTCGCCATCCCTGCGGCGATGGATCCCTTGGTCCTCGACGACGATGGCAACGTCCAGGCCTCCGAGCCCCAGGTCGCCGGCCTCGTCTCCGGCGGCTGGGTCGTCACTTGGAACGACGACCGCGACGACGGCACTCGCGACGTCTCCTATCGCATCGTCGCCCCGGACGGCGCCCTCGGCCCCCGGCGCACCGCCAACCAAACCCTGATCGGCCCCCAGTACCAAGCGCACGTCGCCACCCTCGGTGAGGGTTTTGTCATCGTCTGGACCAACCTCTTCAGCTCCACCGACGACCGCGACGCCGGCATCCGCGCCCGCCGCTTCAGGGAGAGCGGCACGCCTCTCGGCGACGAGATGTTCGTCGCGACCACCCGCATCAACTCCCAGAGCGAGCCCCGGGTGGCCTCGGAGGGCGACGCGTGGACCGTACTCTGGACCCACAGCGCGACGGCCCCGGGCGTGAGGCCCGCGCTCTACGGGCGGCGGTTTCAGGGCGCGAGCCCTGTCGATGCCGTGCCGTTCCTCGTGAGCCCCATGATGGAGGGCGCGCGCTCGACGGTCGCATCGCTGGGCGGCGGCGCCTACGCCGCGGCCTGGGCTCAGCTCGGTGACATCTACGCTCGGGTCATCCCGACCGGCGACCCCACGCCGGACCCGACGATGCTGCTGACGGTCGCCGCCACGGCCGAGTTCGAAACGTACCCCTCGGTCGCCCCCCTCGGCGGCACGGACTTTCTCGTCGTCTACGAAACCGAGACCGGCGGCGGCCCCGGCGCCGACTT
>QMMC01000379.1 GCA_003647065.1 Deltaproteobacteria bacterium | reverse complement strand
TGGTCGGTGACCGAAGCGTTTGCACGACCCGCTCCATGCGCGCGTAGTCCGCCGCGAAGGCGTCGCGGGGCCCCCTATAGTGGAGCTGAAGCGCTGCGAGGGCCCGCTTCGGCGCCCAGCCCTCGAGAGCCATCCAGATCATCTCGGTCGCCGTCGTCGTCAGGTGAATCACGTCCGTGACGTCGCGGAAGAGCAGCCCGGTGCCGTCATCTTGCACCCGCAGATGCAGCCGCGTCTGGCCGCCGTGTTCCTGGAAGCGGTAGGTCAGGAGCCCCGTCGGCACGGAGAGGGCCTCGCCGAGAGAGTGCCCGCGAGAGGCCCCAGTGGAGAACACCCTGGCGAAGCCCCCCACGTCGTCACGGAGGGCCCGCGCGGCCCGCGACATCAATCCGGTCACCATTTGGGCGCCTCTTCCATCTGATACGAAGCCTGGCAGTAGGGGCAGGCGACCATGACGGCGCCGTCTTGGACCGAGACCGCCTCCTTCGAGAGCGTCGCCCCGCACTTGGTGCAGGCGAGCTCTTGGAGACGAACGTCACAGCCGATGTCGATGCGTTGCACGATGTTGCGCTGGACGACCTGGGGCCGCATCCGGGCAGCGACGACCATCGCGAGAGAGGCCGCCATCAACACGACGCCGACGACGATGCGCAGGACCTCGCCTTGGTTGCCCGCGAGGAAGACCAGGCCGAGGAGGAACACCACCGCGGCCAGCACGTAGAGCACGACTTTCAAGGACCCCTCCCGATGGCCGGGACGCTACCACGCTTCGCCGGGACGGCGGGGGGCCTCACTCGTAGCGAACACCGTCGGCCGGCAGGAGGCGCGCGGCCCACCAGCTCGGAATGAGCGTCGCCAAGGTGCATATGACGAACGCGACCACGCTGGTGATCAGAAACTCCTGGGCGCTGATGCGCACGGGCAGGTGATCGATCAAGTAGACCTTGGGATCCAACGGGAATTTGTAGGTTGCTAAATAGAGGACGGCACCGCCCCCGGTTAAGAGCCCGAAGAACGTGCCGACGGCGCCGATGATGATGCCCTGGACCATGAAGATGGCGAGCACGCTCGAGTCCTTCGCGCCCATCGCCTTCAGGATGGCGATCTCACGCTTCTTTTCGAGGACGAGAATGATGAGGGTGGCGATCACCACCAGCGCCGCGACCACCATGATCGATGCGGTCACGAGGCTCAGCATCACCTTCTGAATCTCGAGGGCCGTGAAGAGGTTCCGGTTGAGTTCTTGCCAGTCCATGGTGTGGAAACGACCGCCGCCGAGCTCGCGCTCGATACGGCCGGCCACCTCGCGGGCCAGGGTGATGTCGTGCAGACGCATCTCGACGCCGGTGACCGTGTCTCCCTGGTCGAAGAAGGACTGGGCCTCGTAGAGGTCGACGTAGACCAGGCGACTGTCGTACTCCTGAAAGCCCGCCTCGAAGATGCCGATGACCCGAAACTCGCGGCTCCGGGGCGTGCGCGCATTGGGCGCCCACATGCTCGTATCGAGGCCCGCGAGGGGCGAGATGACGCTGACCCGGTCTCCGACCTCGAGGCCGAGATTGCGCGCCAGGGTGATGCCGACGACGATCCCCGGGAGCGTCGCGACATCGACGCCGTCCTCGGCCCGCTCGGCGTCCTCTTCGGCGAAGGCAGCCCGCTCCTCGTCGTCACCGGGCAGCCCCTCACCTTCTTCGAGTTCGGCGAGGGCCTCCTGCATCTCTTCGAGGGTCGGTACGGCGACGTCGGGAAGGGGTACGATGACGTCGTCATCGTCGGTGTCACCATCACCGGCGAGCTCGTCGCGGGTCCCGTCGGGGCCCTGGAGATGCCATAAAGGATCCCACTCTGCCGCTTCGTCGTCACCGGCGCCCGCATCGACGACCACTGGCGCCTGTCCACCGGTCGCGGCGATCTGATCGCGAAGGGCCTCCATCGCCGCGTGGTCCAAGTCGGCTGGATCGGCGGGATCGGCGGACGGCGCCGGGTCCAAACGCTCGTCTTCGTTGCTCAGCTCGAGCAGGTACCGATCGAGGTCGTCGTCGTCCTCGAGGAGGTCACCGGCGACGTCCTCGGGGGAAAGCGGCGGAGCGGCGCCCTCGGCTCGGAGGCCGTCGAGGGTCCCGGCGACCATCTGGTCCGGGAGGTCGAGGACCGCCGGCATGCGGTCCGGGTCGACGCCCTTGACCAGAACCCCACCGATCCGGTCCCCCTTCGCGAGCATCATCTCGTTGATGATGAAGGGCGCGGCGCCGGAGACCTCTTCCATGGCCTCGGACATCGCGACAACGTCCCGGTACTCCTCGAAGTCGAGCCCGTACTTGAGGACGAGCACGTGGGCGTTGACCCCGAGGACCTTGTCCCGGAAGGCGTCCTGAAAGCCGGTCGTGATGCTCAGCACCGCGAGCAGAGAGCCCACGCCGAGGGCCACACCAGCCACCGCGATCACCGTGATGAGGGAGACCGTCGACCGCTTCTTGGAGCGGAGGTGACGAAGGCCGATGGTCAGAGAATATGCCATGACAAAAGCAGGCCCGAAGGCTCGCTGATTGGGGCTGCTAGCACACCGGGGGACACCCTGGAAGGGAGGTGTGTTCCAAGGTGTGCCCGGCCGGAGGACCCCCTGTAGGCGGATGTGTTCTGGCGGAACCTGGGCCAATCCTGGCCCGGGGGGCTCATGGCGGCTAGAATAAGTGGGTAATGTCTTATCTTTTTTCGTGGCGCGGGGCCTCCCTCGCGGGCGCGATCGCGAGCGTGGTGTTGGTTGCGGCGTGCAGCAGCGAGTCCACCTTCGTCGATGGCGGCATCGTTCCGACCGACGGGGCGATGACTCCGACTGCATTGCTCGAACCGGTCACCGAGCCCAACGTCGCCCTGCTCTTCGGCGAAGAGCAGCTGATTCGGGTGCTCTACCGCGAGATGGACGGACGGCCTATCGCGGCGTCGGTGGTCGAATTCGCCCTCGTGGGCCGGGCCAACGACTCGAGCCTGTCAGACCTGATGGCGCGCACCGACGCCGACGGAGAGGCGAGCATCCGCGTGATGGCGGGCAGCTCGGCGTCGGCCTTCAGCGTGCGCGTGAGCGCTCCCCGGGCCGCGCCCATCCTGATTGCCGTCTCGGTCAGCGACGCTGGCTTCGGCGAGCTCGACGTGAGCGTCGAGTGGGCCGGAGCCCGGCCCGTCGTGTCTCACCGCATCGGAATTTATACCGGCATGACTTGCGACGACGCGGACGTCCTCGCCGGCGAACCGGACCGAGTCCGGAACCTCGGGGTGGACGAAGAGGTCGCGGCCTTCCTCGCGCTCCCCGCCGGGCTGGTCTACGCCGTGACGGCGGACGGGCTCAGCGAAGGCGGCGACGCCGTGGCCTCGGGATGCATGGACAACGTGGCGGTCACCGCCGATGAAATCGCTGCGGTGACAGTGCCCGTGACCGACCTGCCCCTCGGCGCCGGCGGCGAGTACTCGGTCCAGATCGGCCTCGACGCCGCCACCGAGGCCGAGGCGGTTTCCCGGGCCATCTCCCGGGGTGGCCGGGCCCCGGTCGAGAGCGCCGGGGGCGACGCGACCTTCCTCCTCGACGCCCTCGAACAATATCTCCGCGACGCCGGGGACGAAACCAACGCGGGCCTGATCGCGGGTGAGCGCTCTCGGGCGTTCCTCGACGACGCCCTCGCGACCCGCCTCACGATGGACGACATGGGGCCGAGCCGCGCGGTGGACGCCCTCGCAGCCGACCTCGCGATGCGAATGGAAATGATCATCGTCGAGGGGCGAATCCGATTTTCCGACACAGACCCGACTTTCGCCATCGACACCGTTTTCGGTACGGCGCCCGCGACCTCCCTTCCGCGCCTCCTCGTCCCCGTGGCGTCCTTCCCCCGAGCCCTCGAGGGGCGCCTCTCTTTCACCCCGACGCCCGCCGACGACACTATCGTCATCGACGAACTCGGAGCCGACCTTCCCCTGGGCTCCTTCGCTCAGGGCGCCGCCGCTGCCCTCGCCGCGGAAAGCGGCGTCGCTGACATCTCCGCTCTCTTCGGGATCCGAGGTGGTTGTCGGGCGATGCGCAGCTGGGCGTCGGAGGTCTCGGTCATCTCCACCGCCTGTGATGACGCCTGCGTGCTCATGGTCTGCGAGGAGGCCCTCACCGGCCTCGCATCGGCGATCGAAACGGAATTCACAAACCTCGATCTAACCCGGTCGGACCTCTCCCTCGCAGGGACCATGGACGCCCGGGACGACTCCGGTGACCTGCGCATCGACCACTTCAACGCCGACGCCATGGCCGGGCGTTACTCGAACGCCGACGGCACGGACTACGACGAAATCGTAGCCTCGGTCGTCGGGGCGAGCATCATCGAGTAGCCCGGTGTCGGGTCCTCGCTATCCCCTCGAGGCGGCCCGCACGGTACGGAGCCTCGCGGTCGACGAGGCAGAAGCAAAGCTTGCCGGGGCAAGCGCCGCCCTCACCGAGGCCGTGGCCGCTGTCGAGGCCGCCCGAGAATCGGCCAGAGCTCACGCGCTCGAGAGCGAGGCCGAAGACACCGAACGACGTCGACGGGAGGATCTCGGGGCCTCGGCGGCGGAGATGCTCCGGGCGCTGAGCTTCGGCGGGAGGAGGCAGAGGGAGGGCGAGGCCCTCGGCGTCGGGCTCCGGAAGGCCGAAGTCGAACAGGAGGAGGCGGAGCGGGTGGTAGCAGGGGCTCGACGTGCTCTGGCGGCAGCCAACGCCGACCGGGAAGTCGTCGAACGGCACCACCAGGACTTCCGGAAGAGGCAGAAAGACCTCCAAGAAGCGCGGGATGAAGCCGAAGCGGAAGATCTCGCCACTGCGAGACGTCATCACGAGAGGGAATGAAACGCGCCGGCAGAAGAGCCAGGTGCTCCGGAACCCTGCCGGGAAGTTGCCGCGATGGGATCGTCTCTCTAAGACGAAGATGACGTGTTGATAGGTGATGAGAGCGAAACGGACCTCGGGGGCGACGCGGTGCGGGTCGAGCCGCTTCGGAGGAGCGCCCGGGTCAGCATCGCGGTGCTGCTCGCGACCGTCGCCTGTACGTGCGACGCCCCGGCCAACCGGCCCGGGGCCTCGGCCCAGCCCCCAGCGGACCAAAGTGCCCCGGCCAGTGCCCCGGCGCGCTTCGACCCGGCCCAGGTCGCCCTCCCGGGCGATGCCCCGGAACGGCGGGTAATCGCCACCGCGAGCCCCGCGGATGCTGCGAGGCTCGCCCGAGCCGCCCTCGAAGGCTCCGGGGACCTCGACAACCCGGTGGATGCCGCGACTCGGGGACGACTGCTTTGGCTCGCTGCCCGCGCAGCAAACGAGGCCGAGCTCCCCGAAGAGGCCGAGGCCCTGCTCGAAACCCTCGGCGCATCGAACCACCCCCTCTCTCCGTGGGCACGACTGGAATTGGCCCAGCAGTTGGGCGAGGACGCCCCGGCCCGGGTCATCGAACTCCTCGAGGCGATGCCCACCGAGTTTCCGGGCACGGCGCGCGCGAGGGCCCTCCTCGCCGTCGCTTTGGCCCGAGAAGGCCGCACCGACGAAGCCATTCCGGCGCTCCGGGCCCTGGTCGCGGCAGCCCCGGCCCATGTCGGCGCCGCCACCCCGGGCATGCCCCTCGCGGAACTCCTGAGCGCGAGTGAAGACTCCGCCGACCGCGAAGAGGCGTTGCTGCTCTATCGGCGCATCGCCACCCGGGCGCCGGGGGCGAGGGTCGGCATGCTCGCCAGAGAACGGGCCACCGTCGTGCTGGAGACGCTCCCCCCGGAACGCCGCGACGCGCTCCGGGCCATCCCCGCCGCAGACCGCTTCATCGCGGCCGAGGCGTACTTCAACGCGATGCGCCACGAGGAAGCGGCGGTCGCTTTTGGAGAGCTGGCGGGCGATCCCGAGGAGTCCATCCGGTGCCGCGCGCGATTGATGCAGGGAAAGGCGTTGCTCCGACGCCGGCGCCGAGACGAAGGCTCTGCCCACCTCGAGGCGGTGGCGACGGAGTGTGACGACCTGAATACGCGCGCCGCAGCGCGCTACCTCGCGGCCCGGGCCCACGGGCGCCGAGGGCGGCACCACAAGGCCCTCGACCTCTACGATGCCCTAGTCCGCGACGCCCCCCTTCACCGCCTGGCCGACGACGCGGTCTACCGCTCGGCGTTTTCCGCCGAAGCCCTCGGCCACGACGACGACATGCGCGTGCGCTTCGAACGAGCCGCCACGGAATTCCCAGATGGCGACATGGGCGGAGAGGCGCTCTTCCACCTCGCCTGGGACGCGCGCACTCGCGCAGCCGCGGCACCGGCCGGGGCCGGAGACGCTCCTCAGGGCGGAGAGTCGACGGGCCGTCCGACCTCCGCGTCGCTCTACGAAGACGCCCTCCGGCACCTCGACACGGCGCTCTCCAACGACCCACAGGAGCATGGCGTCGATCTTCGCGGCCGGGCAGCCTATTGGCGGGCCCGGACCCTCGTCGACCTCGGCCGCGGCGACGAAGGCGCGGCCGCCTACGACGAACTCGCCCGCCGCTATCCGCTCAGCTACTACGCCCAGCAAGCACTGAGGCGCCTCGCCGAAATCGCGCCGGACCGTTCGACCGCTGCCCTGGCGACCATGGCAGCGGCCCCGGGCAGCGAAGCCACCCTCACCTTCCCCATGCGGGAAGAGCTCTCGACCGATGCCTTCGCCCGCGCGGTCGAACTTCTTCGCGTCGACGAGGCAGACCGGGCCATGGCCGAGCTCGAGGTAGCCGGCCTCTTGACCGACGAAGACGATGAAGAAGCGCTCTGGCTGACGGCGGCCCTCCTCGATCGCGCCGGGGCTCACCCCCAAGCGAGCCTCCTGGCCCGACGACGGCTGCGCGCCTTCTTGGACGAGCCCCCGACGGGCGTCGCGCGCCAAAGGTGGCGCATCGCCTACCCGCGGGCCTTCGCTCCACTCATCGAAGAAGCGGCCGAGGCCGAAGGGGTGCCTCCGACCTTCGTCCGAGCGATCGCTCGCGAGGAGAGCGCGTTCAATCCGCGGGCCGTGTCCGTCGCCCGGGCCTACGGTTTGATCCAACTCATCCGGCCGACGGCCCGACGGTTCGGCGACGAGCTGGGTCTTCCTTCTGATCCCTCCGCCCTCAAGACCCCGGAGATCAACGTACGCATCGGAACCCGGTTCATCGGCTTCCTGTTCAGGCGCTACGCGGACAACCCGGCGATCGTCCCCTCCGCCTACAACGCGGGGGAGGGGGCCTCGGACCGGTGGCTGAGGCAACGAGGCACGTTGCCGCTCGATGAGTGGATCGAGTCGATCCCCTACGACGAGACCCGGCGCTATACGCGTCGAGTCATCCAGACCTGGGGAACTTACTCCTGGCTAGACGAAGGCCGCCTGCCCGCCCTGAGCGAACAGCTGCCCAGGGCCCCGGGACGCTGACTCGAGCCGCCACAGGAGCTTCCACCGCCACCGCGCCGTAAAGTGCGTCGAATGGGTCGTGAGACCCAAGCGAGGCCGGATCGCGCCGGCAATCCAGCTCCACAGGAGTTTCCACCGCCACCGCGCCGTAAAGTGCGTCGAATGGGTCGTGAGACCCAAGCGAGGCCGGATCGCGCCGGGTATCGCGACCCAGTCGATGCACTTTCTACCAGTCGCCGTCGTCGTCCCAACCACGACCACCGCCCTCGTCGCCGCCGGAGTCCGCGTCCGCGTCCTTGTCCTTGTTGTCCCACTTCTTGCGACGCTTGGCTGCGCGCCCCTGGGGCTGTTCTTCGGGCTCGGGGGGAGGGCCGCCGGCCCCGGGGCCACTCGAGCGAGCAGGCCGGTTGCCGTAGCCACCGCCACCGCCGCCGCCGCCGCCACCGCGGTAACCACCGCCGCCGCCGCCGCCGCCGTAACCGCCGCCGCCACCGCTGCCGCCGCTGCCGCCGCCGCCACCGTC
>QMMC01000378.1 GCA_003647065.1 Deltaproteobacteria bacterium | reverse complement strand
CCGCAGGATTCGGCAGCTTGAGGCGCAGCGCGCCCATGTTGGCGCTGCCCCCAAAGATGGCGGAGAACCCCTCACCGGCACCGAACTCCGCGGTCACGACCTCCGCCTCGGGCACGGTCTCGCGGACGGCCTCTTCGACCTCGGTCACCAAGACCCGCATCTGGTCGATGGAGGTCCCCGGCGCCGCCGTGACCTCGACGCGGATCTCCGAAACATCGGCCTTCGGCAAGAAGTCCTGACCGAGGAAGGGCACCGCGGCCATCGTGGCGACGAAGAGTACGAACGCCGAGGCCAAGATGCGCGCTCGCCTACGCAGCGCCCAGTCGAGGGCGCGCCCGTAGACGTCCGGGATGCGGTCGAGGAATGCCGTCGCCCGGCGCAGCCGTCCGGCAACCCCCTCTTCGTGATCCTCCCCGATGAGCTTCGCCGCCATGACGGGGACCAGGGTGAGGGCAATGATGAGCGAGCAGAGCAGGGTGGTCGAGATGGTGAGGATCAGGTCCCGGAAGAGCTCCCCGGCGATCCCCTCGACGAGGAGGATCGGCAGGAAGACCACCACCGTGGTCAGGGTCGACGCGACCAACGGCATCGACATCTCCTTCGTGCCGAGGATCGCCGCTTCGGCCGGGGACTTCCCCTTCTCGATGTGCTGGAAGGCCGCTTCGAGGACGACGATTCCGTTGTCGACGAGCATGCCGATGGCGAGGGCGAGGCCCGCCATCGAGATGAGGTTGAGGGTCACCCCCATCAGCTGCATCGCGGTGAAGCTGACCAAGATGCTCAGCGGCACGGCGACGACGGCGATGAGGCTGGTTCGAATACTGCGGAGGAAGAGCAGGAGCACCAAACCGGTCAGGAGGAAGGCCTGGAGTCCGACCTTGCCGAGGTTGGTGATGGCCCGAACGATCGCTTGGGACTCGTCGAAGAGGGGCACGATGTCCGTGCCCTCGGGGAGGCGCTCGACGATACCCGGAAGGGCGTCGCGGACGTTGTTCGCGACCTGGACGGTGTTGGCGTCGGACTGTTTGCGCACCGCGAGGAGCACAGCGAGGTGGCCATCGGCGGTGACCACGTGGGTTTGCTCTTCGAAGGTATCGACGACATCGGCGACGTCCCGGACGAGGATGGTCCGGCCGCCCCGGGCGGTGACGACCGTATTGGCGATCTGCTCGACGTTCTGAAAAAGACCGGTCGGTTGGAGGTTGAGCGCCTGGGTCCCGTCATCGACAGCCCCGGACGGCACGACGACATTGGCGGCGCGGAGGGCATCGACGATCTGCGGTGCGCTCACGTCGAGGGACTGCATGACCCGGGGGCGCATGCGGACCTGGATCTCCCGAGCGAGGCCGCCCATGACCTCTGCGGCGGCGACCCCTTCGACGCGGCCGAGGTAGGGCTGGATTTGGTCCCGGGCGAGGGTGCGCAGCTGGTGCCCATCGAGGGGGCCATCGACGGCCATGAACATCACCGGGGCGAGGCTCGGGTCGAGGGCAAAGGTGAGCGGCTTGGACGCCTCGTCGGGGAGGAACTCCGAGGCGAAGAGTTCGAGGTTCTTGCGCACCTGGACCTCGGCGGCGTTCATGTCCGTACCCCAGGTGAACATGATGGTGACGAGAGAGGTGCCTTGGCGGGAGACGGAGTTGACCTGCTCGACACTCTCGACCGAGGAGACGGCGCGCTCGATGGGCTCCGTCACCAACGTCTCCATGTCCCGGGGGCTCGCCCCGGTATAGGTCGTCACGATGACGATGACCGGCAGGTCGACCTCCGGGAGGCGATTGAGGGGCAGCTCGGAGAGCGAGTAGAGACCAAAACCTGCGAGGCAGAGGTAGGCCATCGCCGTGGTCACGGCGCGACGGACGCTCAGCTCGCCGAGGTTCACGGCGTCTCCACCGCCGGATCGGTGTCTAGCGATTCGGGCGCCGCCGGTTCGGGGGCCGCCACCTCGGTTGCCGCGTCACGAACCCGGATGGAACTCCCATCGCGCAAGACATGCTGGCCGAGCACCACGATTTGCTCTCCCCGTTCGAGGCCGCGCGTGATCTCCATGCGCTCTCCGTAGCGCTGTCCGAGGAAGACCGGCCGACGCCGAGCCGTGTCACCGTCGACGACGAAGACATAACCCTCCCGCGCGGTATCTGTCCGGGTAGTCATCAGGACCCCTCGGGCCGGGACTAGGATGACGTCGGTGCGGCGTTCGAGCTCGATGGCCACCTCGGCGACCATCCCGGGACGTAGCGTGTGGCCGGGGTTGTCGAGGCGCACCTCGACCGTCGCCGTCCGGGTCAACGGGTCGAGGACCGGGGAGATGCGTGTAATCTCTCCCGCCCGGTGCAGGTCCGGGAGCGCCGGGGGAGTCACGGTGACCGCCATGCCGACCTCGAGGCGCACATAATCCAATTCGACGACGCTGAAATGCACGTCGACCCGGTCCATCTGGACGATGAGGCAAACCGGCCTCTGCGGTGAGACCATGTCACCATCGTCGACCGCGAGGAGCGCGACCATGCCGTCCGCCGGTGCGCGGATCACCGTGCGGTCCCGGCGCTGCCCAGCCGCCCGCCGCGCCGCGCGCAGCTGCTCGACCCGGGCCTCGGCCGAGCGCAGCTGCGTCGCCAACGTCTCGCTGCGGCTCGCGGGCAGCACGTGGCTCGCGACGAGGCCGCTTATTCGGGCGAGGTCGGCTTGGATCTGATCGCGGGTAGCCTCGGCCGCGAGCAACGCAGCGCTGGCCTGGCCCACTTCGCTCGCGGGCAGGTCCGCCTCGAGGGTTACGAGGGGCTCTCCCTCTTCGATGAGCTGCCCGTCTTCGACATGCACCTCGCGTACGCGCTCCGGTAGCTGCGAGAAGACCCGGACCTCGGTCTCCCCATGGACGTCGCCGAGGAGGGTCAGGGTGAGAGACGCGTCGTCAGCCACCACCTCGGCCACCTCGACCATGCGCGGGGGCACCGACGCGTCTTCTTCGTCCCGGTCGCACGCCGCCAAGACGACCACTGGCAAGAGCGCGAGGGCCGGGAGGGCCATGATTCGGAGGTCGGTCAAAACGAGTCCGCGAAATCGACAGAGCAATGCTCGGCCTCAGGAGGCGCCGAGGCGCTGAACTTAGGTCCTGACGCGGGCCTTGGCCACCGGGACCTCGAAGGGGTTGTCCGTAGGGGGCTCGGCCCGTGACGGCTGGTAAGCGCCTATCATTCTTGACGAATTGCGGCGCGCGCCCCGAGACGGAAACAGGCCCCGCCGATGGCGGAGCCTGTCGAATCGAAATGATGAAGCTGGCGGGTGACCTCACCCGCCAGCCTACGGGCTACGATCGCGGGCCCCGGCCCTTGCCGCTGTTCATGCCCCGGCCCGCCGACGGGCCCCGCCTCGGGCGAGAGGCCGAGCGGTCCGACGCACGCTCGAGGGCAGAGGTGGCGTGCCCGTTGCGATGCTCGGCGCCAGCATTCGTCAGGGGCGAACGCGCCGCCGCACGCCCGTGGGCCGAGGTCGCACGCTCGCTCCGGTGCATCGCGCCGCGACCAGGAGCGCCGAGGGCACGACGACCCGGATGGGGCACGGCGGATGCCGCGGCTTCCGCTTCGGGCGCCGGGGGTGTCGCCGCCTCGCTGGCCCCCTCACCGATCTCCTCGGCGTCAGCATCGACTTCAACCTCAGTCTCGATCTCGGTTTCAACCTCCGTCACCGCCTCGAACTCGGGTGCGTTGCCCATCGCCTCGTGAACAGCCTCGATGGCGTTGGCGTCGAGGCCGGTGACGCCGCTGATGGCGCCTCCGCCGACGAGGGAGGCCGTGATGAGCATTGTTTTGAGTTCGATGCCGGAGGACGGTCCGAACTTTCGATTTTTCGAACTCTTGGCAGAAATTCGACGCAACTGACGCGGACCTCCCCCGATAAGGCGGTTCAACACGGAGATCCGCCATGAACAAGCTCGCCGCCCTCGCTCTCGTCCTCTCCGTGACCGCCTGCTTCGGCGAGGACGCCGCCGGTCGCGTCCCCGCCCCCCTCATCGAGGCCTGCGGAGCCGAATACAGCTGCGAGTACCCCGACGGCAGCGTCGAGGTAATGGAATCCACGCCCGAAGACGGGAAGTGCGAACTCGATGAGTTCGGGCTCTCGAGCGACGGACACGTCAACAAGCACGGCTCGATCCAACTGAACTATTGGGTGGGTGATTCCGATCTATTCAGCGTCTGCCACGATGAGACCGGCGAGTGCGTCACCTGCGGCCGCACGGGCCCTCTTCCCATGCCGGAACCGTCGTCCCCGACGCCGGAGGGCGACTCGGAGTCCGGCCGCTGCACGGGGAACGCCGCCAACTGCGCGAACCTGAGCACGAGCTCCTGCTGGAATGTGGACGGTTGCTACACGTCCTCACGCTTCAGCTGGAACGGTGACCTCGAGCGCTATTGCAGCGGCATCTCGGAGCGACGCGACGACTACACCTGGGAGTCCGCGTGCGAACGCCAGCGCGGTTGCGAGTGGTCCCCGAACTGACCATCGCCCATGGCCGCGATGAGAGGCCTACCCACGCGTCCCGACGCCCACCTGAGGTGACGGCCCGCGACGGCGGCAACGGCCACCGCCCGGGCTACGGGCCACGCTTCGATACCGTCTAGTTGAGCTGCGAGGGCATGGCCGCCGCATCGGTGGAGAACGCGAGCTTGTACGCCGCACCGCCGTCTTCGGTGCTGTAGCTGCCGACCCAAATCTTGTAGGTGCCCGCGGGGAACGACTCCATCGTGACGACGGGGTTGAGCTCGTCGGTGTCGTCGTTGCAGATGTAGCTGCCGTCGGGCTTCTGGATGACGAGGGTGATGTCCTCGTCGGCGCGAGCGTAGATGCGAAGGCCAGCCATGGCAGCCGCGAGGGTGAGCTCGTGATCGGGATCGCTGCCGATCATGCCAATGCAGTCTTCGCCCAAACTCGATGCGTCGGTCGCGCCTCCGGCGCGTCCTTCGACGATGTGGGGAGCGGAGAAACCTTCCGCGAGGGTGACGGCGTCGCCTCCTCCGCCGCAGGCAAGGAGGGAGGTCGCGAGAATCGAGAGCAGGAGCGTCTTGTTCATAAAATGTCCTTTCCAGTCGTTGGGACTGGCCGAAGTGCAACGCTTGTACCAGCAACAAAGCCCAGGATCACGGATTCGAGGGCGCCGATGTTGCTCGATCGGGCGTTCGTTGCGCGGGCAACTGAAAGCGCCGCAGAAAGGCGTGCAAATGCGGTGGCGAGGTGGACCCGGGTCCTGGCCTGATGTCGTAGAGTCCGGGCCGGAGGCTCATCATGGACACGATCGCGGTACTCGGAATGGGGCTCTTGGGACGAGGGTTCGCAGAGAATCTGCTCGCCAAAGGACACGCCGTTCGTGTTTGGAACCGTACAGCGAGCCGATGCGAGCCCGCAGTCGAGCTCGGTGCCGTCGCCGCCTCGACGCCGGAAGACGCTGTCCGCGGCGCGAGCCGCGTGCACCTCGTGCTCGCGGAAGACACCGCGGTCGATGCCGTCATCGATGCCCTGCGTCCAGGTCTGTCGGACGGCGCCTACGTCATCGACCACAGCACGAACCTCCCAGCGGGGGTCGCCGCGCGCTTCGACCGACTCCGGGCCGAGGGAATCCACTACGTCCACGCGCCGGTCTTCATGGGACCGTCGAACTCCCGCGACGCGACTGGTCTGATGTTGCTCAGCGGCCCCGCCGAAGACGAGACGACCTTGCGCCCGCTGCTCGAGCCGATGACGGGGCGCGTGCTCTATCTCGGCACCGAACCGGACAAGGCCGCCAAGATGAAGATCACCGGCAACGCCATGCTCTTCATGCTGACCGGTGCCATGGGAGATCTCTTCCGCATGGGCGAGGCCTCGGGCGTCACGACCGACGAGGTCTTCGCGCTCTTCGAACAGTTCTCACCGACCCCCGCAGCGATGGGCCGCCGGGCGCTGGGCGCCGGCGACCGCCCCGTCGGCTTCACGATGGTCAACGCGCGCAAAGACGTGCGCTTGATGCTGGAGACCGCGGGGCCCGAGCGGCTCTCCCTGCTTCCGGCGATCGCCGCTTCGATGGACGCCGCCATCGAAGCCGGCCGCGGAGCCGAAGATTTTTCGACGTTGGCCGACCCGTCGCGGGATTGATGCGTTTCGACTCCCGTTCGTCTACCGGATCACCGGGCTCTGCAAACGCGGCGCCGGTGTTGCGTAGCCCGAGTTGAAGCGCCCGGCGGCGCCCTAGGGCCGATACGTCATGCGCACCACGCCGAAGCGCTCGACATCGGTCATGGTGCCTCCCCACTCGCTCGGCAGGAAGATGTGAGACCCGCGGTAGCTGACGGCTACGTCGAGTTCGGCAATGATGTCGTAGCGAACCTGGACTTCGATGCCGAGGCGGGCGCCGCCACTGACGGCGGCGGCGACGGCGGCTTCTTCGCTCACCGAATTGATGTAGCCGAGCTCTGCAGCGAGGCCGAAGGAGAGGGGGCTCTCTTTGCCAATCGGAACGACCACGCCGGCCCGTCCGTAGAGGCCGGAAAGCGTGTAGGTCGGCATCGACATCTGAAACTCGCTATCGAGCATGCGAAAGCCCCAACCCGCCTCTACGTCCATACGTATGGGGAGAGGTCCGTCGACGAGGGGGAAGTTCAGCTTCAGGCCGAGGGCCAGGTTCTGGGCGCGCGTATTGACCATCTGCGTCGATCCGTCGGCGCGCTGGTCCGCCGCCTGGAGGCCCACCGAGGTGTAGTAGCGAACTCCGAGCATCGCCCGCAAAGAGCTGCCGGGGCTGGGACGCAACCAGAGATCGAAAGCGACGTGCACGGCGGGGAAAGGCGATGAAGAAAAGTGGGCCCCCTCCGCCTCCATGGGCATGGAACTCTCGCGCTGCCCGAATCCGAGGCCCGCCGCGAGATCGAAGCCCCACGCCCACGCCTCGGGGGCGGCGGTCGGTGCGCTCTCCTGGATGCTCTCGCTCTCCTCGCTCTCCTCGTCATGCTGGCGCTCCTGGCCGTCCGAGCTCTCGTTCTCACCTTCACCGGTGAGTTCGTCCTCAACGGCGCCGAGCGCCTCGGGGTCCGGGACATGAATGCCCTGCACACTCCGGTCGGGGCTCCCGGAAAGACTCCGCAAGAGAGCGGTCTGAAAATCTCTCGCGATGGCCCGGTTCACCGCCCGAGGGATGCCTAGACCCCTCAGGCGATAGGTCCCCGCGCGAATCTCTACCCCCGTCTGGCCGTCGTAGTAGTGCACCAGCAGCAGACGAGCCACGCCGCGGCTGCCAGCAGCCGCGACGACGATGACGTCGGCGCCCTGGTGAGGTCCGAGCCACTGGAGAGCCGAGCTACCTGACGGGGCGAGGCCCTGTTCTTCCGCTGCGCGGATGTAGGCCGTCGAGTCGACCAGCTGCGATTCCCAGGAGAGGGCATCGGGCACAGCGCGGCAAAGGGTGTGCGGCAGGCTCGGCGCGGCCACGAAGAGCGCGCGGCTGCCCTGGGCTGCTGCCGGCGCTTCGCACACGGCAAACGAGGCGGTGACGAGAGCGAGAACCAGCGGCCATGTTGCGATTCGCGTGCGCATCATCATCGAGCGATGTAGACGGCGGCGTTGCCCTGGGGCGCGCCATTAGCGTCGAAGTAGCTGTCGAGGACCACGCCGACCGCCGGGTCCGCCAGCCTCTGCACCACCCGAGCGCCGAGGGGTCCACTGGTATAGGCGTTGAGCGCACCACCCCGAAGCTCGCGAACACGGTCACGGTCCTGGGCGGGATGTGCCGACCCCGTATTCTGGATGCCGTTGACCTCGACGAGGCCGTCGAGGTTGTAGACAGTGTTGTCCGGGTCGAAGTTGTCAGCCGGTGCGCCGTCGGGGCAGTACTGACGGTTGGCGTTGTCATCCAACGGATTCACCGGGCACCCCGTCTCGTCGAAGAGGAAGACCCCCGAGCCGAGGCCCGCGACCATGT
>QMMC01000377.1 GCA_003647065.1 Deltaproteobacteria bacterium | reverse complement strand
TCGGGGCAGTATCCGTCGACGAAATACGCGGGCTGGCCCGGGTAGGCGTCCGGCTCGCGGTCGGAGCAATCGGTCTCGCCATCGGCTCGGACGCCCACGTATCCGGACGGGCAACTGCACGCGTTCACGGTGTCCGTCGGGTCGCCGTAGCGGTCCCGGTCAGCGTCGCGCAGGCAGATCAAGGTGGCCAAGCCTTCATCGATGGCCCCGTCGCAGTCGTTGTCGAGGGAGTCGCAGTGCTCCGGGGCGCCCGGAAACACAGAATCGTTCGTATCGTCGCAGTCCCCGCCCATCAGCCCCGCGGTGGTGCAGGTCGTCGCGGGCGCGTAGCCGTCGAGGTCGCCATCGTCGAGGTCATGAGCACAACCCACGCCGGCGTCGCAACTGTCGATGGTGCACGGGTCGAGGTCGTCGCAATCCAGTGGGCCCGAGGTCGAGCACAGGTGCAACGCGATGTCGCAGGACTCGACGCCGGTACAGGAATCTCCGTCGTCACAGTCGACGTCTGCTTCACAGGTGAACGTGCAGTCGTCTCGGCACCCGTCACCGTCGTCGCCGTTGGCGCCATCGTCACACTGCTCCCCGGCGTCGCTCTCGAGGACTCCATCCCCGCAGCGACCGGCGGTGCACACCCCGCCAATGCAGAAGGCCCCGACGCCGCAGCTCGTCCCGTCGGTAACGCCCTCGCAAACTCCGACTTGTCCATCGACGGCGGAGTCCACGGTGCCATCGAATGAGCCGTCCATGCTCGCGTCGACGGGGACCGTCCCGTCACCGCCGCAAGCTCCCACCACGGACCCGAAGAGGAGGACGGCGAGAGCGAGCGTGCTTTTCATGGCACCAGTTGAGGTACACCCCGCGGGGACTCTGTCGACCACCTTCACCACGGGCGAGGCGGTTGATTGCCCGCATCCGGCGCACATCTATTCACTGCCCCCCCCGAGGCCACGATGAAGGAAAGCGGCGACCGAACTTCGCGATCATGTAGCGCACCCCGCAGGTCATGATGGTACCCACCGAGCCAATGAACGTACCGGACACCAAGGCGCGGGAGCGCGCCCCAGTCGGGCTGACTCGACCGCAGGTGGAGGCATCTCGCCGGGAGCACGGCTACAACGAGATCCCCAACGAGCCCGACCCCGCCTGGAAGCGCCTCGCGCGTCGTTTCTGGGGCCCGATTCCATGGATGATCGAGATCGCAGCCGTGCTCTCGGCCGCGGTGCAAAAGTGGGAGGACTTCGCGGTGATCTGCGTGCTCCTCTTCGTCAACGTCTTCATCGATTTCCGGCAGGAGGCCAAGGCCTTGAGCGCCCTCGAGGTCCTCAAGGGCAAGCTGGCCCGCAACGCGCTGGTCCGCCGGGAAGGCCACTGGGCGTCCATTCCGGCCCGTGAGCTCGTCCCTGGGGACGTCGTGAAGGTCCGGCTCGGGGACATGGTCCCGGCCGACTTACGCCTCACTGGACCCGGCTTCGTGCAGCTCGATCAGTCAGCACTCACCGGCGAGTCGATGCCCGTGTCCAAAACCGCGGGAGACGATGCTTACGCCAACGCCGTCGTGAAGATGGGAGAGATGCTGGGGACCGTCCGCAAGACCGGCCTCGGGACGTACTTCGGCAAGACGGTCGCGCTGGTCGCGCGGGCAGAGCAGCAGGAGCGAAGCCACTTCCAGAAGGCCGTCATTCAGGTCGGCAATTTCTTGATCGTGGTAGCCTTGGCCCTCGTCCTGCTCGTGCTGGTCGTGGCGCTCTTCCGCCACGACCCGTGGCTGGAGATCCTCCGCTTCTGTCTAGTCTTGATGGTGGCGTCGGTCCCGGTGGCGCTGCCCGCCGTGCTCTCGGTGACGATGGCCGTCGGCGCTGTGAACTTGGCGCGCCACAAGGCCATCGTCAGCAGGCTGGTCGCAATCGAAGAGCTCGCCGGAGTCGATGTCCTATGCAGCGACAAGACGGGCACCCTCACCAAGAACGAGATGGCCCTCGGGGATCCCGTCGCCAGCGACGGCCACAGCCCCTCCGACGTCATTCGATTCGCGGCCCTCGCGAGTCGAGAAGAAAACGCCGACCCCCTCGAGGAGCCTCTCTTCGCAGCGCTGGACGAGGCGGGCATGGGCGATGCGGTCCGGTCCGCCGCCAGGTCGCACTTCCTGCCCTTCGACCCGGTAGGCAAGCGCACCGAGGCGACGGTGGAGTTCGAGGGTCAGCGCTGGGTGGTCACCAAGGGCGCGCCCCAGGTCGTCGCCGGGCTCTGCTCGGCCGACACGGTTCCCGCTGATTTCGACCAGGTGGTCTCCCGGTTCGCCGCCAAGGGCAATCGCACGCTCGCGGTGGCCCGTCGCGCACCGGACGCCGAGGCGTTCCGCATGGTTGGCATCCTCCCCTTCTTCGACCCCCCGCGAGACGACTCCGTCGAGACCATCGCCAAGGCCGTCGAACTGGGACTGAGCGTCAAGATGATCACCGGGGACAACGAAGCCATCGCCCGCGAGGTGGCCCGGACCCTGAAGATCGAGGGCGATATCCACCGCGCGCCAGACTTGAAAGAGGCGAACCACCACGGGTCGAAGCTAATCGAGCTCATCAGCCAGGCAGGCGGGTTCGCCGAGGTGATGCCCGAGGACAAGTACCTCATCGTCGACGAGCTCCAGAAGAGCGACCACATCGTCGCGATGACCGGAGACGGCGTCAACGACGCTCCGGCGCTGCGCAAGGCAGACGCGGGCATCGCGGTCTCGGGAGCAACCGACGCGGCCCGGGCTTCAGCGGACCTCGTCCTGACTCAGGCGGGCCTGTACGTGATCATTCGAGCCATCGAAGAGGCGCGCCGAATCTTCGGCCGGATGAAAGGCTACGCGGTGTTTCGCATCGCCGAGACCCTGCGCGTGGTCCTCTTCCTGGCCCTCGCGATCGTGGTCTTCGACTTCTATCCCGTCACCGCGGTGATGATCATCATCCTCGCGCTGCTCAACGACATCCCGATCATGGCGATCGCTTACGACAACGCGCCCGTGGCTCCGAAGCCCGTGCGCTGGAACATGAAGGAGGTCCTCGTCGTCGCCGTGGTGCTGGGCATCGCGGGAGTCTGCTCGTCGTTCCTGCTCTTCTTCATCCTCGAGGACATGGGTCTCTCCCAGGACTTGATCCAGGCCATCATCTTTCTGAAGCTCGACGTCGCCGGGCACTCCACCATCTACGTGACGCGCTCGGGGCCGAACCACTTCTGGCACCGCCCCTACCCCTCGTGGAAGCTGCTCGTCCCGGCGCTGGGCACGCGTTTCCTCGGTACCTTCATCGCCTGCTACGGCCTCTTCATGACCGCCGTAGGCTGGGAGTGGGTCGGTTGGATCTACCTGTACGGGACCGTGTGGTTCGTCTTCAACGACTACTTGAAGGTAGCAACCTACAAGCTCCTGAGACGCTCGGTCTGAGGCCGACTCACTCCTCGTGGACGAAGGGGTCGCTGAACTTCGGGTCCGCGAGCATCGCTTCGTCGGTGAGCGTATTCAGGAAGGCCACCAGCGCGGCCTTCTCTTCGTCGGTGAGGTTGAACGGGGCGACCGCCCCGTCGGAGACGAAGAAGGGAGGGCCCAGGTTGGGGCTCGCTTGGACGCCCTCGCTGTAGTGGTCGATCACCTCTTCGAGGGTCTCGAAGCGACCGTCGTGCATGAAGGGGGCCCGGACCGCGACGTTGCGGAGCGACGGGACCTTGAAGGTGCCCTCGTGGCGGGCGGCGTCCGTCACGCCGGCGAAGCCCCGGTCGACGATGTCGGCGTCGAGGCCGTTGGAGGTGGCCTCGTGAGCGATGAAGCCCTCGCCCTGGTGGCAGATGAAGCAGCCGAGGCCGCCGGCCGGAGGCGGCAACGAGAAGAGGCCCTTGCCGTGGTTCTCGGCGTCGGTGAAGTTGGGGAACGCGTTGGTCCGGCTCGCGACCATGGCCCGCCCTTCGTCGTAGCGGCTCGTGGTGCTGACCATGCTGCGAACGAACTGGGCGAGGGCCCGGGAGATGCGCTCGGTTGTCACCGCGTCGTCGCCGAAGGCCGCCGCGAAGAGGCCTTCGTAGTAGCTCGCGCCTTCGACCCGGGCGACGACCTCGTCGAGGGTCATGCCCATCTCGACGGGGTCCTGGAGGGGCATCAGCACCTGGTCTTCGAGGGTGTTGGCGCGCTGATCCCAGAAGAAATACCCGGCGCCGTAGTAGCGCGCGTTGGTCAAGCCCATGGAGTGCCGGCCCGTGTCGCCGCCGTCGAAGCCGACGCTCAGGGTGCGGTCGTCACTGAAGCCGAACTCCGCTTCGTGGCAGGACGCGCAGGCGATGGTGCCGTTCTGGCTGAGATTGACGTCGTAGAAGAGCACCCGACCGAGGGTCGCGCCCTCATCGGTGGTCGGGTTGCCGGTCGGCGTATTGTCCGTCGTCGCGAGGGGCTGCTGCCCATGGAAGCCCTCGGACTCGACGTCGAAGTGAGCCGGCAAGGTGGGGGCGGCGTAGTTGTAGAGGGTGGCCGGGAGCTCGATGCGCGAGTTGTTCACGTAGCCAGCGTCGCTGCCCGCATCCCCGGGGCTCGCATCGCCAGGGCCCACGTCGGGCGTTCCGGCCCCGGTGTCGTCGTCGCAGGCGACACCAAAAGCGAACGAGGCGCCGAGAAGAGCGTAGAGCGGGGCCGAGCGCAGAAGGCGAGGTGACAGATGGTTGGTCATTGATTCTTTTCGAGAGTGGCGGGCGTTCTTTGCCCCAGGCGACTGCAAACGGGGACTTACGGCCGATTGATTGTGCCGGCAACCAAACTCGTTGCGGGCGCAACAATGCACCAACCGTGGTAGCTTCACCGGGTGCCGGCCACGCCAGAAGAGCTCCGCGGCAGCATCCGCGCGCTGGTTCGTCGCCTCGGGGTCCTCAACACGGACCGTACCCCGGCCGGAATTCCCCTCGGCGTCTCCTACTGCCACGCGGTCAGCGCGCTGATGGAAACGCCCGAACCGCTGCGGCAGCGTGACTTGGCCGAGGTGCTCAACCTCAACAAGAGCAGCGTCACTCGACTCTGCCGGCGATTGGAAGAAGACGGGCACCTCGAGATTTCCGCCGATGCCGACGATGGGCGGGCCCGGAGCCTCACGCTCACCGCGAGCGGACGGGAGCTCGGCGAGCAAATCCACGTTGCGAGCCGCGATCGCTACGCCGCCCTCCTCGCCATCATTCCGAAGGCCGAGCACGAGAACGTGCTTCGTTCCCTGGACGTGCTCAACGCCGCCCTGGCGACGCTAGACGCCGATTGAGACTCGGCCCCGGCGCCGCCCTACCTGCCTCAACGCCGGCCCTGGCTGACGGAGGAAGCCCGGAGGGTGGCCGTGAGGGCCGCGCCGACCGAATCGCCAACGTCGCCCTGATAGTAGACGCTCATCGAGCAGCCATTATCCGGGAACGTCACCTTCGCGACGACACTCAGGCGGGTTGGGAGGGCGACCTGGTAATCCGCAATGACGTACGCCTCAGCACAACGCTCGGCGAATGGGGTCGCGTCGCAGTGCGTCTCCTCGATCTCGGCGATGACCTCATGTCGCCGCAAGACGAAGCCCTCTCTCTCGCCGCGGAGCTCTTCGTTCCGCGCGCCCACGCGGCCTCTCTCGTCGACGTTCTGCCGGCCGAGACGGTCCTGCTCGAGCTCCCAAAGCCGACGGGGCTCTTCGTTCTCGCTCTCCCACCGGGCGCGTGCACGGCGTGATCGGGGGGTGAGGGTGCCGCTGAAACCGGCGTGGGGACGAACGAAACCCAGGGTCAGCGCGCTGGCGACGCCGCTCGCGCCGGCCTCGAGCGCGTTCGGCCTGCGCCCCCGCGTGTATTGAAGCTCGGGGGCAGGAGTGGGCTGGTAGGTCTGACGCCGATGTGTTTCGGGGAGAGGCAGGCTCCCGAGTGATTCCGGCATCGGAAAAACTGTCTGGGCGTCGAGAATGCTCAGCGACCGGTATCGAATTCGGCCTCCGGGCGCTGGCACACCATCTCTCGCGACGCTCGCCGTGACGGCCACGGCACCGCCGAAGCGACTGGTGCGCGCGTGCCAGTGCAGCTCGATGAAACGGAGTTCCGTTGCCGGCGCCATGCCCCAGCGCTCCTCGACCTCGGCTGCGCTGAGGATCCGCCCATCGAGGCTCAGCTCGACCTCCTCGGCGAGGGCGTCGGCGATCCGCCGGTTGTCGTCGGTCGAGATGGGATCCGCTGCGGAAAGGGCGCACACCTCTCCATAGCGTTGCGATGCCAGAAGCGCCGACGTGGCGGGCGTGCAGCCCGTCGCGACGAGGATGACGAAGCCGCCGACGATGACGGTGCCGACCATAGCCGCTCCGATGACCGTACGAGACATACCCAATCTAGCCTCCGGGCCCAAGGGTACACCAAGCATTGCCCGGCGCCTCTCCTGCGACGCGTGTCGGCACAGGGTCTGAACCCGCCTTGGCGGCCGAGCCCTACCCTCCGCAATTCCACAGGCGAGATGGGCTACTCTCCGCCCTGCCCATGAAGGTCTGCCTACTCACCACGCAGGATCTGGACGCCGATCCTTTTCCAGAAGACGACTGGCCCTGCGACCCACGGCCGTTCATGCCGGAAGCGACCTGGGAACTCGTCGTCCTCGAAAAGCCCACCGCAGTGAAACGCATCATCGCGTTGTCGCAGCAGGGCTTCGACGTCTTCTTCAACCTCTGCGACGGGGCCTGGGACGAAGAGACGCCGGGCATCGAGGTGGTGCAGACTCTCGAGCGCCTGAACGTGCCCTTCACCGGGTCGAACAGCGCCTTCTACGAGCCCACCCGGGCCGCCATGAAGCGCGCGTGCTTTCGCTGGGGGATCGATGCACCCGTCGGTCTCCACGCGAGCACCGACGACGACATCGAGCGCGCCCTCACGACCCTTCGCTTCCCGATGTTCGTCAAGCATCACAGCAGCTACGCCAGCGTGGGACTGACCCGTCAGTCGCGGGTGACCACGCGGAAGCAGCTCTTCCGCCAGGCCCGGGAGATGATCGAGAACTACGGCGGCGCGCTGATCGAGGAGTTCATCGAGGGCATCGAGTGCACCGTCCTCGTCGCGGAAAACCCAGAGGACCCCGAGCACCCCACGACCTACTTGCCGATGCAGTACCGCTTCCCCGAGGGCGAGTCCTTCAAGCATGCGGACATGAAGTGGGTCGACTACGACGCCATGCAGTGCGTTCCGGTCGAGGACGCCGCCCTCGCCGAGCGCCTCCGGGACGCAGCGGCGAAGCTCTTCGTGGGGCTCCGGGGGGCAGGGTTCGGTCGGTGCGATGTGCGCGTCGACGCCGAAGGTCGGCCGTACATCCTCGAGATCAACGCCAACTGCGGCGTCTATTACCCGCCGTCCGCGCCGGGCGGCGCCGACCTCTGCCTCATGGCCGACCCCGCCGGCCACGAGGGGTTCACCCGGCAGCTCGTCGCCGCAGCCCTCGCGAGCCACGCGCGGCGCGCACGGCGCTTTGTCACTCACATGAAACCGGACGGCAGCTTCGGCATCTACGCGGCGCGCGATCTGGCACCGGGCGATCTCATCATCGACCTCGAAGGGGCCCCGATGAACGTCGTGAGCCGAGCTCACGTCGAGCGCACCTTCAGCGCCGAGCGCCGAGCCCAGTTCGCAGCCTCGGCGTGGCCCGTTACCGAAGAGCTCTGGGTGGTCTGGGGCGATGACCCAGAGCACGACCAGCGCGTCGGTCACAGCTGCGACCCCAACGCATGGTTCGAGGGACTCGACATCGTGGCCCGGCGGGCCATCGCCGCAGGCGAAGAGGTCACCCTCGACCACGCCACCTTCCGCGCCGGCGATCTTCCGAGCTTCCAGTGCGCCTGCGGGGCGACGGACTGCCGGGGGACCATCCGCGGCGACGACTACCTCGGTGATTTCATGAACCGTTACGGGGACCACGCATCGGACTTCGTGCGAACTCAGCGGGGCGA
>QMMC01000376.1 GCA_003647065.1 Deltaproteobacteria bacterium | reverse complement strand
TAAGACTCGCGCCATGGTGACCAACGCCGAGCTCATCGCCACAGCGGAGCGCGTCCAGCTCCCAAACTATCGCCCCGCCCCCTTCGTGCTGGCGAAGGGCCGAGGCTGCCGCGTCGAGGACGTCGAGGGCCATTCTTACCTCGACCTCTCCGGCGGCATCGCGGTGCTCTCGGTAGGCCACAGCCACCCGAAGCTCAGCAAGGCGATTGCGGACCAGGCGGCGCGTCTCATGCACGTGTCGAACCTCTTCTACAACGACCAGGCCATCTTGCTCGCCGAGCAGATCGCTGCGCGCACGCCCTATGACCGCGTCTACTTCGCGAACAGCGGCGCCGAGGCCAACGAGACGCTGTTGAAGCTGGCGCGTCGATGGCACTACGAGCACGGGGCCCCCGAGCGCGTCGAGCTCGTGAGCACCGAGGACAGCTTCCACGGGAGGACCCTCGGCGCGCTCTCGGTCACCGGCCAGCCGAAGTACCACGTCGGCATGGAGCCCCTCCTCGGGGGCGTGAAGACGGTGCCCTACGATGACCTCGAGGCGATGCGTGCGGTCGTTGGCGAGCACACGGCGGCGGTCCTGGTCGAGCCGATTCAAGCCGAGGGGGGCATTCGCGTCCCCTCGCCGGGGTACCTACGAGGGCTCCGCGAGCTCTGCGACGAACGCGGTGCGCTGCTGCTCTTCGACGAGGTTCAGACGGGATATGGCCGAACCGGCCTCTTCCTCGGTGCCGATCACGACGGGGTCGTGGCCGATGCCTGCTCCCTCGCCAAGGGCATCGGCGGCGGCTTCCCCCTCGGGGCGGTTGCCGTGCGCGAGCGCCTCGCCGACGGCCTGCCCCCGGGAAGCCACGCGAGCACCTTCGGAGGCAACGCCCTCGCGTGCGCCGCGGGGCGGGCGGTCCTCGAGATCTTCGACGACGAAGGGCTCGTCGAAAACGCGGCGCGGGTCGGCGAACACCTCGGCCGGCGCCTCACCGAGCTCTTTGGGGCTGGCCAGGTCCCAGCCGCAGTGGGTGTGCGAGGGCGGGGCCTTCTCCAGGGCATCGTCCTCGCGGACTCCGTGGATCCCCGGGCTACCCTCGGGGCGCTGCGCGACCGAGGCCTGCTCGTCACCACCGCAGGGGGAACCGTCCTCCGAATCTCTCCCCCGCTGACCGTGACCACTGAAGAGATCGATGAGGGCCTCGAGCACATCGCGGCCGTCCTCGCAGACCCGCCCCGAAAGGATGTCCCGTGAGTACCCGACACTTCCGCACGCTCCTCGACCTCGAAGCGGACGAGCTGATGACGGTCCTCGACCGCGCCGCCGAGCTCAAGCGTCTACGGGGCACCTCCGAACACCCGGAGCCGCTGCGCGGCAAGACCATCGTCGTCCTCCTCGAGAAGGCTTCGACCCGGACTCGGCTCTCTTTCGAGGTGGGCATCACCGAACTCGGTGCGTTTGCCACGACTCTCATCGCCAAGGATACGCAGATGGGTCGGGGTGAGCCCCTCGGGGATACGGCTCGCATGCTGACGCGCTACGCCCACGGCGTCGTCTACCGGACCTTTGGCCACGACCGCATCGAAGCCCTCGCCGCCGACGCTGGTATTCCCGTGATCAATGGCCTGAGCGAGCTTTACCACCCGTGCCAGCTCCTGGCGGACATGCAGACCATTCGGGAGCACACCAACGGGCGCCTCGAAGGAGTTCGCGTGACCTGGGTCGGGGACGGCAACAACATGGCGAACTCCTGGATCCTCGCCGCCGAACGCACAGGCCTCCAGCTCACCATCGCCTGCCCCGAAGGGTACGACCCCCACGCCCCGGCCCTCGAGGCGGCCGCCAAGGCGGGCCATTCCGTGAGAGTTCTCCGAGATCCGGTCGAGGCGTGTATCGGTGCTGATGTCGTGACCACCGATGTATTTGCGTCGATGGGTCAGGAAGAAGAGGCCACCAAGAGGGCTCAGGCCTTCGCCGGCTTCATGATCGACGGCGAGAAAATGGCCAAAGCCGACCCCGGGGCCATCTTTTTGCACTGCCTGCCGGCCCACCGGGGTGAGGAGGTCGCAGGCGCGGTGATCGACGGCCCTCAGTCGCGGGTTTGGGACCAGGCGGAGAATCGACTGCACGCCCAGAAGGCCCTGCTCGAGTTCCTCGTGGGATGAGCCTAGCCCGTGATATTCTGCGGCGGCCGAGGCCACCGTGGGGGAAGTAGAAGAGTCCAGAGTTCCGCGCCTCAAGGAAGGTGCGAATTTCACGTCGTTGCCGCTCGAGCCGGCCGACGGATACATCCTGTCGCAGATCGACGGTCGCATGGCGCTGTCCGAGATCGGTTTGGTCACCGGCCTTGGCGAAGAACGTGTTCGGGAGCTCGTCACCAAGCTCGAGGGCCACGGGGTGATCGAGTGGATCGGCGCCGACGACGGCGCGGCGGCCCCTTCGCATGAACCTCCGTCGAGACGCAGCGGAAAGAGACCGCCGGTCGAGACGCTTCCGCCGGATGCGTACCCCAAATCTGAACGTGCGACGCCACTCGGGGCAAAGTCTAGGAAACCGACCAAGGCAGCCAAGGCCGCCAAGGCCGCCAAGGCCGCCAAGCCAGCGGAAGCGAAGGCCGAGGAACCGAAGCCAAGCGAACCGAAGGTCCCCGGTGAGCCCTACACGCTCTCGGAGCTCGAAGCCGCGGGTGCCGACCTCGGGCCCGAGCGCAGGAAAGCGATCCTCCGGGCCTTCTATACGATGGACGAGCTGACGCTCTATGAGGTCCTCGGGGTCGGTCCCGACGACGAAAAGAAAGCCATCCGGACCGCGTACTTCAAGCTGTCGAAGCAGTTTCACCCGGACACGATGTACGGGAAGGATCTCGGCGCCTTCAAGGCCAAGATGGTCGCGGTCTTCAAGCGCCTCACCGAAGCCTACGAGGTCCTCGGCAAGAAGAAGCGTCGCGCCGAATACGACGCCTACATCGGGTTGCGCCTGAAGACGCTCCGGGCCGAGCAGAGGCTCGAGAAGGGCAAGGCCAAGGCGGAGGAGGTCGCGAAGGAGCGGGAGTCGGTACTTCCCCCTGCGATGGAGGCTTCCCCAGAGATTCCCGCCGCCCCCGCGATACCGTCGGCACCGGTGGCCTCCGCGGCGCCTTCATCGACACCCTCATCGACACCCTCCCGCCCCCCATCGCCGCGGTCATCCGCACCGACGCGGCCGTCGGTCCGGCCTTCGCAACGTCCGTCCGCGCCGTCGACGAGCGAGGCGGCTCGCGACACGAAGCGCCGGCTGATGGCGCGCAAGCTCGCGGCGGCGGCGGGACGAAAGCTCCCTGGGCAGCGGCGCTCTGTTCCCCCCGGGTCGCGGTCCAGCAAAGCCCCTCCCGGGGCGAGTTCGCGTCCGCCCGTTGACAGGAGTCAGGTCATCCGCGGGTTGGCGACCTCTCTCAAGATGAGCGCCGTGCACACCGGTGGCGTCGACATGGCCCAGCGTTATGTGGCTCAGGCAAAGCGAGACGAGGAGGCCGGCGACCTCGTCTCGGCGGCGAACTATCTACGCCTCGCGACGGCCCTGGCGCCTGAGCGGGAGGACGTGTCGGCCTACCACGACCGCGTCGCCCAAGAGTTGGCCGTCGATCTCGCCGATACCTACCGGGGCCAGGCCGCCTACGAGGAGAAGAACGGCAAGTGGGCCGACGCCGCTCTCAGCTGGGGCAAGGTGTGCGACGGGCGCCCGAATGACCCCGAGGCCCATTGGAAAGCGGCCTACGGCCTGCTCAAGGCCTCGGGCGACCTCTCCCGGGCAAAGCAATACGCCCAGCGAGCTGTGGACCTCGATGGTTCGAGTTTTGACGCGAAAAAGACCCTCGGGCTCATTTTTCACGGTGCTGGCATGCCTGAAAGCGCCCGTCGGCTCCTCGAAGAGGCCAAGGCGCTGGATCCCCGGGACGAGATGGTCGAGAATCTCCTGCGCGAGCTGACATAGAGTTCGCCGCCCTACGAAAAGGACCGAATGGAGAAGGTAATCGGGATCGATCTCGGCACGTTCAACTCGTGCGTCGCCGTGCTCGAAAATCAGACCCCCGTCGTGATCGCGAATCGCGGCGGGTACAAGGTTACTCCCTCGATGGTGGCAATCACCGAGGCCGGCAAGCGGCTGGTGGGGCACATCGCGAAGCGCCAGGCTGTGACCAACGCCGAAAATACGGTGTACGCGGCCAAGCGGTTGATCGGGCGCAAGTTCGACAGCGCGCAGGTGAAGAACTCCATGGCCACGTGCCCCTATCGCATCGTCGATGGGCCTCACGACGATTGTCGGATTCAGCTCCGTGACAAGGTCTATAGCATTCCGGAGATCAGCGCGATGGTGCTCCAGGAGATGAAGGTCATCTCCGAGGACTATCTCGGCCACGAGATCCAGAAGGCCGTCGTCACGGTGCCTGCGTACTTCAACGACGGGCAGCGGCAGGCGACGAAGGATGCCGGGGCCATCGCTGGCCTCGACGTCATCCGCATCATCAACGAGCCCACCGCGGCCGCGCTGGCCTACGGGTTCGGCAAGCAGATCGATCGAACCGTCGCGGTCTACGATCTCGGCGGCGGAACCTTCGACATCTCGATCCTCGAGATCTCGAGCGAAGGCGTGTTCAAGGTCATCAGCACCGCCGGCGACACGTTCCTCGGCGGCGAGGACTTCGATCAGCGCATCATCGATTGGCTCGTTCAGGGCTTCAAAGAAGAGCACTCGACCGACCTCCGTCAGGATCGCATGGCGCTGCAGCGCCTCAAGGACGCTGCCGAGAAGGCGAAGTGCGAGCTCTCCGGGGTCACCGAGACCGAGGTGAATCTCCCGTTCATCATCTCGAGCACCCGCAATGAGGCCCTGCACCTGCAGCGCCTGCTCACTCGTGCCCAGCTCGAAGAACTCACCGACGACCTCGTGGCTCGGACGGTACAGATTTGCGAGATGACGCTCGAAGAGGCGGGCCTCGACAAGGACGAGATCGAAGACGTGATCATGGTCGGCGGGATGACGCGCATGCCGCGGGTTCAGGCGGCGGTGTCGGAGTTCTTCGAGCGCGAGCCCTGCAAGGGCGTGCACCCGGACGAGGTCGTGGGCCTCGGGGCCGCCATTCAGGGCTCGGCCCTCGTTGATGACTCCATCGACATGGTCCTCCTCGATGTGACCCCGCATACGCTCGGGATCATGGTCGTCGGCGAGTACTTCGAAGAGCTGATTCCTCAGAACAGCACGGTTCCGACTTCCCGCAGCAAAGAGTTCACCACCGTCAAGGACAACCAGACGGCGGTGAAGATCATCGTCTTCCAGGGCGAGTCGCGCCGCGCCAAGGAGAACGAGCTGCTCGGCGAGTTCATTCTCACCGGCCTTCGCCGCGCGCCCGCCGGCGAGGTGACCGTCGATGTCACCTTCGAGATCAACGCCGACGGGATCGTGAGCGTCTTTGCCAAGGACCTCGACACCGGCAAGGAGCAGTCCATCACCGTCACCGCCTCGAGTGGTCTGACCGAAGACGAGTTGGATCAGATGGTCGAGGAGGCCCGAGAGTTCGCGGTCGCTCGCCGTACCGACGAGGGCATGGAAGAAGCGAAGCAGCAGGCCGAAACCCTCATCGCCGAGATCGAGAAGCTCTTCCCGGAGGTCGAGCAGGTGGTGGCCGGCAGCGACTTCGGCCGTGATGCCATCACCAAGGCACGCTCGGTCGTCGACGCGACTCGAGAACTGATGGAGCGGGGCGACGCGGCAGGGCTCAAGGAGCAAATCGACGCGCTTTCACGCACACACCGGATGTTCAAGGGAGTGGTGGGCAAGGCCGGCTGAGGCCGCCCCCGGTGATGTCTCACGACTCCGACTCCGACTCCGACTCCGACTCCGACTCCGACTCCGATTCCGACTCCGACTCGAAGAGTTCACGTCCGAGCCGGCGCAATCCGTTTGCCGCCAAGAAGCGGATTACTCTCGCCTTCAAGGGGCCGCCCCTCGCGTTACCGGGGGCTGGCCAGAAACACCCCTCGGAGCCACCGCCGGCGTCTCCCCCCCGTCGCTCGGGCGAGCCGGTGGATACGCCCCACGATGGTTGGAGCCGCGAGCGCGTCGCCCGGGGGAGCGGTGTGCATCGCCCCGTGACCAAGTCGCGTTTTCCTCCACCCCCTGACACCGATGCATCGGGCCCCAAAGGGGCCGGCGGAGCGCTCGATCTCGTGAACCGACGCCAGCCGTCGGAGTCGGCGATCGACCTCTCGTCGGAGATGACGGATCGCTTCGCCCTCGACGACTTCACCGGTGCGCTGCTCGCGGCGGAGCTGATCCTCGGGCGCCAACCGGACCACCCGGAGGCAGCACGTTATGCGGCGCTCTGCCGCGTGCGTCTCGACCATCTCTATTCGGCTCGCCTCGGGGGGACCGGGGCCGTGCCGCGCCTGAATCTCCCGGCGTCGGAGGTGCGCTGGCTCGGCCTCGATCATCGAGCTGGCTTTCTGCTCTCACTCATCGATGGCGAGCACTCCATCGACGAGCTGCTCGACATCGCCGCCATGCCGCGGCTGGCGGTGCTCAAAACTTTGATCGAGCTCCTCGACGCCGGTACGATCGAGTCCGCCTGAACAGGCAGACGCAAGCAGGTATCGCCTGCTTGCGTTCGAGATCGGTTTGCGCAATCTTGCCGCCGATGCCCAGCCTGGAAGAAGCTCTAGCGTCCGATGACAAGAAGCAAATCGTGATCGAAGACTGCCTCGTACTGCTCGATCAGGAGGTCGCCGACAAGAAGGGCCTCAGCGGAATCGCCATCAAGACTGGCTTCAAGGCGGTCAAGAGCATCAAGCCCGGCTTCATCCGCGGAGTAGTCAGCGACCTCATCCCCGAGTTTGCTCAGGCCCTCGACCCGATGTTTCAGGAGGCGAACGAAGGCGGGCGGGGCGTTGGCGAACACTTCGTCACCCATTCGAGCGCGGCCGCCGACGCCCTCCTTTCGATCACCGACAAGAAAGCGGTCAAGTCCAAGAACCGCGTCGTCAAGGGCACCTACCAGAAGCTTCGCGGTCAGGCCAAGAAGAGTGTCGAGGCCGCCATGCCGCGCCTCGGCAAGATGATCGAGAAGCACACCGCGAGCTGAGTTTCTTCGCCGCTGCCGCTATCCGGCGTCGGCCTCGGGCTTCGACTGCATCAACGCCTCGAGATCCGTTTCACCAGCCAGGTCTCGTTGGACGTCGCGCAGCCGGCCGAGGAGCGGGATGGTACGGGTGGGCAGGTCTCCGGCGAGGCGGAAACCGACGTCGAGGACTGCGTCGAGTTTGATCTTCGAGATCGGCTGTGCGGGAGTCACCGTCCCTGCGTCCCGGTCGAGCCAGTGGAGCAGCTGGGCGTCGACCAGTGCGTCGAGCATGTGCAGCACCGTGCGCTCTTCGAGCCTGAGCTCATCGGTCACGCCCCGGACGTCGGTCGTCTCTCCGTCGCCAAAGCGCCTCGCGATCAGCTGCATAACCACCACCAGGACGCCGGGGTCGGTGATCCGCGGCGAACGCTCCGCGAGCTCGTCGTCGTCCTGAACCTTGCCGCTACCGAACTTCTGGACCGCCGCGGCGACCTCTACGCCGAAGAGCACGATGAGCCACATGAGGTAGAGCCAGAACATGAAGAGGGGGATCAGACCGAGGCTCCCGTAGAGATAGCGCACACTGAAAGCGTTGCCGACGTAGGCCCCGAGGGTGGCCTTGCCGAACTCCAGAGCGAGGGCTGCAAAGACCGCTCCGATGGCCGCGGGGCGAAATCGCACGTGGGTATTCGGGAGCCAACGGTAGGCTGAGAAGAGGATGCCCCAGGTGGTCAGGAAGCCCAGGAGCGGGCCGAGGACCTTCAGCACGGATGCGATGCCCGTGAGGCTCCCGACGAAATGTTCGATCTGACCGTTGACGTAGATCGTTCCGCTGACCGCGACGGGGCCGAGGGTGAGCAGGGTCCAGTAGATGGGAAATCGCCGAGACCAC
>QMMC01000375.1 GCA_003647065.1 Deltaproteobacteria bacterium | reverse complement strand
GGTTCGGCGGCGGGGCGGTCGTCGAGGTACGGCGCCGCGGGGCGGAACGCACTGGGGTCGAGGTCCATCGCCCAGATGTCCCAGCCATCCCGTGCAAAACCGAGGTAGGCGATTCGGGTGCCGTCCGGCGAGATGGTCGGCGAGAACGCCCCGCCGAGGACGTTGGTCACCTGGAGCGTGCGGCCGCTGCTCAGCTCGTAGGCGTAGATGTTGGAGATGCCGGTGCGGTCCGACGCGAAGTAGAGGTACCGGCCGCCGGGGCCCCAGGCGGGGCCGATGTCGAGGGCTCGGTCCCGGGTCACCTCTTCTACTCGGCCGGTGGCGACGTCGATGAGGAGGATGTCGCGGTAGCCGCCCTCTCGCCATGCGCTGAACGCGATGGTCTGGCCGTCCCCGGACCACTTCGGGGTGTAGACCTGATGGAAGCGAGGGCTCCTAAAGATGATCTCTTTGGTGCCCTCGATGTCGCCGATGTCGGCGACGGCGAGGTGCGTCGTCGAGGCGCCGTTGATGACGAAGGTCAGCCGTCGTCCGTTCGGTGAGACGTCGGGCTCCCGGGCGCGCATGCCCCGGGTGAGCCTCTCCCGGCTCCCTCCGCGGCGGTCGATGCGAAAGAGGTCGTAGAAGTTGTAGAGATCGCGATGTGTTTCGAGGCTGCTGTAATAGACGTGGTGGCCGTCCGGGTGGGGCGACGAATAGGCCGCGCCGCTCGCCCGGTCGAGTTCGCCGAGGACTTCACCGTCGCGGGCGTCGATGACCCGGAGCTGTGGGCGGTCGCGGCCGTCGGACGCGTAGTAGACGAGCTGTCGGTCGTCGAGGAAGCGCGGGGCCCTCGCCTCCATCCCGTGGTTGGTGAGGTTCTGACCCGTTCGGAGCCCTTGGCTTCGAATCCTCCTCGCCGTGCGCCGATACCGGCCGCGAGTTGCGGTGAGCCACTCTTGGTAGAGTTCGACCAGGGTCTTCCCCGTCGCGCGCTCGGCGGTGCGGTTGACGCCGTAGGGAATCAACTGACTCCCGTAGTCGTGGCTCATCGCGGTCAGCGCCTCGTGGCCGTAGCGCTCCGCGATGAACTCGATGAACCGCGACCCATAGAGGTAGCGCACGTTGCCCCGGGGGAAGCGGTCCACCGCGTTGGAGATCTGATCCATGCGCAGGAGCCGCCCTTCGAGGGCGTCCGTGCGCAGGTACATGTCGAAGACCGTCGATCGAATGCGGCCGGCGCTCGTGTGCAAAGACTCTTCGTAGGTCGCGAGGCCTTCGAGGAACCAGCCGGGCTGCACCGAGTTCGGTGGGTAGATCTTGCCGAAGACCATGTTGATGAGCGCCGGGATGCCGCCGATGGTGTCGAGGTGGAGGATGTGCGTGTGCTCGTGGGTCACCAAGAGCGTGAGCCAGTCGTCGAAGTCGGAGAGCGCGCTGATGTCCTCCGGGCCGGTCGCGAAGAGCCGGATGCGGTTGAATGGGATCACCGTGGCCGACCCGTTGGCGAAGTCCGAGTTGTCACTCAGGACGATGCGCGTCACTTCCGACGGTTCGTGGTCCAGGAGCGGGGCCAGGCGCTCGTGGGCCCGCTCGGCGATGGCGGCGACCCTCCGGGCCACCAGGCCGAGGGGTTCGTGGTAGTGGATCTCGAAATGGCTGGTCCGAACCGTCCGCCAAGTCAGGTGGGGATCGGCCGCCTGGGCCCGGGCCTGGGCCGGGAAAATCGCGGGGACCACGGCGGCGGCGCCCAGGATCGCGAGCCCCGCCCAGAAAAAGCCGGCTTTCAGGCCGACTTTCGTGCCGCCCATCACTTCGGGCTCAGGGTTGTCGTCCTACCCGCCACCCGTCACTTTGTATCATTTGGGCGCTCCCGTGGGGGGTGTGTCTCCCACATCTTGACCGCGAATGTTCCCACCCTCTAACCTTACGAAACTCCTGGGTTGTTCCGGGAATCCGAGATGGAGCCTTCCGCCCCCAAGATGAGCCCTCATTCGCCCCCGCAGCTTGCGAAGGCCTTCGCGCTTCGCTTCATCTCCGGGAAGTACCAGGGGGGCGAGTTTCCCCTGCCTTCGCAGGGAGAGATCGTCATCGGCCGTTCGAGCGAGCTCGACATGGTCCTCGTCGAGGACATGGTCTCGCGCCGGCATTCGAAGATCACCGTGACCACGGAGCAGATCTTCATCCAGGATTTGGGCTCGACCAACGGCACCTTCGTCAACGGCGAGAAGGTCAAGCGAACCAAGCTCTCCGAAGGCGACCGTATCCTGATCGGGACGAGCATCATCAAGCTCGTCGCTTCCGAGGCTTCCGGCGACGCCGACGACGCACGGCAGCGCCTCGAAGAGGTCGGCGCGGCAAAGCGCACCTCCCAGGTCCGGTCGATGACCGGCTCCATCGCCGAGGTTCCGCTCCCCGATCTCTTGCAGCTCTTCGGCGCCTCCAAGAAGAGCGGCGTGCTCGTGGTGCGCACCGACCGCGACGTCGGACAGATCTTCCTCGACACCGGGCGCGTGGTCTTCGTGACCATCAACGACAACTTCGACGTCAACCCCATCAAGAGCTTCGTCCGCTGTCTCACCTGGGAAGAGGGCACCTTCGAGCTCGACCCGCCGTCGGAGCGCGAGTTCGCCGACCCGATTCAGATGACCACCGAAGGTCTCCTGATGGAGGCCATGCGGCAGCTCGACGAGGTGCGGCGCCTGGGCCCGGACATGCCCGACCTCGCCGCCACCATCTCCATCAACATGCCGCTGATTCCGCCGCTGCGCGATCTCGACCCCGAAGAGCTCGACGTGCTGCAGATCGCCTACAACTACGGCCACGTAGAGACGGTGCTCAACAAGAGCCTCGCCTCCGACCTCAAGACCAGCGAAGTCCTCGTCAAGCTCTTGAAGGCCGGCTACCTGAAGGCCGAGTAGGGCCGCTGCCCCGAGGCCGGGTCGCCGGCTGCGGGTTGGAGCGCCGTGTTACTTACCGAGGTGTTTACTCAGCTCTCGGTGGGCTTCCGTAAGGCTTTGGGCCAGTTCGGTCGCTGCCTTGTGCCGCTCCGGGTCCCCGAGGTGCTTGTCTGGATGATAGCGCCGCATGAGCTCTCGGTAGGCCCGTTTAACCTGGTCGAGGCTGGCCCCGGGCTCGAGTTCGAGGTTGGCGTACCACTGCTCTTCTCGTTTCTGCTGGGGGGAGACCGCTTGCCGGTCGAGCTTGCCACCACGTCGCCGGGCTCGCTCACGGCGGCGCCGTATGACCTCTTCTTCGAGCTCTCCGTCGCTGAGCTCGGATAGGCGTTTGCCCGATGTCCCGTAGGACCGATTTCGCAGGTCGCCCAATGTTGCCCCCGCTGCTTTCTTGAGCCGTGAGATGAGGCTCAAGGGGTCTCGTCTGGCTCTTCGTTCGCGTCGCCCTCGGAGGTTTCCGTGGGGTGGGCCGTGAGCAGACGATCGATGAGCCCCTGGGAGTAGTTGTTCAGCTCAGTGAAGACCACGCCCATTCCCGGCGGGTCGCTCTCGAGTCGAACGACCTCACCCACACCCTCGATGGTCTCGATGTCGTCCATGATGACCGTGAAGCGCAAGTTGACCCGCGTCCCCACCGGAAGCGGCTGCTTGGATTTCACGAAGACGCCGGTTCGGGAGATGTTCGTGACGTATTCGTGGATGAACGCGTCGAACGACTCGAACTCTTTGTTGATCGTGATGCGTTCGTCGGTTCGCTTGTCCGGCCCCTCGTCGCTCATCGCTCTCACGCTCCCGTCAGATCAAACTGCTCGAGATGATAGTCCTTACGCGGTTGTAACACGATCCGGCGCTGGAACTCAGACGCCGTCTCGTCGAGGGCCCGCTTCTCTTCGCGGGTCAGGACGTCACAGATCGCGGGATGCGCGTTGATGATGATCTTGTAGCCGGCGAGGTTGTCCCGCTCGCGGCGGATCTGTTTGAAGATCTCGTGGCAGATGGTCGCCTTCGACCGGAGCTGCCCCGTGCCGTCGCAATAGAAACAAGGTTCGTAGAGGGTTCGCCCGAGGGACTCGCGGGTCCGCTTGCGGGTCATCTCGATGAGCCCCAGTTCACTGACGCGCAGCGCCGTGGTCTTGGCTTTATCCTTTTTCAGGACCTCGAGCATGGCCTTGTAGACCTTGTCTCGGTGCCCCGAGCGCTCCATGTCGATGAAATCGAGGACGATGATGCCTCCGATGTTTCGGAAGCGCAGCTGGTAGGCGATCTCCTTCGCTGCTTCGAGGTTGGTCTGGAAGATCGTCTCCTCGACGTCTTTGCCCTTGCCCGTGAAGCGTCCCGTATTGACGTCGATCGCCGTGAGCGCTTCGGCCTGGTCGATGACCAGGTGGCCGCCGGACGGGAGGCTGACTCGCCGGGCCAGGGCTCGGGCGATCTCCTCTTCGACACCAAACTCATCGAAGAAGGGCTCGTCGCCCTCATAGAGCTCCACGTCGCCGGCTCGCTCGGGCAGGAAGTCCTCGAGGAACTTCACCAGGCGCTCGTGCTCGGTCTTGTCGTCGATGATGATCTTGTCGACGTTCTCGTCGAAGAGGTCCCGGGCGGCCCGGAGCACCACGTCGAGCTCGGTGTAGATCGGCGCCGGGGCCTTCTTGACCTCGGCTTTCCGCTTTTCGGTCTCCTGCCAGATCTTCACCAGGTAGCCGATGTCGGCTTTGAGCTTCTTCTTGGTGAGTCCCGCCGCCAGGGTGCGCACGATGACGCCCCCTTCGGGTGGCTTGATCTGGTCGATGACCTCTTTGAGGCGTCGGCGTTCTTTGTCGTTGCCAATGCGTTTCGAGACGCCGACCTGCTCGAAGGTCGGCATGTAGACCACGTAGCGCCCAGGGAGCGCGATGTGGCTCGTGACCCGGGCGCCCTTGGTGCTGATCGGCCCCTTGCTGACTTGGACCATCAGTGATTGGCCTTCTGTCAGCACGTCGCGAATCGGGGTCTTCCGAGAGACTCGCTTGCGGCTCTTTGCCTTGCCGTTACGCCCCCCCCCACGGCCGTTTTCGTCGGGGTCTTCCGCGACCATCTTGTCGAGTTGAGTCTTCGAGATGACGTCTTCGACATGGAGGAAGGCGGCGCGGTCGAGACCCACATCGATGAAGGCGGCCTGCATCCCCGGAAGGACGCGGGTCACCTTACCCATGTAGATATTGCCGACCGGGTTCTCTTCGCGGTTTCGCTCTAGGTAGAGCTCCGCGAGGATACCGTCTTCGATGAGTGCGACGCGGGTTTCGCCGACGTCCACGTTGATGAGAAGTGTATTGTTCGCCATCCCCAGCTAGCCGAGGTGAGAGGTTTCGAAGTTTGCAAAGATGTACTTCGCCCCGGCTCGACGGACGCACCTATCCGCTGTCGCGGGCAGGCTTCCTCAAATGGAAGCCTCGCGAAGCGGATGCGCCGATATCGGTGGGGGGCTCGGTTCACCCTCAGTTGATGGCGAAGATCTTTTCGATCTGCGCCTGGACCTTTTCCTCACTTCGGTGCCGGGCCACGGCGATCTCTTTCACGATGAGCGCCCGTGCTTTTTCAAGCATCTGGCGCTCTCCGAAGGAGAGCGACTTCTCCGCCTTGAGGCGGTAGAGGTCTCGCATGACCTCGGCGACGTCGAAGACGGAACCGGTCTTAATTTTGTCCATGAACCCGCGATAGCGGCGGTTCCATGTTTGGTTGTCGAAGGTGATCTCCTCTTCCTTGAGGATCTTGAAGATCTCGCGGATTTGACGTTCGGAGATCGGCGGGCGAAGACCAACGTTTTTGGCGTTCGCCACGGGGACCATGATCTTGTGTTCGGTATCCAGAAGGCGGAGCACGTAGACTTTGAGGGAATTGCCACCGAAGTCCTTCTCTTCGATGGAGACCACCTCGGCGACGCCACGAGCCGGGTAAATGGCTTTGTCCCCGACCTTGAACACGTGCTTCCGAGCCTGCATCAGGAGTACTCCTAGTTAGCGGCAATGCCGCTCAGGACCCGGTGGCCGTTGCTCCGTCCCGCAAACTGCGGCAGGAGTGCTGGACACTGAGTGAGACGCTCCCTCTAGCGTCAACGCAACCAAACGGCCGCCAGATGGATCCCGAGTCGGGGGAATCTAGTTCATGACCCCCGCTATCGTCAACCTGTTTTTCCGTCAGGTCGTCCCCGCCGCCCCAATGCGCCGGTGACGGTACGAAACCACTGACAATAGCACTCTATTCCCAGCGGAGTTCACTCCAGGCTGCTTAGGTCCGGCAGCTCATCGAGGTTGAACATCAGAGCGATTTCGATGCGTCGGTTCTGAGCCCGGAGCTCCGGAGTGGAGTTGTCGTTGATCGGCTGGGTTTCTGCGTACCCGGCTGCGGACACTCGGCCCGCCGTGAGGCCCTGCTCGATCATGAAGCGCGCCACGGTGACGGCCCGGGCTGAGGACAGCTCCCAGTTGGAGTCGAAGCGGCGATTGTGGATCGGCATGTTGTCGGTATGCCCGGTCACCTGGAAGGAGCGTCCCTGGAGGCCCCCGAGAACCCCAGTCAATTCCGTGAGGGGCGCGTGGGCCTCTTCCTTCAATCCCGCACGGGCGGAGTCGAAGAGAATGGCCTCGTCCAGGACGACCACCATGCGGCCATTGCGGATCTCGACTCGGAGGGTCCCCGCCGTAATGAGGGTTCGGAGCCGTTGGAGCATTTGGCGGAATGTATCCAGCCGGGCCTGGGCCTGGGCCTCTCGTGCCCGGAGCTCGGCGAGGGCGCGTTGGGTCTCCCCGAGTTGGCCCTCGAGGCTCACTCGCGTGCCCTCGAGCTCCTCTACGTCCTCTCCGAGGGCCCGAAGGCGCCCCGCGAGCTCCACATTTTGGGCTGCCAGCGCGCCCAGGCGCGACTCGAGGCTCTCCCGCTCCGCCTGAGCGTCTCGGAGCTCCTCCCGGAGGGAACGAACCCGAGAGAGTTCCGCGTCCAGATCCTCCTGCGAGGGCCCGCAGCCGATGGCCGCCAAGCTGGTCAGAAGAAGCGCCCCAAATGTCAGTCCACGAGTGTCACGCATTGCCATCCAAGCCTCCGGTCGCGGACGTTAGGAGGCCTCGAGGGGGCCTGTCAACGCTCCGAAGATCCCGATCCCGGCTTTCTCAACGGTTCCGGATACCTAGATCGCCATATGTTTTTTTCTCAATAATTCCGTCTATTTGGTTAAGTTTATGTTCACTAACCTGTCAAATACTGGTAAGTTAGGTATAAATTATGTGCTGGAGTGCTTGACACGTTGCATGACGTGACAATACGCTACGCAACATCTTGAGACCCCAGTAGGAGGAGGTTTTCAAATGGCTGCCAAGAAAAAAACCACGAAGAAGCCGGCGAAGCGCCGGGCACCGGCCAAAAAGGCTGCGAAGAAGCGCACCACTAAAAAGGCTGCGAAGAAGCGCACGACCAAAAAGGCCGCGAAGAAGCGTCCCGCCAAAAAGGCTGCGAAAAAACGCACTGCCAAGAAGGCGGCCAAGCGTCCGGCCAAAAAGGCTGCCAAAAAGGCAACCAAGCGCCCGGCCAAGAAGGCTGCTAAGCGCCCGGCCAAGAAGGCTGCTAAGCGTCCGGCCAAGAAGGCCGCTCGTAAAAAGAAGTAGCACTGGGCGCTGGTTCATCTCGGGAGCGCCCGCCACGGCGTGCCCCGAGCCCATCGGGGTGGGCACGCTACTCCGATGATCAATGGTAAGAGCAGCCTACGCACTCAGGGGGGCGCTCGAACGAGATGAACGCCAGCGCGTCCTTCCGTTACTGGAAGGAGCAGAGTCGAAGGAGCCATCTGGACTTAGTTCCAGATGGCTTTTTCACGTTTGACTGGCAGCACTGTTGAAGCGCTGGGAGCCTGACCAGGGCTGAGAGGGGTCGCCTGAGTCCTTCGACAGGCGGCTAGCGCTCTTCTGTGGCGAGCAGAGCCTTCAACCGGATAGGCTCATAGCGCAGCAAGGTGACCCGCTCCCGGTCGACCATGACCGCACCAGGGACCGCGCCCCGGGGCTTGCGCACATGACGGCGCGGGGTGTGC
>QMMC01000374.1 GCA_003647065.1 Deltaproteobacteria bacterium | reverse complement strand
GTCGTTCTTCTCCACGCTCATCACGCCGCTGCTCTACGAGTGGTACGGCCCGGAGGTCGCGTTTGGTGTCCCCGGTATCGTCATGGGCGTCGCCACCGTGGTTTTCTGGATGGGCCGCAACAAGTTCGTGCACGTACCACCGCATCCCGGTGGGCGCCTAGGCATGATGGACTTCGTTGCGTCGGCGCTCTTCTTTGCTCCGGTCTTCGCGATCATCCTCGCGGTCTTCGTCGTCGGCGGGCACTACGAACCCCCGTCCGCCGAGGGCCTCAGCGGCGCCGAGTTCTACGCCGAGTACCTCTCGACGTATCTCGGTTTTCTCGCGGTAGAGGCGTGGTGGTACTTCGTCATCGCTGCCGTGATCTTTGCCGTCGGCCTAGCCATCTTCAATGCGCGGCAAAAGCAGAAGGAGGACGACGGATTCCTCGCCGTCGCTCTCTACTCCTTCAAGAACCGCACGAAGCGGAAAGTGGGCGAGGGCTTCTTCGACGTCGCCCGGGACCACTTCGGGGACGAAGCGGCCGAAGGCCCCCCGGCGGTGCTGCGCATCGCCCTGGTCTTTTCGATGGTCAGTGTTTTCTGGGCCCTCTTCGACCAGCACGCCTCGACGTGGATCAAGCAGGCTGGGCAGATGGACCTCACCGTGAGCCTGCCCTGGCACACCGGGTACTTCGTCATCATCGCCACCGTGACGCTCGCGCTTTACGGCGGGACCTGGCTCTTCCTGTACGTGGCTAATCACAAGATCCCTCGCACCGTGACATCCGGGGTTGCCGGTCTGGTGGTCGTGGGGCTCGCGGTCGCGGCGTTCATGGACATGTCCACCGGCAAGGTCTGGGAGCTCGAGCTGCTCAAGAGCCAAATCGCCGCCCTCAACCCCCTCATGGTGATGCTGATCATCCCGGGCCTGAACATCCTGGTCTACGGGCCACTCACCAGGCGCGGCGTCGAGATTCGGCCGCTCCAGAAGATGACCGTCGGTATGTTCACCGCGGCAGCCGCGTTTGCCTGCGCGGCGATTCTTCAGAGCAAGATCGAGGCCCTCGCCGAGACCGGCGAGCAGATCACCGTTTTTTGGCAGGTCGGACAGTACGTCATCATGACCACCGCCGAGGTCCTGGTCTCGGTGACCGGCCTCGAGTTCGCCTACACCCAGGCGCCCCGGGCGATGAAGTCCACCATCATGGGCTTCTGGCTCCTCGGCGTGACCTTCGGCAACGTGCTCGTTGCGTTCCTCGCGCCGATGGAGTCCATCCTCACGCTCTCCGAGTTCTTCTGGTTCTTCACCGTCCTCATGGTCGTCGCGTCCGGCCTCTTCATGTGGATGGCCCACATGTACAAGGGCAAGAGCTACCTGCAGGCGACGGCCGCGGAGTAGGGCGCAAGTCTCGGACGGGACGCCGTATCACCCACGACGTCGCGCTCCGCAGGACGACCGCCTCGTGTCGTTCCAGCAGATATTCGTGGTGTTGGCCATTGGTGTTGCGTTTTCACACGCTGCGCCGCCCTTGCGGTGCCCTCGCTAGGCTCGTGGCCTCGTCACCAACTGGTGGGGTTCTGAAGGCAGGGCCTCGAAAACGTTCGCCCCGATTTCAAGCTGGCCAATTTAGTCGGAGTAGCCCAAGTTGCGGACAATGAGAGCACAAACATACTTGATTCTTACAGCTGCGCTTGTGGTGGCTGGTTGCGGTGATGATGGCCGCACTCCCACGCCCACGGACACCGGCGTCGCCGTCGACACAGGTGCCGGTGACACCGGTGTCGGTGACACCGGCGTCGATGACGCGAACGCCATGGACAGCGGAACGCCCTCTGACAGTAGCACCCCCGACAGCGGTACTGCCGGAGACACCGGGACCTCCTGCGTCGGTACCGACAGCGACGGCGATGGGGTCTGTGACGACGTTGATGCTTGTGAAGGCAGTGACGACCGCCTGGACGCCGACGGCGACGGTACACCCGATGGTTGCGACTGCGACACGGTCGCGGCTTGCGACACCAACGCGACGTGCGCCGAGTTCTCGACCGGCGCGGTTTGCATGTGCAACACGGGCTTCACTGGAGACGGCCTCACCTGTGCAGCGGTCGACTGCGGTGGGCTGACGGATCCGACCGACGGCTCCGTCGCCTCCGACGGCACGACCTTTGGTTCGACCGGCACCTATACGTGTGACACCGGCTTCATGCTCATCGGTGATTCGTCCCGGACCTGTCAGGACGACGGAACCTGGAGTGGCATGGAGCCGACCTGCGCCGTGGTCGACTGTGGTGCGCTCTCGACCCCCACCAATGCGTCGCTCACCGTTAGCATGACGACCTTCGGGGCGATGGCGACGTATTCCTGCGATACCGGCTACACGCTGGCCAGCGGCGACCTGGCGCGCACCTGCGGCTCCGACGGAAGTTGGACCGGGGCAGAGCCCGTCTGTGGTGTGGTTGACTGCGGGGGCCTCTCCGCACCGGCAGATGGTGGCGTGAGCGTCCCGTCGACGGTCTACGAAGCGACCGCTGGTTACACGTGTGACACCGGCTTCATGCTCATCGGTGATTCGTCCCGGACCTGTCAGGCCGACGGATCCTGGAGCGGAGCGGCGCCGACCTGTAGCGCGGGAGACTGTGCGGTTCCCCCCGCGCCCACGAATGGTTCAGTGGCTGCCCCGGGCAGGCTGGTTGGGGACTACGCGACCTACAGCTGTGATTCGGGCTACCAGCTGCGCGGAGCGACGAAGAGCCGGTGCATCACGGGGGGAGCGTGGCTGGGCGCCACGCCGACCTGCGCGGCTCTCCTGAGCTGCGCAGGCGCAGCCTGTGCGTCCTACGCCGACGATGACCCCATCATCGCGAACGTCGCCAACCCCGGCAGCACGAGCGGTGTGGCGGCAGGGACGACGGGATTCGCGGTCGCGGGCAACACCGGGGCTGGGGTCGAGCTCCTCACGGAGTGGACCGGGTGGACGGGCGGTCACGATGGCAACTGCGGCGCCGCGGACTGCGGCTCCTGCACCGCGTCGGCCACGGACAATCGGTGGTACATCGCCTGCTCGAGCGACTTCAAGAACATGCGGCTCACGTGCACGACGGACGGGGAGTACTACGTTGGAGAGCGCGTGGTAGCGCTCGCCGACAACCCCAACGGCGCCACGGGCGTTAGCCAGGGGCAGCTCGGTACCGTGATCGCTGGCACGGCGACCCGTCCCCTCATCGAGTGGGATGGATGGACCGGCGGCCACAGCGGCAACTGCTCTGCTGCTTCGTGTTATGGCTGCACGAATCTAACGGGAGGAGCCGTCGGTCGCTGGTACACCAACGCCGGCGTCGTCGGCCTCGCTCCCTGAGCTGAGTCCGCAACCTCGACGAAAGGACCGCCTCCCATTCGGAGGCGGTCTTTTTGTGTGTGTGTGACGGTAGAGCTACCTGCCGGCGGCTGCGGAGCAGGAACGGTCCCCGTGGGGGCTGCGTCTGTCTCCGTGTCCGTGTCCGTGTCCGTGTCCGTTGCCGCGCGCCGCGATACGGGATGGCCGGGTACAGGGGTCGAGGCAGTGCGGTCGCCTCGGGCGAACTACGCCGCGTGCTGGTGCCGTGGCAGGTTCGCGCTCCGCCTCAGTCGGCGATGGCCGTGAAGACCGCCGCAACGATCGAGTTGCAGCGGGCTCCGAGGAACGGGTAGGCCTCTCCGACACCGTCTTCGAGGACCGTTTCGAGGCTTCCCCGGAGCTGCCGGCGAGCGCGATGCAGGCGCACCCGGGCGGCCTCGTCGGTGAGGTCGAGGATGGCGGCCGTCTCGGAGCCGCTGAGCTCTTCGACGTCCCGCAAGATCAACACCACCCGCAGAGGTTCGGGGAGGGAGTCGATGGCGGATTCGAGGATGCTGCGAAGGTGGACCCGGGCGGCCTCGGCTTCCGGAGTGTCGGCCTCGGCTTCGGCCCGCGGGGCCGTGGCGAGCTGCAGATGCGAACGGCTCTTACGCACGTCGCGCGATGCCTGATTGACGGCAATGCGCAGGAGCCATGTCGAGAACCGCGCCCGGCCTTCGAACGACCCTAGGTGTTTGTAGGCGTTGATCCACGTTTGTTGGGCGGCGTCTTCGGCGGCGTCTTCGTCGTGGAGCACGGCCCGGACGGTGCGGAAGACCCGCTGGTTGTACCGGCGCATCAAGATCTCGAATGCTGGGACGTCACCCCCGAGGACTCGGGTGACCACCTCGGAATCGGTGTCCGGGACTAGGGCGAGGTGATGGGCTGCGCTCATGGCGTGTCTTCCCGAGGAATGGTGAGGCCGGCGGCCCCCTCGAGGGTCAGAGCATCCACCAGTTCGATTCCATTTGCGAACAAGTCGAAGGCCAGGATGGCGAGATACTCATCGAGGGCGAGGGTACCCGGCGCGTCGGCGGGCATGTTCGCCGCGGCGAAGGTCGCCACGTCCCCCACGGTCACGAATTGAGTGTCCCGAAACATCGCACTGGGAGGCGGGTCGAGGGGCAGCGCGCCCTCGGCGAGGCCCACCAGCCGCGGCGCGAGGGACGAGCCCTCACCGCCGTCGCCGTGGCATCGCGCGCAATTGTCTCCATAGAGCACGGCACCTCGGTCGGCCTGCTCTTGGAACGGGGTGGCCGTCGCGGCGTCGTTGCCGGCGTCGTTGCCAGCGTCGTTCTCGGCGGCGGGGGCGCTGTCGTCGCAGGCTGAAATGAACGAGACGAGGGGGATGAGCAGCACCCCAAGGGTGCAGGCGTGAGTCAAAGTTCGCATGATGGTCTCCTCTGATCGGCGTGGTCGGCGCGGCAGTTGCTCGCGCTCCGGCCAATGGAGTCATGCGGTCTGAGAAGCGTTACGAGGAAACGTCGGTGCCCCTCAGTCGCGGTACACGGCGTCCACGTAGAGCGTCTCGTCGGGCACCTCGATCACCGCGCGCCGAGTGAGTCCTCGGCGTGGGGCGGCGTTGCCCCGGGGGAGGGTGGGGACGACGCCTCGGTCCCGGCGTTGGCCGAGGAGGGCGCCGAACAAAGCGCCGACGAGCGCTCCGAAGGCGGCGCCGAAGGGGCCGCGGAACGACCCGAGGATCCCGCCCACAAGGCCCCCGGCCCCGGCGAGGGCGGTTTGCTGGCCGTGGCCGCGCTGGCTGGCCTCCCGCTTGAGGTCGGTCACGCCACCGGCGAGGTTCCCGCTCTTGGCAAACTCCACAATCCGCGCTGCTTGGCCCATTCGCATCCTCCGTGGTTAGCGTAGATTGCATAATATGCACACGCGAATGAGATCCGCAATCCGACTATCTGCCAGACCGTGCTAGATTTAGGCTGTGAGCGGCGAAAACGAGGCTTTCGTCTACGCCCTGGTGCTGGGGCGGGTCCTTGCAAGTCTGCGAGAACGCAGGGGAATGAGCCAAGGGGAGCTCGCCCGGCGGGTGGGCATCACCCAATCGACGCTTTCTCGCATGGAGCGCGGCCACGGCCAGCCCGACGCGTTCACCCTGAAGAAGCTCGCGGAGTCCCTCGAGGTCACGGTCGCGGAACTCACGACTTGGGTCGACAAGGCCCTCGAGCGCAGCCGCCAGGCCACCCTCGGGGCGATCGGCCCGAGCGCCGAGCCCTCCGAGAAGCCCTGGTGGCAGGCCGCGTTGAAGGTCGCCGGGGCGGCGGGGCTGGCGGGGCTGGTGGCGTTTGCGGTCAGTGCGGCTTTGGATAAGCCGGTGAAGGCGCCGCGGCCGCGGAAGAAGTAGCCGGAAGTGAGGTGGAAGGGGCGGGGGGCGTGGTAGCTTCCGCGGCCCATGGGCGCGATTTTTCACCGCCTCTTCATTGCCAACCGCGGCGAGGTTGCGGCGCGGGTTGGTCGCGCTTGCGACGCGATGGGCATCGTTCCGGTCTTCGCGGTCAGCGAGGCCGATCGAGGGGCTCCCTGGGTCGTGGACCGGGAGACGGTGGTGCTCGGGCCGGCGCGGTCGTCTGAGAGCTACCTCGACGTCTCCCGGGTGGTCCAGGCTGCGGTCCAGAGCCGGTGCACTGCCCTGCATCCGGGGTGGGGGTTCCTCGCCGAGGACCCAGTCCTGGCCCGGCTTTCGGAGCAGCACGGGGTCAGCTTCATCGGGCCCCCGGCTCACGTGATGCGTTTGATGGGCAAGAAGACGCCGGCCAAGGACGCGATGGCCAAGGCGGGTTTGTCGCTCATCCCCGGCTCGTCCGGTGTGCTCTCGGACGCCGACGAAGCGGTCGCGGTTGCCGAGGAGGTGGGCTACCCCGTGCTCATCAAAGCCGAGAGCGGCGGCGGGGGGCGCGGCATGCGCGTCGCTCGAAATGGCGACGAGGTCGAGGGGGCGTATCGGGACGCTTCAGCGGAGGCTCAGGCTGCCTTCGGCGACCCCCGGGTCTACCTCGAGCGTCTCATCGAAGGCGGACGCCACGTCGAGATTCAGCTCATGGCGGACCGCTACGGGAACGTCGTGCACATCGGCGAACGCGACTGCACGGTGCAGCGAAATCACCAGAAGCTCATCGAAGAATCGCCGGCGCCGGTCCTCGATGCGGAGGAGCGCCTGCGCACCCTCGACGCGGCGGTCCGGGCGACCCAGCAGATAGGCTACGTCGGGGCGGGGACGATGGAGTTCTTGCAGACCGACGACGGGGTCTTGCGTTTCATGGAGATGAATACGCGGCTTCAGGTCGAGCACTCGGTGTCCGAGATGCGTTCTGGCCTCGACCTCGTAGCCGAGCAGATCAGGGTCGCCGCAGGCCATCCGCTCTCTGTGACTCAGAACGACATCGCCCTCGAAGGGCACGTCATCGAGTGCCGCATCAACGCCGAAGACCCGAGCGAAGGCTTCCGGCCGGCGCCGGGGGTCATCACCAAGTGGCAGATGCCGGCCGAGGGTGACGATCTCCGCGTCGATACCCACGTCGCCGAGGGCTACGAGGTGCCGCCGCACTACGACTCGTTGCTTTGCAAGGTCATCGCTCGGGGCGCGGACCGAGACGCCGCCCGGAAGAACATGATCGCCGCCCTCGAGGGCCTCGTCTGCGAGGGCGTTCCGACGACGGCGTCGATGCATTTGGCCATCCTGGGCTCCGATGCGTTTCGGGATTCCAAGTACGACACCCGCGCCATCCCCGGGTGGCCACCGACGAAGAGCTAGCTCGAGCCATGGCCCACGTACCTCTGATCCCCATCGGCGACCCCCGAGCGCGCGTCTCGGACGAGCGCACCTTCGGCGACAACGTGGCGAAGATGGCGCCCCTCGAGGACAAGCTGCGGGCGGCCCGGAGCGAGGTGCACGGCGGCTGGGGCGAGAAGTACGTCGCTCGGGTCCACAAGAAGGGCAAGCTCACCGCCCGGGAGCGCCTCGACGCGCTCAAAGACCCGGGGACCCGCACCTTCGAGGTCGGCACCTTGGTCAACTACGGCGTCGAGTTTCAGGGTGGCCTGAAGTCCCCCGGGGCCGGCGTGGTGACCGCCTTCGCCCGCATCGAGGGCCGGTGGTGCATGGTCATCGCCAACGACAACACGGTCGCGAGCGGTTCCTGGTGGCCCCAAACGCCCGAGAAGATCCAACGCGCCCAGACCATGGCGCTGCGTCTGCGTCTGCCCACGGTCTATCTCGTCGACTGCAGCGGGCTCTTCTTGCCCGAGCAATCACGGTCGTTCCCCGGGGCTAAGGGTGCGGGGCACATCTTCAAGATGAACAGCCTGCTCTCGGCCGAAGGCGTTCCGCAGATAGCCGGCGTCTTCGGGGACTGCATCGCCGGTGGCGGCTACATGCCGCTCATCAGCGACCGGGTCTACATGACCGAGCAGGCCTACATGGTCATCGCCGGGGCGGCGCTCATCAAGGGGGCCAAGAGCCAGAAGCTCACCTCGCTTTCGATCGGCGGGCCCGAGGTGCATGTCCACGCCTCGGGGTGCGCGGACGTGCGCGTGCCCAACGACGAGGTGCTCCTCGAGCGCATCCGCGAAGACATCCGGCGCCTGCCGTCGAGCGGTGCGGCGTTCTACCGCGGCGACGCGGGTGCGGTGGACCCGGCGTATGCGCCGAACGAGCTCC
>QMMC01000373.1 GCA_003647065.1 Deltaproteobacteria bacterium | reverse complement strand
GGTCCTCGAGTCCTACGTCGACCGAGGCCGTGGCCCGGTAGCGAACGTGCTGGTTCGCGACGGCACACTCTTCACCGGCGACCACGTGGTCGCGGGCGCCTCCTGGGGTCGCGTTCGCGCCCTGACCGACGACCGCGGCAAGCAGGTGAGCGAGGCTGGACCGGCGACCCCGGTCGAGGTCCTCGGGCTCAACGACGTGCCGAAGGCCGGCGACTTCTTCTACAAGGTCACCGACGCCAAGAAGGCCCAAGAAGTCGCAGAGGCGGCGAAGGCCGCTGGCCCGCAGAAGGCGACGACCTCGGCTCGTACCCTTCAGGATCTCCACGAGATGCTCGCCGCGGGTGACGTCCGGGAGCTCAAGCTGGTCATCAAGGCCGACGTCCAGGGGTCCATCGAGGCCATCGTCAAGGCTCTCACGGACCTCGGCACCGACGCCGTGAAGGTCAACGTCATCCATACGGGTGTCGGCGGCATCACCGAAAACGACGTCAACCTGGCGAGTGCTTCCGAAGCCATCGTCATCGGCTTCAACGTGCGCCCCACGGGCCAGGCGGCCCCGACGGCGAAGAAGCAGAACGTCGACGTGCGCATGTACAAGGTCATCTACGAGGCCGTCGACGAGGTGAAACTCGCCATGGCCGGGCTGCTGGCGCCCAAGATCATCGAGAAGGAGCTCGGCAAGGCCGAAATTCGGGAGACCTTCGTCATCCCCAAGGTCGGCACCATCGCCGGTTGCCTGGTCACCGAAGGCAAGATGGTCCGCAACGCGAGGGTCCGCCTCGTTCGCGATTCCGTGAACATCTGGGAAGGCAAGCTGACCTCCCTCAAGCGCTTCAAGGACGATGCCCGTGAGGTGGCCTCCGGCTACGAGTGTGGTCTCGGTCTCGAGGGCTACAACGACATCAAGGAGCGCGACGTGCTCGAGTGCTACGAGACGGAAGAGGTCGCCGCCACTCTCGAGTGACCGAGATGGTCGTCGGCATCTGTCGCATTACGCTGTCCTTGCCGGGCAACGATTCCCTCAAGGGAAAACGGAAAGTGGTACGCCGCATCCTCGACCGGGCCCGCAGTCGCTTCAATGTGGCTGCGGCCGAGGTCGGGGACAACGACGTACATCGTCGCGCCGTCCTCGGTTTCACGGTCGTCAGCAACGACAGCCGTCACGTCAACTCCATGCTCGACGAGGTCAGTGCGTTCGTCGAAGGGGCGACCGAGGCCATCATCGTCGACCGGTTCTTCGACATTCAGCACGTGGGTGAGTCATGAAATCGGGAACTCCCTTCAAGCGCTCGGTGCGCGTCGCCGAGAGAATCCGCCTCGAGCTCTCGGAACTCCTCCTGCGTGGAGAGGTGCGCGACCCGCGTGCGGCGGGCGCCATGGTCAGCCGGGTGGAGGTCACCGACGACTTGTCCCTCGCGCGGGTCTACGTGCGATTGCTCGAGACCGACCCATCGGCGAAGCGGCAGCGCGACCTGGTCCTCGCCCTCGAGGGGGCTCGGGGGTATCTGCGTCGGGAAGTAGGCCAGCGGCTCACCGGGAAGCGGACCCCCGACCTACGTTTCGCGTGGGATGCCGGAGTCGAGCACTCGCAGCGGGTCGCGGGCATCCTCGACGAACTCCGGTCCACCGGTGAGTTCGACGACAAAGAGGTCGACGACAAAGAGGTCGAGCCCGAGGCGGACAGTTGAGCCTGATGACCGGGGAGATCGGTGCGCTCCTGCGCGGGGGGCACCGATTCCTCGTCGCAGGTCATCGGAGCCCGGATGGGGACGCCTTCGGCTCCGCCCTGGGCCTGGCTCGTGGGCTTCGGGCCCTCGGCAAGACGGTGGACGTCTACTGCCCGGACCCGATCCCGTCGCATCTGGCGTTCCTCGTCGAGGGAGAAGAGATCCTTCGGGAGTTGCCCGGCGCCGGTCGTTGGGACGCTGCGGTCGTCACGGACGTCGCCGCCCCGTCCCTGATGCCGGCGGCGTTCCCCTCGGAAGAGATCCGCGGGCCGTTGATCGTCCTCGACCACCACGCGTCCCACGAGGACTTCGGTGACCACGTCATCCGAGATATCGCCGCGTGCTCCACCGGCGAGGTCGTCTGGGGGCTGCTGCGCGACCTGGGATTGACGGGTCCTTCTGCGGTGCCCCCGGCCGCTGCTCGGGCGCTCTATGCCGCCGTCGTCTCCGATACCGGCGGTTTCCGGTTTTCATCGACGACCGCGGCGACATTGCGCCTCGGAGCCGAGTTGGTGGAGGCTGGCGCCGAGCCCTGGCCCACGGCACGCGGGCTCTTCGAAGAGTGGCCCCGGCCGCGCCTCGAACTCCTCCGGGAGGTGCTCTGTCGCATCGACTTCGCCTTCGACGGGCGCCTCGCCATCATCGAGATCGATCGTGAACTCCTGGGGCGCACCGGCGCGACCGACGACATGATCGACGGCCTCGTCGGCTACGGCCGGCGAGTCGCGGGCGTCGAGGTTGCGGCGCTGCTCTGGGAGCAGGACCCGCCGTCCGAGACCGGGCGCGTGCGATTGAGCCTCCGGGCGAGTGGCGACTGCGACGTCGCCAAGATCGCAGGGGCCCTCGGCGGTGGGGGGCATCGGAGCGCCGCCGGAGCGACGCTGTCGTGCTCCCTCGCCGCCGCGCGGGCGAGGGTCGAAGCGACGGTCGGCGAGAGCCTCGGAGGCACGGTCCGTGGGGCGTAAACGTCGCGCATCGCGCTTTCATGGCGTGCTCGTCGTGGACAAACCCCGCGGCCCAACATCCCACGACGTCGTGGCCCGGGTGCGCCGAGCCTTCGACACCGGGGCGGTGGGACACGCCGGGACCCTCGACCCCATGGCCACCGGGGTGCTGGTGGTCGCCGTGGGGGAGGGCACCAAGCTCGTCGCTTACCTCACCGCCGCCGACAAGGAATACGAGGCCACCCTGACCCTCGGCGCCGTGACCGACTCCCTCGACGCCGACGGCAAGGTCGTCGCCGAGGCCCCGATCCCGGCCCTGAGCCTCGACGCCGTGGCCGAGGCTGCTCAGACGTTTGTCGGAGCGGGCAAGCAAGTGCCTCCCAAATTCAGCGCCATCAAGGTCGGGGGACGTCCACTCTACGAGCGGGCGCGAAAGGGGGAGGAGGTCGAGGTGCCCGAGCGGGACGTATTCGTTCATGCCCTCGAGGTCGCCCGGGCGACGGGGGACGAGGTCGACTTTCGGGTTCGCGCGGCCAAGGGGTTCTACGTGCGCTCCCTCGGGCGAGACATCGCCGTCGCCCTCGGCACGGTGGGGCACCTGACGGCCCTCCGGCGCACAGCGAGCGGTGCCTTTGGTCTGGCCGGGGCCGTGCCCATGGCCCTCGTCGAAGCTGCTGCGGGCGGCGATCCGGCGGCTCGCGGGGAGCTCGAGGCGGCGCTTCTGCCCTTGACGACCGCGTGGCGTGGACCCCGGGCGACGCTCGACCAAGAGGGGGTCGTCGATGCTCGACACGGGCGCCGGGTGCAGCCGATGAATGTGCTCGAGAGGACCCCGGGGGACCCAGAATCCCGAGGGGAGGTCATGGCCCTCCTCGATCAGGCGGGGGAGATGGTGGCCCTCGCCCGGGAAGACGAGGCCGAGTGTCTCGCGATCGTCCGCGGCTTCGTGTCCCAGGTCGTGTCCCAGAGCGTGCCCCAGGTCGTACCCGACCGCGTCGACACGGGAGACGGTCGGGGGTAGATTTTGGCGTGTCCCGCATGCTCTTCCGAATCGCCATGGTTTTGGCCCTCGCGCTCCTCGCCGGGTGCTCTGATGACGCCGTGAGCACCGACGCCGCGACCGACGGCGCGGTCGACACCGGGGTCGATTCCGGCCCCCCCCGTGACTCGGGCATGCGTTGCGAGCCCGGCTGTGACCGGACTGAAGCCTGCTGCCCCGGCGAGACCGGGTCGGTTATGTGCATCCCCATCACGAGCGATCCCGTCAACTGTGGTGGTTGTGGGATCGTCTGCGCTGACGGCCGCGGCTCCCGCTGCGAGAGCAGCCACTGCGTTTGTGGCCGTGTCACCAACGGCTGCCAGGGCACCCAAGACAGCTTCTGTTGCCCGCCCCGGGACGACGGGGCGACCGAGTATTGCGCAGACCTCAATACGGACAGTCGGGACTGCGGCGGTTGCAATGACCGGTGTACACCCGAGACGTCTTCTCGCTGCGAGGCCGGCGAGTGCCTCTGCGGGGACGAGGCGGGTCCCTGCGCCGGCACGGCTGAGGATACTTGTTGCCCGAGCGCGACCGGCGTCTTTGCGTGCACCGATCTCAGCGCTGACATCTTTCACTGCGGCGCGTGCGGCCGGCGGTGCCAGCTCGATGAGACCTGCGAATTCGGAAACTGCGTGAGAGGGGCGAGTTGCGGCGCGCCCTGCGGTGAGGGGCAGATATGCTGCGAGGGCTCGTGCTGTGATCGAGTCTCTTGTACCAGCGGAGGGTGTACCTGATGGAGCGCGTGAAGCACTTGGTCTGCGGGGCGGGGGTCACTGGCCTGTCCTTCGCGGGGCATATCGAGTCCGACGACTACCTAGTTCTCGAAGCCAACGATGAGATCGGCGGCTACTGCCGAACGGTCCTCCAGGACGGCTTTGTCTGGGACTATTCGGGGCACTTCTTCCACTTCAAGAACCCGGAGATAGAAAAAGAGCTCATCTCCCGCATGGGCGACCAGCGGATCCTCGAGGTGTCGAAGGAGAGTCGCATCCGGTTTGGCGGTGCTGAGGTCGACTTCCCCTTCCAGAAGAATATCCATCAGCTCCCGCAGAGTGACTTCGTCGACTGCCTCTACGAGCTCTACTTCAAGGACGACACCGGGGAGCCGGCGAACTTTCAGGAGATGCTCTACGCCAAGTTCGGAAAGGGCATCGCCGAGCGTTTCTTGATTCCGTACAACGAGAAGCTCTACGCCTGCGACCTTTCGCGCCTCGACGTCGACGCGATGGGGCGGTTTTTTCCCTACGCAGACCTCGAAGACATCATCCGCAACATGAAGAGCGCGGACAACGTCAGCTACAACGCGACCTTCACCTACCCGGAGGGGGGCGCGATTCAATACGTCTACGCCCTCAAGAGCCTCGTCCCCGACGAGCGGGTGAGCCTCGGAGAACGCCTCGTTTCCATCGATCTCCAGAAGAAGGTTGCGACGACCGATCGCCGCGAAATCGCCTTCGAGTACCTGGTCAGCTCGACGCCCTTCGACCGGCTCCTGACCATGACGGGCATCGAACACGACCCCTCCATCTACAGCTGGAACAAGGTGCTGGTCTTCAATCTCGGCTTCGACAGGAAGGGGCCCGAGGACGTTCACTGGATGTACTACCCGTCCCGGGACCTCTCGTTTTACCGCGTCGGCTTCTACGACAACATCTTCGGAACCGACCGCATGAGCCTCTATGTGGAAGTCGGTCGCGACAAGGACGCGGTCATCGACGCTGCGGAGGTCGACCGCATGAAGGCCGAGGTGCTCCGGGACCTCGGACGCGCCGGCGTCATCGACGGACACGAGCTCGTCTCCTGGCACTCGGTGGTCCTCGACCCGGCCTATGTGCACATCACCAAGGCGTCGATGGCCGACGTCGAGAAGAAAAGGCGCATCCTCGCCAGCCGCGGGGTCTACTCCCTGGGCCGCTACGGTTCGTGGACCTACTGCAGCATCGAAGACAACATTCTCGAAGCGCGCGCCCTCGCCGATGACCTCAACGTGGCATTGCGCTCCAAGCTCTAAGCGTTGACCCGTGGCTCGTAGAGGCTGCTGAGAATCTCGTGGTCGTAGATCGGCGGAGGAAAGCTCGGCCGTGCCAGTACGTATCCCTGGCCGAGGTGCACGCCGACGTCGAAGGCGGCCTTGGCCTGGTCCTGGGTCTCGAGGCCCTCGGCGACGACTCGGGCCCCGAGGTCGACGCAGAGCCGCACCAAGCCGGCCACGAGCAGCCGCTGGCGGCGGTCCACGTCGATTTCGGCGGTCAGGGCCCGGTCGAGTTTGACGATCTCGGGCTTCAGGTCCGCGATGTACTTCAGGTTGGAGTACCCCGCCCCGAGGTCGTCGACGGCGAGGTAGGCCCCCTTGCTGCGCACCTCGTTCAGCAGGCTGTTGCAATGGTGGAAGTGGCTCAGGGGGACCGACTCGGTGATCTCCAGGTAGATGGCGTGGTCGTGAGCGAAAATCGGGTCGTCGGGCTGAACGAGCCAGCCTTCGTCGAACTCGTTCGGGTGAATGTTGATGAAGAGCGGGTGGTCGGGGCAGGCTGCGACCGCGACCTCGCGGATTTGACGACCCAGGGCTCCGCAGCAGTCGGCGTTGATCGCTTCGGTCAGCAGCGCCGGGGGTGACTTGAACTCCGGGGACGTGCTGCGCACGAGGGCCTCGTAGGCGAAGACCCGATTCGTCTCGAGGTCGATGAGGGGCTGGTAGACCACTCGTATATCGCCCGAGCGCAGCACCCCGGGGATCCGTGATGGCCGGCGAACACGGGGCCCACCCGGCCTCGAGAGGGGCTGCCGCATCAGCCAATCTGCAAAATTACCGGACACGTAGAATTATCCTAGCGAGCGGCACGCAGGGGGTCCAGAGAATTCCTGCGGAGGCCCGCTCGGCCCTTCAATTGGCGGCAGTGGAGCGGGCGAGGGTAGCTCGGCGGGGGACCAAGAGTACATGGTCGACGCGGATCGGCACCGGCGACGAGAGGGAGAGATCTCCTGTGCCGTGAACGAGCTCGACCGGGAGTGTCCGGCGGACCTCCCGGAGGGTGCTCTCGGCGCGCACCGAGCCGACGTCCTGACCGTCGAGGGTGAGGAGCACGTCGACGGCAGCCCCGTCTGATCCGGTGGCGAGGCGGACCACGAGTTCGACGCCGTCGACGGCGCCCGTGATGTCGGGGGGCATGCGGAGGCGGATGATCGCGGGGTCGGCGTCGGTTGTGCACTCGGTGCGCCCGGAGTAGCGATAGGGGTCGTTTCTCGGCGCCGCGCGGCAGGTGGCGAAGCCGCGCAGCCCCGTACTATCGGGGCCAACGTCCGAACCGCCGACGGCGCCGTTGGTGATGGCATCGAGGCGAATCAGGGACTCCCCGGCGCTGCCCAGGGTCGGTTCCTGGGAGAGCAGCGCGGTCAGGGCGGGGATGGCCCGGGGGTCGCCCAGGCGACCGAGGCCTTCGACGATCGCGTCTCGGATGTTGGCGTGACCTTCGACCTCGAGCTGGGAGAGCAGGGGGGCGAGGGCTCCTCGATCTCCGAGGTGCCCGAGAGCCAGGGCGGCCGGTCGACGCGTGCGAAAATCCTCGAAGAGGGCGAGCAGAGGTCCGAGGCTCTCGGGCCCGCCGAGACGCCCGAGGTGACGGATGGCTTCGTTTCGTTCTCGCCTCCCCGGCGCGTTCTGGGCAGCGGCGGGCAGCGCCGGGAGCGCTTCGAGGGCCCCCAGGCGAGCGAGGGCGATCGCCGCCCGAGCGCGCCGCGCGGGGGTGTCTGCCGGCGCTTCCGTGATGCTTGGTCGAGGTGACTCTGCCCCTACTCCTGGGTCTGACCCTGGGCTCGAAGCCACGATTGAGAGGAGCGGTCTCCGCCCTCGTTCGTCGCGGAGGAGACCGAGGGCGATGGCGGCCTCCACCCGAATCGAGCGTTCGTCACTCCCGAGGCCGTGGGCCAGGGCCGTTCGCGCACCGCGGCCTCCGAGCATGCCGAGGAGCCGGGCCGCTTCGCTGCGCCCGGCGGCTGGATGACGGTCGTCGGTGAGCAATTCCGAGAGTTCGGGCACGGCCCGCCGGTCACCGAGGCGGCCCCGGTTCAAGGCGAGCATTGCCGGGTCGTCGATGAGCTCTTCGCCCGGGGGGAGGGCGAGGTCGTCGAGCCAGGCGAAGATTTCGCCGCGGAGCTCGTCGAGGCGCGCTGGCGCTCGGGTCGCCCGGTTGTCGCGCTCGTGGGGGTCGCTTTCGAGGTCGAACAGACGAAAGACGCCGAAGCGCAGGTCCGCGACGAGTTTGTCTGGATAGCGCAGCGCCGCCGTCTTCGCGCCCCCCCCGGCGTAGGCAGGCCCGGCATCGACGGTGCGGGCGAGGGCCAGCTCCCGGAGGTCGTCGCCG
>QMMC01000372.1 GCA_003647065.1 Deltaproteobacteria bacterium | reverse complement strand
TGGGCAAGCCCGTCATCCAAGAGGTCCACGCCCTCGATGGCGATGAAGACGAGCACCAAGACGAGCTCCTGCGATTGACCGCCTCGGCCCAGCAGGGAAGCGAACACCCCCTCGCCCAGGCCGTCCTCCGGAAGGCCACCGACAAGGGCCTCGTCCTCGGACAGGTCGAGAGCTTCACCGCCATCATGGGCAAGGGCCTCGAGGCTACGGTCGACGGTACCGAGGTCCTCGTGGGCAGCGTGCGTCTGATGGAGGAGCGAGGCATCGACTGCGAGGCGCTGCGCTCGCCCATCGCGAGCTTCGAGGAGCAAGGGCTCACCCTGATGCTGGTTGCGGCCCAGGCATCCCGAGGGGCCCGGGACGAGCAGCCCCGGCTCATCGGCCTCATCGGCATGGCCGACGAGGTGCGCGAGACCTCCGCCCTGGCCGTGACGCTCCTGAAGAACGCAGACATCGAAGTCGTCATGCTGAGCGGCGACAACGAGGCCGCCGCGCGACGGGTTGGCGCCCTGGTCGGCGTGGACCGGGTCATCGCCGACGTCCTCCCCGACCAGAAGGCCGCCGTCGTGGCCGACCTCGGCAAAGACGGCAAAGACGGCAAAGACGGCAAGGTCGTGGCGATGGTCGGCGATGGGGTCAACGACGCCCCGGCCCTCGCCGCGGCCGATGTGGGCTTCGCGATGTCGACCGGCACGGACGTCGCCATGGCCACCGCCTCGGTGACCCTCATGCGCCCGGACCCGGTCCTGGTCTACGACGCCATCGCCATCTCCCGCGCCACCACGAAGAAGATCCACCAAAACCTCTTCTGGGCTTTCGGCTACAACACCGCCGCCATCCCCTTCGCGGCCCTCGGCTTCTTGAGCCCGGTCATCGCGGGGGCGGCGATGGCCATGTCGAGCGTCAGCGTCGTCAGCAACTCGCTCTTGCTGCGCCGGTGGAGGGCCTCGCGTTGACCGACGCATGCGCCACCGACGCGCCCCTCACCATAGGCGCCCTGGCCAAGCGCACCGGCGTCCCGGCCAAGACCATCCGCTATTACGAGGAAGTGGGCCTGCTCCCAAAGCCTCGCCGCGCCGCCAACGGCTACCGGTCCTACGACGAGCGCGCGGTCCACACCTTACGTTTCGTCGGTCGTTCCCGAGACCTCGGCTTCTCGATGGAAGACATCGGGGAGCTGCTCACGCTCTGGAACAACAAGGGGCGCAAGAGTTCCAGCGTGCGCGCCATCGCCGAGGCCCACGTCGCGGCCATTCAAGACAAGATTCACCTTCTCGAAGACATGAAGAACACCCTCGAGCACCTGGTCCACTGCTGCCGCGGCGACGACCGCCCGGACTGCCCGATTCTCCATGAACTCTCAGCACAGGAATGAAGGACGACGAAAGACCATGGCAACGATGAGCACCTACAAGATCCAAGGCATGACCTGCGGCGGCTGCGTCAACTCGGTCACCAAGGCCCTCGAAGCCGCCCTCCCCGACACCAAGGTCGAGGTCACCCTCGAGACCAACCAGGTCAGCATCGAAGGCGACCACGACGCTCAGCGAGTCGAACGAGCCATCGATGACGCCGGCTTCGACTTCGGCGGGGCGGTCGCAAAATAGGGGCACCAACGAAATCCGTTGGGGTGCCGTTTGCGGTATGGTCGCTCGTGGCCTGGCTCGGAACAGTATCGGTCGTGTTTTTCGTCTCTGCCGCTTCGTCTGCCTATGCCCAGGAGCCCCAGAGGCTCGTCCTCACGATCGACGGCGCGCTCATCTGCCAGCCCATGGATACCTGCACCGAGGACACGTGCCGGGGCGGCGAGACCTGCGGGACGGTTGGGGAGAACCCGGACGCGACGTATTGCCACTTCAAGGATGACAGTTTCATCTGCTGCGATAGTTCCGGGTCGGGGTCGGCAGACAGCGACTGCACCACCGTCAGCAGCCGGGGCGTCCGCTTCAGCGGAGTCTGCGTAGAGATAGAGGGCCTCGAGGGTGCCAGCGGGGTCTGTGAATTCCCTGACGAACGCGGCCACACGTATTGTGCTGAAGGTGCGGCCCTCACGAGGGATCAGATCACTGCTTGCATGACATCTCCCGGAGACCCCGGCTTCCCGACGGACAACTGGAACTTCGGTGATTGCGATGGGGACGGCGTTCCAAATGGCAGGGAGTGGACGTTCTACTGCGATGGCTGCGACCGCGAGGACTACACCCTCGAGGACGGCGGCTGCTCACTGACGGCGGCTTCCGACGCCGCCGTAGACGCGAACCGAGATGCGAGTCGAGACGCAAGCCCCACCACCGGACGGGGAGAGAGTTCTGTTTTTCGTGGGTCCGGAGGATGCACCTGCGGCGCCACCGGTGGGGCGCCCTTCGATCTCGGAGCCTGGCCTTTCGCGGCTCTCGCACTCTTGTGGGCCGCGTTCAGGCCCTGCCGCCGATAGGCCAGGCGACACTGCACCAGCCGGCCAGCACCACCGAGGACAGCCCCTTCGTAGTCGATGTACTCCGTGTTCGTCGGCTCATCGCCAGACGCACCGTTCAATCACCCGCTTCGGTGAGGCGGGCGAACTCAGACCCCGCCATGCAGTACTCGGCGAAGAGCGACTGGGCTCGGTCAGCGGTCGCGCAGACCCCGTCGATCGTAAACGCGGTCACATGACGCTCGGAGCCTTCGGCCCCGCCTTCTACGGCACACTCACAAGCCGACCCATCGCAGGCCATGTCGATGAAACCGTCGGTGGGTTCCAACATGCCGCTGCCCGGTACCGCCGTGCACTCGGCGTTTTGGTGGCACCGGACACGCATGACACCGGCCTCTCGCCGGCTTCGCCCGCCACCCGCATGCATCAGGCAATTCTCGAGGTGAGGCCCATCGGGGATGAAGATCGTGACCGCCTCGGTTGGACGGGACGAACCATCCTCGTCGCCCGCCGACATCGCGACGGGAGCGGGCTCGGGCGGCGCAGACCCCCGGTCCCCGCGGCCACAGGCCACGAAGACAACGAGGCACGAGAGCTGGAACGGGACCATGAAGATGCCATGCCGCGGACGGCCCCGGCCGTCCCGCTGCGCGGTCTCAGGCCAGGCGGACCAGGAGAGACGGGCGAGCATTGCCGAAGCGTACCGCGACGTGTCGTCCTCAGCGACTCAGCGACTCAGCGCCTCAGCCAGCACGGTGTCGGCCGGGCTGAGGATGCAAACCACCATCTGCCCGACGAAGAAGAGCGCGATCTTGCGATCCTTGCCCGTGATCAGCATCTGCCGCGGCTCGCCGAGCTCGAGATTGGTCGACGATGCGTCAGCCGTGTCCCAGCACACCTGGGTCATGGCGGCGAGGGCCTCGTCGACGTCTTCGCTGCCCGCTTGGCTCACGACGAGCCCCTCGTGGGCGACGACGCAGGCCGTGATCCCGGGCCTGGCGCAGACGCCCTCGGCCACGCCCTCCATCGCCTCTTGGAACTTCCGGCGGGCCGCCGATGACTTCGACGACGAGGAGTCGATGGCGTCGACGAGGCGCCCGGCCTCGGAACCGGTGCCCTCGGCGACGGCGCTCATGCGATCCGTCGGCGCCTCGAGCTTTGCCGAAGCATCTCGATAGCGCTCGTCCTGGAAGCGGTCGAGCAAATCACGCACCTCACCGAGTTTTCCTTCGAGCCAATGCATCGAAACTCTTCTTCCTGCGCCAGGAACCCGACCGTCGCCTGGGCAGAGCCCGGGGCGGACGGTCGGGCGGGGGAGGCGCTACCCCCGCGCCGAGGCCGACTCGCCGAGGATCCGACTGAGGACCGGGAGCGTCTCTTTGACCTCGAAGCGGATCGAGCCGAGCATCGCGTTCTTGTCCGCGACGAGGGCGAGGGTGAACCCCGCGGCCAGGGGAGCGACCATCATGAGACCCTCGCGGTTCTCGCTGACGACCATGTTGGTGGATTCCTGCTGGACGTGCTGGGCCGACCGGGTGGCGGCGCCGAACATGATCTGCACCGCGGCGCCGAGGGCGTCGCTGTCGATCTCGAAGTCTTTGCGAATGTGGGTCACGAATCCGTCCGCGTCCACGAGGGCAGCCGAGGTGACTCCCCGAAGAGACATCAACTCGGAGAGAATCCGGTCGATTGATTGAGTACGCTTTGCAACTGTAGTGGCGGCCATTGTTCTCTTCTCCCCTTCTATAGAATTTTGACGTCGACGCCGCAGGTCTTGTCGCCGATAGCGTGGCAACGAGTTTCGACAGCTTTCACACTGCGGCCCACGAAGGTTTTGATGAGTCCACCGACCATGCCGGCTTCGAAGTTGCAGATGGGTGCGCTCATGCCGGTGATCCCGGCGCAGGAGACACACTCGTCGAGGTGCATATTGATCTCGCCCGCGTCGAGGTCGACCTTGTCGATCACGACGAAGCCGATTCCCAGCTCCTGGGTGACCCCTTGAATCAACCCAACGTACTTGTCGAGATCCCCCTCGGCCTGAGGCATCACGGCACCGCCGAGGACGTTCCCGAGGCGCTGCCCCGCCTGGTAGACGAGGGCCCGGGAGCCGTCGCCGATCATGTCCTCCATCGCCGAGCCGAGCGCCACGAGGCGCATGGCTTGGAAGAGCTGAATCGGGACCTTCGCGCCCAACCTCTCCCGGTTGTCCACTTTCGTATCACCGGCGAGGATGGACTGAACGAGAAGTCCTCCTGCTGCGTCGTAGTCGCTTGCCATGTATTCGCGCTCCTTGTTTGGTTTCATCGGCACGCGACCGTCGCCCGCCTGTTCTGGCGTCGTCCCGCGACCGTACTGTTGTCGGCAACGGGACGACTATTTCCACCCTGCGCTTGCAGGATTTGCTCTTCGGGGACGCCGACCTCGACCAACGCCGCTGCGACAGAACGCGCGCGGCGTTCGCTAAGGCGGTGGTTCGAGTCGGCGGTGCCGCTGTTGTCCGTGTACCCCGTGACGACGACCCCCTGGGGGCACCGGCGAAGGCGAGGGACGATGACGCGTAGCTCGTCTGTGACCCGAGGGGCCACAAAGGCAGAGTCCACGCGGAAGTGGGTCACGACGTGTTCGTCGCCCGATGGCGGCGAGACGGGAGGGGCCTCTCGGGGTGACGGCGCGACCGGCTCCGCTTCTGCTGCCACGGGGGCGTCAGACAGAGGCTCGGCATCGAATCCGCTGGGCGCCGCCGCGGGAGTTTCGGGCGAAAGTGCGATTGGGTCTGCGCCTTCGTCCCCGTTCTCGGGGGCCACCTCGTCGACCGCGACCAGGCTCTCGGCCTCAGGCTCCGGGATTTGCGCTGGGGGAGGTGCTTCGGACTGGCGCTCCGCATGCTGGCCCGCGGCCAGCGACGCGACCTCGGGCCCGGAGCTGACCGCCCCGGCACCGAGCCAAGCAACGAGGCCCAGAGCCGCCACGGCGGCGACGGCTATCACGGCCCCCATCCAGAGCCCGCGGCGAGGAGCGGCGTTCATCGGCGTGGACTCCACCGGCCACGATTGCGGTGCCGACGCATCGACGGGAGCCGGCGAGGCCACCACCTGCGCATCGGTCGACGGTTCGGAGAGAGGCGACACCGCGGCGACCGGCGACGACGCGGCAGCGACCGGCGGCGGCACCTCACGCACCGGCGACGACGCGGCAGCGACCGGCGGCGGCACCTCACGCACCGGCGACGACGCGGCAGCGACCGGCGGCGGCACCTCGCGCACCGGCGACGCCTTGGCAGCCACCGGCGCCGGGACCTCGTACACCGGCGACGGCACCGCAGCGACCGGGGGTGCCGGCCGTTTGTTCGACTCGGCCTTCTTCACCGGCGCGGCCTCGGCCACGGCGGCGGTCTCAGTCGCAGCGTTCTGCGGAGATGCCTTCTGGGTGACCCCGTCCAAGGCGTCGAAATCGATTTGATACTTGCTCACCGGCCAACCGCCATCGCGCAGCGAAACCCGAGGTAGTCGTAGTCGTTGCCGGTAGACACGGGGTTGCGGGCAATCTCGCCCCTCTGGTGGGACCTGTGCCGATACGACCCGCCGTAGACCCATGCGAGCTCGGGGTCCTCGGGGGCGTCGTTCGGTACGAGCTCCGCCCACTCCCAGACGTTGCCGAGGAGGTCCAGGCAGCCAGCCGGCGACGCGCCCTGGGGATAGGTTCCAACCTCACAGGTATCCGATGCTCCACCCTCTCGGCAGTGACACATGGTGGGGTCCCAATCGTCGCCCCAGGGGAAGGCCCGGGCATCGCCGTTGCGGCACGCGGACTCCCACTCGATCCCCGTCGGCAGCCGCTTCCCCGCCCAATCGGCGTAGGCCCGGGCATCCTCGAGGGTTACGCCTACGACCGGGTGGTCGTGTCGGTCTTCGGGGGGCTCCCAACCATTCCAGTGTTGGGGAGGCGTATGAGCCTCGTCCTCGGCGAAGCGCGCATAGTCGGCGTTCGTCACGGGGAGGATGTCCATCGCGAACGCCCTCACCTGCCCCTCCCGACCGCTGAAGTTCGAGCGGAAGGTCCACGCGGGAATGATGACCATGCCCTTCGGCGCGGTCGGCGCCGGCTCGCGAGGAGCTCTCGCCTCGACTCGGCGAGGTTCCTGGCGAACGGGCTCTGGGATGACGCGAGGAGGAACCGCGGGTGCCATCGGCGCGGACGGCGGCTGCACGGTCGGACGGTTCCCGTAGAGACCGCTGCTCTGCGCCAAGCCACCCGGCACCGGCGGCGGCGGTGGCGGTGGCGCAGGGGCCTCGCTGTCGAAGGAGACGTCGAGGTCCAGGAATGAAGCCTCGGATACCAGCGCGGGGTCCGCTTGAGGGCCCCGGGGTGGTGGGGGCGGCGGCATGGCAGCCGATCGGACAGCCGCAGAATGGGCCGGCGCAGGGACCTGCGCCGGCGGCACCGTCGCGTAGCTCAGCCCGGTCTCCTTGGGCATGGGCACGTTCGCCGCCTCGCCGGCGCGCGTGAGGGCCACCCGCATCTCCCGGGCGTCCGCGAAGCGATCCTCCGGTCGCTGAGCGAGGGAGCGCGCGATGACTCGAAAGATCGGTTCCGGGAGGTGCCCCGGGTCCGGGAGCCGGCCGGCGGTCAGCGCCTTGTGAACGCGGAGGGGATCGGTGCCGTAGGGTGCCACGCCGTTCGCCAGGGCGTAGAGCGTCGCCCCCATCGAGAAGAGATCACTGCGGTGGTCCCCGGGCTCCCCCACGAGGCGCTCCGGGCTCAGGAACCCCGGGGTGCCCGCGACGACCCCGCGTCTCCACCGGGTCGTCGAGAGCCGGGCGAGACCGAAGTCCGCGAGCTTCACCTCACCTTGGCTCGTCAAGAGGATGTTGCTGGGCTTGATGTCGTGGTGCACGACGTCGAGGCCGTGGGCGTACTGGAGCCCTCGGAGGCACTGGATGCCGACCCGCACCGTCGGACCGATCGGGAGGCAGCCCTCTGGCGACTGCCGGCGGAGCTTGCGGATATCCTCCCCTTCCACGTACTCCATCACGAGGAACTCCCACTGCTCGCAGGCCTCGTAGTTGATCACCCGGAGGATATTCGGGTGGCTCAGGCGCATCGCCGCCACGGCTTCGTTGCGCAGGCTGATGCCGAGGCCCGCCGCCGCCGTCTCGGTATTGAGGGATCCGGTCTTGAGGATCTTGATCGCGACCGGCAGCTTCAGCTGCGTATCCACTCCGCGGTGGACGACCGCTGCCGAGCCCTTCCCGATCTGCTCCTCGAGCAGGTACCGGTTGCAGAGCATCATGCCCGTCGAAGGCTGAGACAGCTTCACCCCGGAGTTCGGGACGATGGTGCCGTCTTCTTCGTACTCGTCGTCGGCCTGGTCGAGTTCAAACTGTTCGGGCGCGTTGCTCAATGAGGGTGCTGCTTTCCACCCCCCCCGTGTCCAGTCCCAGGCGACATGCCGAGAACCGCGAGGCCAAAGGCCTGGCGTGCTGTGGAGCGCCCCTCAGCGCCTTGGTCCTTACCGAAGACATGACCGTATGCACGGCCCCCATAGTTGTCTTCGGTCCAATCACAGCCATTGAATGCTGTGGGCAATGCGGAATTCGTCAACGTCACCAAGTACGGACGAATGCGCTTTTCTTAGAAAACGGCGGTTACCTCCGCCTTTTC
>QMMC01000371.1 GCA_003647065.1 Deltaproteobacteria bacterium | reverse complement strand
CTCGGCGGCCGTCCCTCGGTGGCGCCCGAGATCGTCATCGGACGGACCGAAGAGCCCCTCGCTGACCGCATCGGCCGGGTGAGCGAGGCGATTACCGGTGTGCGTCGCCAGAAGCCGCCGTCGGTCGCGGCGCCCTCGACCGAGGCCCTCATCGGGGGAACCGAGGCGGCCGTAGAAGAGCATCTCGGCCGCGCCGGCGAGGAAGTATGGAAGGGCGCCGTCCACCGCGCGGCGCTCGAAACCCGGACACTCGGTCAGTCGAGTGTGCCTTCGCCGGCCCCATCTCGCATTTCGTCCAATGCGCCGGCCGATTCCCCCCTCATCTCTTCGGCGGCGCCCCCATCGTTCCGGGCCGTCGAATCGGAGCCCGGACGAGCGGCGGCTCTCGCTCGGGAGCTTTCGAACCTCAGCTTCGCGAGCCTCTTTCCCCGACGGATCGATCACGCGCTGACCCTCGAAGGGGACCTCGCGACGGGGGCGCTCCGCAGTGCCATCGAACGGTCCGACGAGCTGGCTACTGATCTGCTCGCCGAGACCGCACGCCGGGCCGGCCTCGACGCCGGGGCCAGCGCCGCGACGGTGGCGCTCCTCCTGGGGGTCGACGGGGCGAGTTGGCTCTGGTTTCGCCGCCTCGTCGAACGTGTGCGCGAGGGAGGCCCGGTCGCGGACCGAGACGCGCTGGCGGCCTACGCCCTGGTCATCGATCTGAGGCTACGGTCCGATCGCTTGCTGTGACCTCGGTCGTGTCCCGGCCTCGGCCCGCGAGCAGCAGATAGGCATAGAGCCCGGCCCCGACGAGGACGGCGAAGACGAGCTTGGCCGCGTAGGGGATTGCGGGGGCGTGCATCTGGCTGATGGTGCCTTCGATGACGCCCGCGAGGATGAGGATGGGCATGCCTCCGAGCACCAGTCGGGCGGCGGTCTTCGCCTCGCGGGCGAGGGCATCGCGTCGCCTCTGGCGGCCCGGCAGGAGGAGCCCCCGAGCGAGGATCAGCCCGGCGCCCCCGGCGATGGCGATTTGCGTCAGCTCGGGGATGCCGTGGGGGAGGATCCAACCCCAGAAGAAGAGACCTTCCCCGGCGAGGTGGTACTGCATGGCGAGGGCGCCGAGGGGCACGCCGTTGAAGATGAGTACGGCTACGGTGCCGAGGCCGAAGGTGATCCCGAGGGCGAAGACCAGGAAGGTCACCTTGATGTTGTGGGTGAAGAGCATGCTCGCGAAGGCGACGGCTCGCTGCCCATCCGATAATCCGCCGCCGTTCTCCTCTTCGCCAACCCGCTCCCTCGGCGTCTGCCCCTGGTGTTGTTCTGGGATGAGCACCCCGAGGGCGCCGGGATCGATCGCCGTGAACGTCGCTCCAAAGGCGGCCCCGCCGAAGAGCAGGAGCGCCGCTAGGGCGATAGCCCGGCTCTCCCGGCGAAAGAGCCGGGGAAACCCCGCCGCATAGAAGCGGCGGAGCCGGCCCGGGAGGGGGGACCTTCGCTCTCCGTGGAGCTGCGCATAGGCCCGGGCGACGAGGTCGTTGAGGTAGTCCACGACAGTCGCGTCGACGAGCTCGGCCCGGGCGCGTACGAGATCTCCGGAGGCGCCGCGGTAGAGCTTGCCGAGGCGCCTCGCGGCGGGGAGGTCGAGGCTCCCGAGGCCGCGCTCTTCGACGTCGCGGAGGAGCGCCGCGAGAGCCTCCCAGGAGGGGCTCCGCTCTCGCACGAAGCGTCCGACGTCGAAGCCGTGCATGGAGAAGGGGTACCACGTTCTGATATCGTTGGTCCCGGATGCGCGACCTCTACGTCATCACCACGCCCGAGAACGTGGACTTCGAGTTCGAGGTTGCTGGGGTCATGTCTTGGGCCCTGGCGTGGTTCATCGACCTGCTGGTCATGATGGTTGGCTTCGTGGTCGTCGCGACGCTCTTGTCCCAGGCCTATGGCCTGCTCGGGGGGCTCGCCGAGGCGCTGGCCTACATCGCCATGTTCGTCATCCAATGGGGCTACGGCACGGTCCTCGAGGCGCGGTGGCGGGGGCAGACGGTCGGCAAGCGCATGCTCGGGCTGCGTACGCTCTCGGACCGCGGGCTTCCCATCACGTTCATGGCCGCGGCCATCCGGAACCTCGTCCGCGTCGTCGACATCTTGCCGGCGCTCTACGGCACCGGCGCCGTGGCGGTGTTCCTCGACCCCCGGGGGCGCCGCCTCGGCGACCTGGCGGCGGGCACCATCGTGGTGCGCGAGCGAAAGGCCCCGAAGCCCGGTGCCGTGGTTCCGGTGTCCGAACGGCACAACACCTTCATCGCCGATCCCGGGGTCGTGCACGCCGTGCGCCGCATCACCCCGCCAGAGCGGGACGCGATGGTCGCCCTCGGGCTACGCCGGGAAGCCTTGCCCCTCGATGTGCGCCACGATCTCTTCGGGCGCCTCAGCCGGCACCTCGAGGTACGTCTGGGGGTAGCGCGGCCGTCTTTCTTTTCGGAAGAGCGCTTCGTTCTGAACCTGACCGCCGTGGTCCTCGCTCAGGGCTAGGCAGGGCCGGGCAGGGCTAGGCGGCGTGGGTCGTGGCCAAGAGGATGGCGCAGTGGCCCCGCTGCTCGAGCTTCAGGCGCGCGCAGAGCTCGACGAGGTCGTCATCGACGTCGACGACGGCGCCGCTCTTCGCGTGGCCCGTCGACTGATCGTACGCACAGCCCTGGAGGGCGACCCAGCGGCCTTGCAGCTCGTGGCTCTCGCAGATTTCGTCCCAGCTCTTTCGATCCATCGAGTACTCCAGCTCTCCCTCGCGGGATGCCCTGTTCTTATGGCCCAAGAGAAGAAAGCGACGGCCCGTTTCCGGCTCCGCGGACGCACTTTCACCCCGTCAGCACCCCGGCGCAAGCCGAATCTCCGGCAATTGCATAGCCCGGTACAGACGTGCCCTGGGAGGGCGGGGTTTCAGGGTTGCCGGCACCAGTCGGGGGAGAATTGGGAGGCTGCGCGGCGCTGTGCTCCGACCGTGCTCAGCTGTCGGTAGAGCTGTTGGGCCTGGGAACAGCGCCCCTGCTGCAAAAGCACGCCGACGCGTTGGTAGCCTTCGTTGGTGAGGCTGGTCCGGACCCGACGCACGCCGGAGTCACTGCGTCCGAGGGCGGCCTGGGCCCGGGAGAGGGCGCTGACGGCTCCAGCGACGTCGTGGCGACCGATCGCCGCGGTGGCCCGGCGGAGCATATCCGAGCCCGCGCCACTGTTCATCCCCATCATCGAGGCCATCGAGGGCCGGTCCATGGAAGGACGATCCATCGTGGGGGTTTCCATGGTCGGGGGCGTCGTTTCGACCTCGGTAGGAGGATCCTCGGGGGTCGGGGCCACGTCCATGGTCGGGGTACCGGTGTCCATGGTCACTTCGGTATTGGGAGTGCTGGGCACCATCGGGTTTCCGCCGACCTGGGTGGCCGTTCCCGTGACCGGGAGCCCCGTCGTCTGGGTCTGGGTCTGGGCGTTTGCGATGGGCCCGCCGACGTCGCCGGGGTCTCCCTGCTGGCTCCACCAGTAGAGGCCGCCGGCGGCGCCCCCGCCGACGACGAAGAGCATGATCACCAGGATGGCGATGATCTTGCCCGCGCCGCCCCCGCGTTGGGGCAACTCCATCGAGTCGTAGGTCGGGTTCGAACTCACGCCCCCGTAGGTGCCCTGGGGCGGGGAGTTGTAGACGTTCGGGGCTGGCATGGTCCCCGACTGGGGCATCGGGCCGGGGGTGCCGACGGGGGTCCGCGGCGTCGGCGTCGCCCCCGTCTCCGAGGCCCGCGGGATCGAGCCCCCGGTCGACGACGTGGCCATCGTCCAGGCCGATTGTGCGTCTTGGTAGCCGGTGAAGCTCTGGAGAAATTCGAGGGCCGTCGACTGGCGCTCGTCGCGGTTTTTCGCGAGGGCGCGCATCACCGTCGCGCGCTTGTTTTCGGCGAGGTTCGCGAGGTTCGGAAAACTCGAGAGGGGCTTCGGCTGGGCCGTGAGGTGCTTCGTCGCCCACTCCCACGGTGTCTTGGCTTCGAAGGGAAGGGTCCCCGTGAGCATCTCGAAGGTCATGATGCCGAGGGAGTAGATGTCGGACCGAGCGTCGAGGGCCTGACCGCTGAACTGCTCGGGGCTCATGTAAGGCGGCGTGCCGAGCACCATGCCCTGCTTGGTCAGCTTTTGTTGGCTCTCGTCCTCGGCTTCGCTGCGCTTCGCGATGCCGAAGTCGAGGACCTTCACGAAGTCGGTCTGACCTCCGCGGTTCGTGAGCAGCACGTTCTCAGGCTTGAGGTCTCGGTGGACCACTCCAATCTGGTGTGCCTCGTTGAGTGAGCCACAGATCTGGATGAGGATCTTGTCGACCCGGCCTGGGTCGAGGGGGCCTCGGGCGAGCACGTCGGCGAGGGCCTCGCCCTCGATGAACTCCATGACGATGAAGAGCGTCTTGTCGTCGAGCTCGCCGAAGTCGTAGAAGTTGATCGTGTTCGGGTGCTGGAGTTCGATGACCGTCGCGGACTCGCGATGGAAACGTGCGACGAGCTGCGGGTCTCCGATGAGCTCGGGATGCAGGGTCTTGACCGCGACCTTCCGCGTGGCGGTGCCCATCTTCTGCTCGGCCAGGTAGACCTTGCCCATGCCGCCTTCGCCGATGACCTTGATGACGCGGTAGCGGCCTTCGAGGATCTTGCCGATGAGCGGGTCGCCGGAGTCCACGGCGTCTTGCTCGAGCATGGCTCCGCACTGGAGGCAGAACTTGGCGTCCGGCGTATTGTCGTGATTGCAGCGTTGGCAGGTGCGGGACATTCGGGAATTCTCGCGAGGCGCTCGTGACGGCGCTCGAGGGGCAGTCTAACGACCCCTATGGACTCTGGGTAGCTTGTCGCTATTCCATGCTTCGTGCCGGGTCTCACATCGAGACACGGCTCGGGCGCCTGGGATTGGGCCCTCGCCGGGGCATTCGGACGCATTGCCGCGGTCAACGTTCTGTGAAAACCTTCAGGGACTTCTCTTTCCCGGGTCCACCATGCATGAATCTCGCCTCCTGACCGCACCTGTGGCTGTACTCTCGGCCGCCGCCATCCTGGTTCTTTTCTCTGGCTGCGGCGACGATACGGGCACTCCCCCGGGCCCCGATGGGGGTACGGAGATTGGAGTTCGCGCCATTTTCGAACTGGCCGCCGATCCCATGGACTTTGGAGCGATCCCGTGGCCCGACGACCTCTACCTGGATGGCGAGGGGCGGATCTCCGCCGGAGCGCTTCCCGGTGAATCGGCTACCTACGCGGCCTACTATGAGTCTCTGAGGGTCGGCTTCGCCGATCTCGACGGTTTCGGTCTCGTCACCCCGGCGTTCTTCTACTTCGACGGTGCCCTCGACGAGGCCAGCTTGCCCGCCGGCCCCGAGGCCTCGCTCACGGAAGAGGCGACCGCGTTCCTGATCGATGTCGACCCGGCGTCGCCGACGGCCTTCGCCCGAGTTCCCGTCGAGGTGGATTTCCAGGTCGGGCCCGGCCGATTGGCGCTGCGTCCCGACCACGGTCATCCGCTCCGCCCCGGTGGGCGCTATGCGGCGATCGTGACCTCCGGCGTCCAGGGCACGGACGGCCTCCCGTTGCACGCCGCGGAAAGCTTCGCCGCGGTCCGAGATGCCGCATCTCGCCCGGAAGACGCGCTCCTCGGCGAGGCCTACGATCACTACAACCCCGTGCTCACGAGCCTCGCCACCAACGGTGTCGCCCTCGAGAGCGTGGCGGCGATGGCCCTCTTCCGCGTTCAGACCGTCACCGAAGACCTCGCCGATGCGCGCGTGCTCCACTGGTCCGGTGACGCTCCGGCGATAGGCCTCACCGACCTCGTCGCCGGCGCCGCTGCCCTCGACGCTCGTCTCGGCGTCCCGGACATCGACACGCCGGGGCTCGACGACCCGAGCGGCGTTCAGCATGGGAACATCGGTTTCATGGCCCACGGGACCTTCTCCGCGCCGTCGTTTCTATCGGCGACCGAGCACGTGCACGGCCGTTTCACCCGTGACGCCGCCGGTGACCTGGTGGTGAAGCGACAGGTGACCGTCCCCTTCACTCTGCTGCTCCCCCAGGGGGACCTCGGGGCCCTGCCCATGGTGGTCGTTCAGCACGGCCTAGGCGATGACCGGGCCCAGGCCCTCGCATGGGCCGATGCGCTCTGCGCTGATGGATACGGGGTGATCGCCCTCGATATCCCATGGCACGGCATGCGCCTCGGCCCTGACGCCGTCGATGTGATGAACAACTTCACCGGCGAGATGGTCCCCGACCACTTCGGCGACGACGGCGGCCTCGGTGCGGTCATCGCGTTCACGGGCATCACGGATGCCGAGGCTGAACTCGAGCCGTTCCATCCCTTCTACATGCGGGACGCGTTTCGTCAGTCGGTCTCGGACCTGATGTTCATGGTCCGCCTGGTTCGCGAAGGCGACTGGTCGGCCCTCACGGGGGCGGACGCCGCGCTCTCGGGCCTCAGCTTCTCGGCCGACCCGATAGCCCTCATCGGCTACTCCCTCGGCGGCATCATCGGCACCGAGCTCGCTGCGATGGAGCCGGAGATCGGCGTCGCCGTCCTCGCCGCGACGGGCGGCAGCATCATTCATTTGGTCACCGAGAGCCCCACGTACAACCTGGGCTACTTCCCGATCCTCTTCCCGCTGCTCGGCATCATGCCGTCGGCGATCGACTACGAGGCGTACCACCCGCGCTTCATGCCCGAGGCAGCCCTCTGGCAGACGCTCCTCGACCGGGGTGACTCCATCGGGTACGCGCGCACTCTCGGCGCGCGGCCCATCAGCATCCTCATGCCCATGGCGCGCCACGACGAGTCCCTCAACAACGTGGCTACCGAGTCCCTCGGCCGGGCGATCGGCGTCGAGATGGTTGCGGCGGCGCCGCTGCACGCGGACCTCGTCATGGTGGAGGCGCCGGTTCGTGACAACGTCAGCGTCGGCGGCGAGATGGTGACCCGGGCGATCTACTCCTTCGACCCCGCGACCCACGGGTTCATGAAGAACCGTATGGGCGAGACGAAATGGGCCCATCCGGTCGGCACGCCCTTCGAGGGAGGGGAAACGACCACCGTGAACGAGCCCTTGGCCGAGGTCATCGACCAGATCGTCCACTTCTTCCAGTCCTACCGGGCCGGGACCGCCGAGATCGCCGCTCCTCGCTGAGCAATGCATTGACCCCTTGGTCCGGGCTTCGGTATCCTCCGGCCGATTCTCGAGGGCTTCTCGAGCTCACACGATAGAGGAGACCATCGATGAAGGGCGAGATTCGAAACCCCACGACTGTTTGGTTGCTGTCGCTGGTAACCTGCAACCTTTACGGCCTGTACTGGTATTACACGATGGGCAACGAGTTGAAGAACTACCTCGGCAAAGAGGATCTCAACCCGACCATGGACATCGTGATCGTGCTCGTATGTGGCTTCTACATGTACTACTTGCCGATCAAGTACGGAAAGATCATCCAAGAGGCGCAGACGCGCGCTGGTATCCCCAATGCGGAAGACCAGGGCGTGATGTTCCTCCTGTTCATGTTCCTCTGCGGCTATGGCTTCGCCAAGATGCAGGAAGAGCTGAACAAGATCTGGGAGGCCGGTGGCGGCGCGCCAGCGACCTTCTGAGTCAGAGTCTCAGACTCTGAGCGAGACGACGCCCGACCCGGCCCAGCCGGTGTCGGGCGTCGGCGTTTCGGGCAAGCGCCTGGTCCAGACTCTCGTGCCGGTCGTGATCCTGTTGCTCCTCGTGGCCTCGGATCTGCTGCTTTGCCCCATCAAGCTGGTCCTCGGCTTTCCGTGTCCGGGTTGCGGCCTGACCCGGGCGACGTTTTCGGTCTTCCACGGCGACCTCGGCGAGGCCCTCTCGCACCATCCGTTGGTCTGGCTCATCACGCCGCTCGTGCTCTACACCCTCGGTCGCATCACTTTGGTGAGCGCCGGAGTCATTTCGCCGCGGGCCTTCGACCCGATGGATCGTCTGCCGAAGTGGTTCTGGTGGATGGCGGTGGTGCTCCTGTTGGGGGTGTGGGTTGTGCGGCTTGGGGGTGGGTTTGGGGGGCCGTCGGATCCGGT
>QMMC01000370.1 GCA_003647065.1 Deltaproteobacteria bacterium | reverse complement strand
CTCGACCACGTGCCCGAGCAGGCCTTCTACCTCAAGGGCAACATCGAAGGCGTGAAGGAGCACGGCGAGAAGCTGGCCAAGGAGAACAACTGATGGCCGACGACCTCACTCTCGAGGTTGCGACCCCCAGCGGTATCAGCTTCGAGATCAAGTGCGAGTGGGTGAGCGCCCCGAGCGTCGCCGGGGAGTTCGGCGTCCTCGCTGGCCACCTTCCGCTCCTCGCCGCCATGAAGTGCGGCGTGCTCAAGGCGAAGTCCGAAGGCAAAGAGCAGGCCGTGGCCATCGGCCCGGGCTTCGTCAGCGCCTCCCCCACGAAAGTGGAGATCCTCTCGGACCTCTTCGCTCACCCCCGCGACATCAAGGTGAGTGAGGTCAAAGAAGAGCTCAAAGAAGCAGAGGCAACCCTCCGGGCAGCCGACGCCGACCCCGAGAGCTCGGAGTTCGCCGAGCTCCAGCGAGACGTCGACTGGGCGATCGCGCGGCTCGACACGGCGGCCGAAGCCGGGGCCTGAATCGGCGGGCGCCACGAGCGCCCAGATCATTCGCGACGAAGAGCGGGCACGACAGTGTCCGCTCTTTTTCGTGGGGACGGATCCCAGAGCTGGCAGGGAGCACGGTTTCGGGGACGCGTGATTGCTTAATTGCATTGTCCCAGAAGCCGGGCACCAGAGTCCTGGGAAGCCGTTGGCCCGACAATGCAATTAAGCAATCACACGTCCCCCCAGCTGCGTTGGCAGCGCTATTTTGGCTCGAGGAGCTTCGTGAGGTCGGGCTCGATGGAGCGGACGTGGAGGTCGCGCTGGGGGAAGGGGATTTCGATGTTCATGTCGGCGAGGCGCCGGTTGATCTCGACGGCCGCTTTGCTGGCGACGGTGGGCCAGTCGTAGCGGAGATTGACCCAGAAGCGCAGCTCGAAGTCGAGGGAGCTGTCCCCGAAGCCCTTGAAGAGGGGAAGGGGCGCCGGGGTCTTCTGAACCTCTTCGATGGAGGCCGCTACCTCGGCGAGCATCGCGAGGATGACCTCCGGGTCGGTGCCGTAGGCGACGCCGATGGGCACGTCGACGCGGCGCTCCTGGTCCGAAAGCGTCCAGTTGATCACCTGCCCGGACACGAGATCTGAGTTGGGCACGATCACCTCAGAGCCCTGGACGGTCCGGACGACGCTCGCGCGGAGACCGATGGCTTTGACCTTGCCGATCATGCCGCTGAGCTCGACGGTGTCGCCTTCGCGGATGGGGCGCTCGAAGATGAGGACCAGCCCCGAAACGAAGTTGTTGACGATGTTCTGGAGCCCGAAGCCGATGCCGACGCTGAGGGCGCTCACCAGCAGCGCGAGGCTGCTCGTGTCGACGCCGGCCGCACCGATGGCGAAGACGAAGCCGAGGGCCCAGATGCCGTAGCGAACCAGGCGGCTGATCGTCGAAGGCGCGCCCCGGGGCAGGTCGAGGTGAGTGAAAACCTCTTCCTCGAGAATGAATACGGTGAAGCGAGCCAGGAGCACGGAGATCCAGATGACCAGACCGAAGCTCACCACGTCGGCGAGGGAGAGGGCCCAGGAGCCCATGCTCACCGAAGAGCCGAAGAGCTCGACGAGGCTGTCGATGACGAACTCGTCGAGGTCGAAGACGCGCAACGTGCCGTAGAACCACACGGCGATCGCCGCATAGTGAAGGGCGCCGCGGATACGCCCGCCGATGCGCGGGCCGTGGTCGCGCACCGCGTGGCTCACCTTCGCCCAGTCCGACATCAGCGTCGCGGTGATCAAGGCGTCGACGACTCGCACCGCCGCGACGAGGAGCAGGACGACGTAGATGTCGATCAGCAGCCCAGGGGTCAGGAGCGCCGCGAGGTTCGTATAGCCGAATACCTCCGCGAGGGCGGATACGGCGAGGAGCGCGACCACCCCCTTCAGCACATGCGGTACCGCGCGCTCGATACGCCCCGCGTCTTCATGGGGCACCGCCTGGTTGCGGCGGAGAACCCACACTACGAGACCCAGGAGCGCGAGGCTGATGCCAAGGGAAAGCAGCCGCCCCACCGGACCGGAGAGGGGAACGAAAATGGCCAGCTCTTGCAGACTGAAGAGCGCCATCAGGCCCCACAGCGGACGGTGCAAGGCACGATTCGACACCAGGAGCGGCAGAAGACGGATGAGCGGGGCGAGAGCCAGAACCGCGGCGATGTGGAAAATCGCGGCGGGGGCCTGGGTGTAGAGGAAGCGGACCGAGACCAGAGCCACCATCCCGGCGGCCGCCAGGGGACGGCTGAGGATGGCGACCGAGGCCGCCTCGCTGCCGGTCAGGTGGGCGGTCCATCGGCTGAGGGCGAAGACAAAAAGCAGAAGACCCAGCAGGAGACCGGCGTGGATAGGCAACCTGTGGCCGTAGCCCGAATAGAAGGCCCCCCACGCTCCTTCCACCGTCACCAGGGTCGGCGGCCCCGGCGATTCGGCGCTGAATGCCTCCCAGAGCGGCGGAGTCACCCGGCGCAAGAGCTGAGCGCGCATCTGACCGCGAGCCTCTTCGACCCCGGACCGGGCCTCCTCGACGCGCTGCTGGTATTCGATGAGCTGAGCTTGAAGCTCCACGACCACCGACGTGCGTTCGGTGGCGACGGTGAGCTCTTCGTCGACACGTCGCCGCGTCTCGGCGGCCTGAGAGAGGGCCGCCGGGGGCGTCCCGTCCGTCGCGCTCAGCTCTTCCTCAGTGGTAGTCCACCGGCTCTGGGCCGCGTCGATTTCGGAGGTCAGCTCGGCGAGATGCGCGAGGCGGTCGGCCAGGACGTCCGCATCCGAAGCGAGCTCCTCCTCGATCGTGCCCAAATGCCGGAGTCGCTCCATGAGCTCGCTTCGACCTGCCCGCTCGAGGGCCTGGGGCGCAATGGTGGGAACAAACGCCGCAAACTCGGTGACGCTCGTCGCGAGGCGCGCGCGCACGGCGCCGACCGCGGGCTGGCCTTCCAGCTTGGTGCGCATCTCATCGAGACGAGTGTCCTGATCGTGGGCTTCCTGGATCACCGTCGTCGCGACGACCGGGGCGACCGTATCGGCGCCGACCTCGGTCCCGCCATCAGCAGCCGCGGCGTCGGTGACCCCCGCATCGGGTGCAGCGTCAGCCTCGTCCTGAGCGAACGCAGCCGACGCGCAGCCCAGAACTCCTAGCGATACGGCGACGTAGAGCAGTAGCGACTTCATCGCCGAGGACATCGAGGACATCGAGGACATCGAGGACATCAGCCGCCGATTTCGAGGCTGAGACCGACGACGAGCGTCACGGTGTCGGCCTGGGGCACGGTGCCGTCGGCCAGAGGCGCGGGCTCGAGGACCCGGTCCCAGGTCGCGGTGATGTCGAGATCTATATAGGTCCACAGGTCGATGTCGAGAATGGCCGAACTCCGAAAGGTGCTCTGGGAGAACTCGGTCGAGGCACCGGCGACGTCGGAGTAGACGATGAAGCCGCGGTGTTCGAGGGTCAGACCGAGCCACGCAGGAACGATGTTCCAATCGAAGTAGACGCGATACATGCCGCCGCCGCCGTTCGTTTCGGCATCGGCGCCCATCGCTACGCTATCGAACTGCGTGTATTGATAGACCCCGCCGAGTTCCACGTCGAAGTCCGGGCCGCCGTCGAGGATGTGCAGACCGACGCCGGCGCCCGGAGTCACCCGGAGCCCGATATTCTGGAGCTTGTCGTAGCCGAGGGTGACGTTGGCCGCGGTCACATAGAAGAGCTGGGTGAGAAAGATATCGAATTTGGCTAGGCCCCAGTTGTTGTTGGCCGCGATGGTCTCGACCCCCATCGCGTCCTCGGTGCGGCCGAAGTTGAGGTCGTGGTTCAGGGTGAGGCGGGTATACTCATCGTCGCGGGTGATGCGGATGTACTCGTTGAGGGTCGCCTGGCTCACCGTCGCGCTCGCGACATTGAGGCCGAGGCCCGCCTTGAAGTACCAGTTGTCGAGTTCCGTTCCGTCGCCGGTGTTGATGGAGAGCACGTTCGACTTGGGCACGGTGACGTCGCCGCCCGCCGTGTGAATGATGACGTTCTCGTTGTCGAGCATCTCAGCCGGGCCCGAGTGGGCCGCGTGGTCGATGGTGATAACGGTCACCGGCTCCGGAAAGTAGAACTCCCAAACCCAGGCGAAGTTGAGGGTCAGCTCGTCGACTTCATCGCTCTTGATGACGAGGTTTCCATCGTGGACGCCGCGGAGATCGCCACCGAAGGTCTCGCCGGTGCGCATACGAATCCACTCCCACCAGGGCTTGCCGGTCCCCGCCGGGGGGAAGGTGCCGAGGGCCGTGCAGCGGGCGCAGTCGACGGCGTCTTCTTCTTCGTCACCGCCGAGCTCTTCCTCGGTGGGCATCGCCCCGTCGGCAGTGCTGGCGAGGGGCGCCGCGTGGGGCTCCTGGTGTTCCGGAGGCGCGGCCTCGGCATCGCCTTCGGCTCCTTCGGCTCCTTCGGCTCCTTCGGCCGCGGCCGCATCGGTCGCCTCGCCTTCGGTCTCGGCGGCGTCGGCGGCCTCGCCGTCGGTCCCGACCGGCGTGGGCGTCTCTTCTTCCGCAACCTGGGCCAGCGCAGCGTTCGAGACGCTGACAAACGCGCAAACAACCATCAAAAACAACGGCAATCGCATGCTATCCATCTTACTCACTCCGCCTCGTCATCGGTCGACGGCTCAGATTCATCTGCTGCGGCAGCCCCTTCGGGTTCTGCCTGAACCGTCTCTTCGGGCGCATGGATTCCACTCGTCAAGCGCGCCCACTCCTCACGGGTGAACTCGTTCTTGAGACGAAAACGTAGGTCGATGTAGCGACTGAAACCCGCGTCACCTTCGAGCTCCGCGTAGGCATCCTCGAAGTCGGCGACGGTCGCGGCACGGGAGCGCGACAGGGAATGGAAGTGCTCGGTCGCGGTCTGGTGATGCCCGGCTTGTTCCGCCATGAACGCGTCGATCTCCTCGAAAACCGCCTCGGCCCGGTCCCGATGCTCGCCCTCATCGAGCACGTCGTCGAGGCGCCCCTCGGTCGGAGCGGACAGATGTTCGCTCGAGCTGTTCGCGACGATCAGACTGCCAACCAGGATGCCAGTGCCTACCCAGATCATTGTCCGTCTCCTTCGAGTCCGGCGGATCCTGCGGGCTCGTCTTCGAGGTCATCGACCTCGAGCTCCTCCGAGCCCACGGCGGCGAGGGCCTCGAGCATGTGGTCGTTGGCGTCCTGGAGCTCATCCCACTCGGCGACGGTGGTGCCTTCGACCAGGACCGAGCGCAGTGGATAGAAACGATGCCGAACTGCGGCACGCTCTTCGTCGTAGCGGGCGTAGCGCGTGATGAACGCCTCCCGGGGCGAGTCGTAGTCTGCGTTCAAAGCCTGGATGTCCGCGAGGAAAGCCATCCGGATCCGGCGGGACTCGTGGGCCAATGACTTGATCTCTTCGACCGCAGCGACGAGGCGCGCCGCCCGGTCCTCGTCGTCCACCGCACCGCGGATCGCGTCTTTCAAGACGTCGAGTTGATTGTCGGCTTCGACGACCGGGGGCGTTGCCCCACCGCAGGATGTGAGCGCGAGGAAAAGCATCGCCACGCTTGATCGATAGAAGCCCATGGCGCCGGAGGGTTGTCCCCCGACTGCGAAACGTCAACCAGCCAAGGCATCGAACGCCGCGGTGTCCGTAGCAGGGTCAATCTCTGCACTCCCGTCGGGGATCAAGAGCACGGCCCGCCCTCTGGCGACGCGAATGTGAGCAGCGTCGACGGCTCCATGACCGACGCCGACGGAGTGTAGATGTTCGAGGGCCTTCTTCACCTGCCGGAGTGCCGCCTCCCGCCGACCGTCGTCGAGGGTCGGGTCGTCGAAGGGACGCCCCCGGGGTTCCTCGAGGACCGCCTTCCCGGCTTCTCGGTCCACGTCAAAAACCGCCTGTAGGTGCGGCGAGTCGGCCCGACCGAAAGCGACCAGGCGTGCCGCCCGGGACGCGTCGCATGTGACGAAGCGTACAACCCGATCGAGGAGCGTATCGCGAACCCGGGCGCCGCCATCCGGGAAGCGGTCGAGGACGACCCACCGCTCGTCGACGGTCGGCGACGCGGCATCGGCGGGCTCTGTGCCGCCGGCCTCCTCCGCCACGGTCTCCCCCACCCCTGCGGCCACCTGGAAAGCACTCCGGTCCGGCTCCTCCCAGGGCAGCGCAGCGACGAGGCCCTTGACCACGGCCGCCGGCGAGGGCCGGTCGGCGGGATCCTTGGAGAGCAGGCTCGAGACCAGACCGTCGTAGGCCTCACCGAGGGCTCGCCGAACCTCACTCGGTTTGGGTGGCGTCTCGTTCAGGTGCTGGGTCACGAAATCAGGCCCTGGGAAGGGCAGGGAGCCGGTGAGCATGCGGTGGAGAATGACCCCGAGGGCATAGAGGTCGGTCGAAGCGTCGGGCCGTTTCGAGCCAGTGATTTGCTCCGGGGCCATGTACGCGAGGGTCCCGAGGAGGGCTCCCGTGAGGGTCGAGCCGAGGTCCGTGAGGTGGGCCACACCGAAGTCGCCGATCTTCACGTCTCCGGTCTCACCGAAGAAGATGTTCGCCGGTTTGAGGTCCCGGTGAACGACGCCACGGCGATGCACCGCTTCGAGACCGGTGAGCACCGACGACATCACATGTTGGATGACCGGGAGGGAGAGCACCCGCCCCTCCCCGCCGGCGAGACGGTCCTCGAGAGTGCCCCCGGCAACGTACTCCATGACGAGGAAAGGGCCGTCGGGGTTGAACTCGAAGACCCGAACGACGTTCGGGTGGTCGAGCCCCGCCGCGACCCGAGCCTCCCGGGCGAAACGCGTATAGGCATCGCGCCCCGCCGCGCCGCCGCCGACGGTGAGCACCTTCACCGCGACCTCACGCTCGTAGAAACCGTCGTGAGCGAGCATCACGCGCCCCGTCGCGCCGGCGCCGAGGGGGCGAATGATGCGGTACCGCCCCGCGAGCAAGCGGTCTTCGCGCTGCTCTCCCCCGGCGATCCCCGCGATACCGCCCTCGTCACCAAAGTGTTCCTCGAGGTACTCGGGCACCGTCACCGGCAGGCCCGGGTCGCTGCGGCGCAATTCGTCGAGGCGGCTCGCCGCTGCTTCGTCGAGGCCGAGGGCCGCGAAGCAGGCCACCAAGAGCCGCGTCGCAGAACCTCGCCGACCTTCGTCGTCGGCGGCGGCCTGGAGGGCACGCACCGCGTGTTCGTAGCGCCCGAAGTGGGCGAGGATGTGACCGAGACGCAGCGCCGCTTCGGTGTCGTCAGGGGCTTCGCGGGTGCGGCGCTCGTAGAGGAGCCCCGCCTCGCGATAGCGCCCCTCGGCTTCACGGCAGCGAGCCGCGTTCGAGAGGTCCCCGGCGCGCTCGAAGAGTTCGGCTGCTGCGGAGACCTCCGCCGCGGACTCCATGAGGCGCGCCGCATCGCCGTCGCGCCCTTTCTCTATTGCGTACTCGGCGGCCGCGCGGGCCTGGTCCGGGTTTTCGGCGAGGGCGTCGATGAGCTCGGCGGTGAGCCCGCGCTCTTGCCCCGCGAGAGCATGGCGGTACGCCACGTCGAGGCGCCCGGCGTCCTGGGCGAGGGCAGCCGCCCCGGCGTAGTCCCAGGCATCGGCGAGGAGCGCCGCCGCAGCGATCGGGTCGCCGTGGTGCTTCGCCACGTCGGCGGCCTCGCGGTACTTGCCTTCGCGGCGGAGGGCGGCGACCCGGTCCTCGACGTCCTGGGGGAGGGTCACGACGCCGATCCCGTTCCCAACAAGAAGGCGCCACGAAGGGCGGCCCGAGGCGAAAGCGCGCCGGAGGCGTCAACAAGAAGGCGCCGCGTAGGCGGCCCGAGGCGGCAGCGCGACGCAGTCGCGCAGAGCCGACCGGCCGACCGTAGCGGCGCCGGGAGTGCGCTGGCGTGCGGAGCCGTCAGGCCGCCTGTAGTGGCGCCGGTAGTGCCGCCCGTTCCCGTTCCCGTTCCCGTTCCCGTTCCCGTTCCCGTTCCCGTTCCCGTTCCCGTTCCCGTTCCCGTTCCCGTTTCCGTCGCCGTGTCCGTCGCCGTGTTCGTGGTCGTTGTCTTGGGCGAAGTGCGAGAAGTACCCGGAGGG
>QMMC01000369.1 GCA_003647065.1 Deltaproteobacteria bacterium | reverse complement strand
GTCGAGAGGACGTTCAGCCGACCGCGGGTCAGCAACGACAACCCATTCTCCGAAGCTCAATTTCGAACGATCAAATACGGACCCAACTACCCGGATCGCTTCGATGGATACGACCATGCGCGGGAGTTTTGCCGTGCCCTATTCCCTTGGTACAACGACGACCATCGGCACTCCGGGCTCGCTTACTTCACCCCTGCCGACGTCCACTACGGCCGCGTCCCCGAGCGGCTCGCGCTCCGGCAGGGGGTGATGGACGAGTTCTATGCCGAGCAGCCGCACCGCTTCCCGGCGGGCCCGCCAACGGTCCAAGCGCCGCCCAAGGCCGTCTGGATCAACCCGCCCGAAAACCGCAATGAGACCGAACTCGGACTACACTAAACTTTGAACCAAGCTGTCCCATTCTCGTTGACACGTACCGACCTGGCCCGGGCGACGCCTTTGAGGCGGTCGAGGGCGACGGTCGCGCGCCGTTCCGATGTGAGCACTTCCCCGGCGCCTCCGACTTCATCGGGGGTGCCCAAACACGCGGGGAGGAAAGACAACGATGCGGCGACAAGGAGGGTCGACACGAACGCCCCGGGAAAGCTCGCCCTAGACACAATGGTCCTGGACCAGCACACAAGATCTTGGATTTCGACCATCCGCTCCTCCACGGGATCCAACATCTACGCCGGAAGCGTCCTTGCCTAGTGGAGTTAACTCTACTTCTGCGACGACACCGTGGCCACCGCATCCAAACGGAGGTGAACCGCCCCGGGAAGCCCGGAGACTCTGGGGTGCCCCGGAAACCCCGGAGTCGAGAAACCGGATTCACACAGCGGGTGGCTGCCCATGCCGAGCCTCAAACTCGCCAAGTGAAAGCATACGAACCGCCGGCTGCCGAAGCTGGCGATTGTGAAACACCCGCAGGTACTCGAAGCTCGCGCGCAGGAGTCGTGAGCCTGGTTCATTTTCGGACACAAGTCCGGCGCATCAACTGCAAATCATCCGTCAGCGCTCTCTAATGTCGAGGAGGATGACGATGGCGAACCGTGACACCCTAGGGCTCCTATCCTGTGATCAAGAATCGCGCGCCGCTGTCCGGGGGTTCCCTCAGGTGATGGTGATGGTGATGGTGATCCTACCTATCTCCTCCGCCTGTCAACCCGAGCCGCTTACGAGCGATGAGCGGGAACTCGTGAATCAATTCATCGGCCTTGCGGCGTGCATTGCCGCGAACAACGATGTTGTTACGGACCTGCCGGCCACAGGCTCTCTGCCGGCCTACGTCGGAGAGGTCAGGCCCCCGGCAGCCGTTGCCTGCGGGCGAACGCTCAACGAGACCGGCCGAGTCCATATGTACAGTGGCAGCGAACACTGCAACGCGGGGACGACCGGAGCATACGCCTGCGTCTCCCAGTCGTTCGGCGGCTGCGACGATCGGATGTTTCTCAACACCGAACATTTTCCGGAGTTCATGCTGGACTATTCGCCCCTCGGCAGCCCGATAAAGGACGGAACTCCGCTGACGTTCGCGATGACAATCTACCATGAGGCGGTCCACACCGTTCAGTCAGACCGCTACCGGGATTGCCCGGCCGCCATGGAAGTTGAAGCCTACGACCAGCAACTGCGGGCTGATAGCTGGCTCACGTTAGCTCCCCATCTCGGTCCACGGGGGCAGCTTCGCTTGATCGTTCAGGAGGTGGGTAACGCAGAAGACGTCATGGGCCTCCCCCACCAGGCCCCGGTGTGCAACACGTTCAACGAAGCGATTGCAGCAGGGCTCTCTCCCTGCATGGTGGACTGGATCAACACGCACTTCCCGGGCCTCGATTTCGACGATCCGCTTTCGGCTGAGAGCTGCCTGGCCGTCGATCGACTCATTAGGTATAACGACGGTCCAGACCCTGGCGTCCAGGTTTCTGCTCAACGTGGAACGAGTGCGGCCTGCCTCGTTGGCGGTGCCAGCGAGGAGCTGACCGTATACTCCGATGAGTCAGGTCTCACGACCGCCGTGGATGCAGGCGGCATCGTGTATCAGTATTTTGTCGGAGAGGATGGCGTTCCCGATCTGGTCTATTCCTTCTCGTTGGGACTAGATGAGGTGTTAGATGTCTCAATCATCAAGGACGCGTCCGGCGCGGAAGTCCTCTTCGTCGCTGGGATGAAGGCCGGCGATGCGAGCTTCACTGTCCACCAGGACTCGCAGGTGGGGGAGTTCTACACGCCTCCGGATGGGGTGTTCGACGGGGTTGCGACGAGCTTCTCCGATGCTCGGTTGCGCCGGCCGTCCCAGATCGTCGACGCGGGAAGCCAACCCGCGATGATATGGGACAAGGACGCCCAGCTGGCGGTCCGCGTGACATACGACGCGGGCGGTGTCCCGGACGGGTTGAGTCCAACGATCAATCTTCGCGTTCCGGTGGGATTGTATGGCGCCGTACTCGAGCACCATCCAACGAACGCGGAGGCCTATGTCACACCCGATCGGGCGGCCCCGATGGACGCGACGGTGTATCGCTTCGAGGTCTTGCTGAATGACATCTACTCGCCCATGGAGACTCTGGACGTCATGGAGAGTTCGCTGGTTCCGCCGGGGTTCCTCGATGTGCCGACCCACGGGAGCGTCGAGCTCCGGGTGGATGGACCTGTGGGCCACACGGTGAAAGTCTACCGTGTCGACGCAACCGGCAGCGTCGTCGACACCCTGGGCTATGGAGGGATTGGACACGCCGGGGATGCTCTCGTCAGCCTGTCCCCGTCGCTCGCAACCGGCCAGTTCGTTCGCGTTGTGGATATGACGTCGGGGGGCCAGAGCCGGGCCATCCCAGTTCTTGCGACGACGCACCCGCGGGCACATCACGTGTCGCCCGCATATGGACCGACGACGGGCGGAACACGGATCCGACTGCGGGGCTCGGGTTTCTCCCAGATCCTCGGGGTCGAGTTCGACGGGCTCAGCGCAGCGTCGGTCACCGTGGTCGACGACCGAACGATGGTGGTCGAGACTCCTGCAGCTCCGGAGGGCACCGCGCTCATCGAGGCCGTTACCTCCTCGGGGACGCAGATCCTCGGATCGCACATCTTCCAAAACGGCACCAATAGCTTCGTTGAGCGCTTTGATGGCGCACGGCTGGACACCGAGTGGTCCACGTTCGGTTCCGGCTGGAGTTGCGGGTCTTCACTGCACTCCGACCTGCCCTCGAGCGGAGACCCGGCAGGGTGCCGTTTCCAGGGGGCGACTGGACAGTGGGGCGGCCTCGTGTCGCCGACGATTTCGCTCCCGCAGGGTCAACATCAGCCGCCCCTCGAATTGCTGCTGCATCATCAGGGAGATTTTGGCGATGACGGGGATGGTGTTGTGCTGCTCGCGTCGGATGGGACGGATGTCCAGACGCTCCTTCCGAAGGCGCGTCCGAGCGCACGTGTCCATGCGGCCGTCTGTTCGGGATCCGGGAGCGGCCGGACGTGTGCACCCGATTCGTTGATTGCGGGGCTTCACGGCTACAGCGGCAGCGCGATGCCCCGAGTGTGGCGTACGGACATCTTCGAGCTGCCGCCCGAATTCAGCGTCAGTGGCGAGTTGACGTTGTTCCTGGGCTCGACCAACATGAGCGGTCAGGATGGTGCGGATTATGGAGTCTCATTCGTCGAGATCCGCGATGCCATCGTCCAGGTGGGGGACGAGTCCAACTGGACGTACATCGTGGGCGTTGGCGGCAACTGCAGTGGCGTCTACCCGGGGGGGGACTTCGAATGCGAAGTCCTCGGGACCGACACCGTCTTCAGGTACCACGATGCGGCCTCGAGCAGTTCGAGCGGGTACGTCTACATACCGATGCCCCTGGACGGCCTTGCTGGGCGGCAGGTGAGTGTTCGGCTTCGCCACGCCGTTGGATTCACGTCAGGAACGTCTGTTGGCACTGGGGCAGGGCGGGTAAGAGTGTGGTGCCCCGCCAGCCAGGGGATAGTCGAACCGCTCGGTGGATATCCGGCGGTTCCGCCTGGCGTGGCTCCCGGCTACACGGATGAGGGGCCCGAGAACGGGTACTACTGGGCCACAGAAGAGTTTGACGTTAGCTCCTTCGCTGGAGAGTCGGGGTGCTGGCTGGATCTGCTCGGCTCGGGCCAGGCGGACCCGGGAATGGTCGGTTGGGTGGTAGATTCTGTGGAGGCCCGCTGGCGATGATGGAACGAACGACCACCCTACTGACCGCATTCCTGGGCCTGGCCTCAGCGGGGATCGGTTGCGCGAGGTCGACGGAGGCTCCCCAGGAGGTCGGTGAGGTGCTTGGTGAACTGGGTGCGTTGCCGGAGCGGGTGTTGAGCACTGCCCTACTCGAGCGGCCTGCTAGCGGTGGAGACTACCTCGTGGCTGTGCACGGCCCTGGCGAGCCGGAGATGCGGGTCGGGGTTGTTGGACGGCGTCCGGCGGGAGGCACCGGGTGGGAATCCTCTTCGGAGGCGGGAACTCCGCTCGCGGGTCTCCATGTGGTGCCCAGGCAACGAGTCGTGGATGTGGATCGTGACGGGGATGAAGAGCTCCTGCTGCAGAGCATCTTGGCCGTCTACCTGTTCGAGCCGGGTGCGCCCATTCGGGAGCTGGCGGCCGTGGGAGATGGCCACTCCCGACGGCCCTCACTCGGATTGATTCCGGGCGCCGGCGATGCGTTCGCCTGGGTGCAGGACCCCGAGGCGCGGGACTTGACCTTCGGGGTGCTGCATCGTGACGACATTGTCTCTGGATGTGAGTCGCGCGAGGAGGGTTGCCTTCGTCAGACGCAAAGCTGGATCGGTATCGTCGTCATGTCGATGGTGGCAGCGCCCGACGGCCGCGGCCTGATAGCGTACGGCCTGGGTTTCGAAGGGCCTGATTGGCACTCTCCAGACCAGGTTTGGTTTCGCGTCCGCTGCGAGCCTCAGGGCCGGGAGTACCGCTGCGGTGAACCGGAGCGCCTTGCCCCAACTCCGTACGGCGTGGGAGGGCCCAGTGGATGGCAAAGTGGAGTCGCGGCGTGCGGGGACCAGCACTTCGTTCTCGAGCAGCCTAGCGAGGGTTCTGGCTGGGTCTTCGACTCGACAGGCGCTCGTTGGCGTGCGCCCATTGGAGACAACGTTTGGTTTGCGACGAGGCTACCCTTCACCGGCCGTTGCACCGCGGACGATGTGCGTTTTCGGGGGCTAGCCGCGTACCGTCCTACGGCTTCCAGCTCATGGAGCTTCGGCTATGGGGAGCTGCGTTGCCCGTTCGGCGGCGATGAATGCACGTCGGTGCCCTTTTCTGCAGCGGGTTTCCGGCGGGGGGGGGAGGCTCGTCTACTCCAAACCACCCACACATCGCGTCGCCCAGCTTTCGCCGTGAGCGAAGAGGGACGCACGCGCCTTCTTCAATGGTGAGAGCTGACGAGCTCGCGATGCGAGGACGACAGCCCCAGGTCCAGCGATCCAATCGATCCGCGTCCTCGACGTCGAGCGGTTCGCGCGGTGGCTCCGGGAGCGGCACGCCGTGTCGGCGATTCGCACGCGCTCCGGGACGGTCCTTCGGCCGACCAAGCGGCGCATCTCGACGCAGGTCCAGAAGCACGTGCTGCGCCTGGTGCGCCAGGTCCTCGAGGAGGCTGTCCGGCGGGAGCTCCTCGCGACGAACCCCGCGCGGCTGGTCCGGGCCGCGCCGGTGCGCCGGGCCGATGTCGAGGACGACTGGCTCCGGGCCGACGAGCTCGATGTCCTGCTCGGCTGCGAGGGCATATCGCTCCGGGACCGGACGGCTTACGCGTGCGCCATCGGCCTGGCGTTGCGCCTGAACGACCTGAAAGCGATCAAAGTCGCCGACGTCGACCTTGATGCCGAAGTCCCGGGGCCCCACGTGACGGTCCGGATTTCGAAGTCAGACCGGATTCACCGCGTCCCGGTGCTCCCGTGGCTGGCCCCATGGCTCCGCGCCCACCTCGAGACACTTCCGGAGGGGGCTACGTGGCTTTTCCCGACCGCCTCAGGCGCGCGCTATAAAGGAGCGTACGACTTCCGGTGGGCCCCGAAGCGCGAGCGCCTCAAGAACGCGAAGGAGCCGAGCGAGACCCACGCGGGCGCCCTCGGCGTGGCCGGGGTCGAGCGGCGCATCCGCTTCCATGACCTTCGCGGGACCTGCGCCACCCACCTGGCCCTCGGGACCTGGGGCCGAGCGTGGAACCTCCACGAGGTGCAGAGGATGCTCGCTCACGCCGATCAGCGGGTGACGGAGCGTTACGTTCGCCGGGCCATGGACGAACTCGCGGCGGCGGCGATGGCCACTCCCGGCGGTCCCAGCCCGAGACACGTTGAGACACGCGGTGCCGGAGAAACGGGGGAGGGCGGAAACGACTCGCCCCAATCAAAACATGGGCGGTCGTCTTGGCGAACGCAGAAGGATTCGAACCTTCGACCTTCGGCTCCGGAGGCCGACGTTTCGCAAATGGGTGATCCGTAACCTTTCGCGGGGACCAGGGCGTTTCATGTTTTCAATCCGCCGCCCGACTCGACGGACTTTGCGATCCCCCTGCTACATTTTCCGCGAGCGCCGCCGCAGCCGGGGTACCCTCCCGCCATGAGCGAGGATAACTTCGTCGACCGCCTCTTCGGCCACCTGCCGTCGGTCTCCACGAGCTTCACTTTCGAGTCCTGGCGCCACGCCGGGCGCCCCACGAACGAGGGCGTGGGGGTGCTGCCGCGCGATGGCGTCGACGTCGACGCCGTGGTCTCCCGGGTGATGGACGTCGACCACTACGTGGGTAACGTCGACTACGTCGACGAGTGCCGAAGCATCGAGGACTCCGCGTACTCACCGCCCCAGTCCGTGCGTTTTTATCAACGCGTCAAGATGCCGGTCCTCGGCTCCATCCACCACGAGTTGGCCATGACCGACCTCGGAGACCGGGATGGATGGCGGGTGCTCGCGTGGACCCTGCACGAGGCCACCGCCAACCTGGACGGGAAAAAAGCGGCCCGTTCGGACTACAACGTCGGCGCCTGGCTGCTCAAGCCGGACGCCGTCGCATACGCCCTCAGCAGCTCCCCCCGCAAGAGCGACGTAGGCCGCCTGAAGTACGCCGCCCTCACCAGGGGCGCCGATGCCGGCGCGCCAAAGGTCGTCCAAGCCAACATCGAAGGCATGCTCCGCTGGTCCCAGCGCTGAACTCGCTCCGGCGCGACCCTGAGCACGAGCGGTGGGGCTGTGCGCTGGATTGACGGCGCGCTTGGGGGTGCCCCCCGCGCTCAACACCGACGCCGTCATCGCGCTCCCCCGCGTCCAACCACGCCATCATCGCCCTCAACCGCGTCCAACCACGCCTTCCGGCCCCTCCGTGCCACGCCCCACTTTCATACAGACCAAGAGAGCCTTACAGTCCGCGGACTATGACCGAAAACCGGTATGGAGCGCCCTTCGCTCCCGGCGGCCCGACCGCCATCGACGCTCAAATCGCCCAGAAGCTCCTGGCCACGGCCCTGAGCAAGGGCGGGGACTACGCCGACCTCTTCTTCGAATACGAGGTCGGCGGCAGCTACTCCTTCGACGAGGGCATCCTCAAAGCGGCCGGCCGCGCCGTCACCATGGGCCTCGGGGTCCGGGTGATGAAGGGCGACGCGACGGGTTATGCCTACGTCGAGGAGCTCACGATGGAGGCGATGGAGGGGGCTGCGAAGACCGCCGCCCAGATCGCCGACGGGGGAGGGGCCCCGGCACCGGTCGGGCTCGCCTCGCGTGATATCGCGTCTCGGTACAGCGCCGATTCGCTCTCCCTCGACGTCCCGGGCAAGGACAAGCGCGATCTCCTCGAGCGCGCCGACAAGGCCGCCCGGGCCGCGGACTCCCGGGTCATCCGAGTCGATGCGTCGTTTCATGAGCAGATTCGCGAGATCCTCATCGCGACCAGTGACGGCAAGATGGTCCGCGACCGTCAGCCGATGCTGCGCTTCGGGGTCCGGGCAATCGTCGAAGACGGCGACAAGCGTCAGTCCGGTTCGTCCGGCGGAGGCGGTCGTTTCGGAATGGAGTACTTCGAGGCCAAGACGCCGGAGTGGCACGCCCAAGAGGCGGTACGCCAGGCCATCGCCATGTTGGACGCGCGGGAGGCCCCGGCCGGGGAGTTCCCGGT
>QMMC01000368.1 GCA_003647065.1 Deltaproteobacteria bacterium | reverse complement strand
TGCCCGCCGCGCTTCGACTGCGTCATGACCTTCGGCGACTCGACCCTGCCCGCTCCCCTCTGCGCCCCCGTCGGCGAGCGCTGCTGCGTCGACGAAGACGGCGACCTCCACGGCGCCGGCGTCGGCTGCCTCGGCACGGACTGCGACGAGACCGACACCGACATCAACTCCTCCGGCACCGAGACCTGCAACGGCGGCGACGACGACTGTGATGGCATGGTCGACGAGGGCGACCCGGACATGCTCTGCCCCCGGGGCCCCCACGTCGCCACGAGCACCTGCAGCGACGTCGGCGCATGCGAAAACACCGAGTGCGAGCCGGGCTTCGGCGACTGCGACGACGACACGACCACCGGTTGCGAGACCCAGACCAACACTGCCATGCACTGCGGCGGTTGTTTCGTTGGCTGCGAGCCCGCCAACGCGACCGGCGACTGCTCGGGCGGGTCGTGCGCAGTCGATGTCTGCGACACCGGCTTCGGCGACTGCGACGGAGACCCAGCGAACGGCTGCGAGACCCCCCTCGATTCGCTCACGAACTGTGGCGGCTGCGGCGTCGGCTGTTCGCCCGCTTTCTCGATCGGCGACTGTTCCACGGGCACCTGCGAGGTCGGCACCTGCGACCCCCGCCGGGAAAACTGCGACGGCAGCCCCATCAACGGCTGCGAGACGTCCACCACCACCAACGCCGACTGCGGCGGCTGCGGCACCGCCTGCGCGCCCCTGAACGCCATCGGCGAATGTTCCACAGGGGGCTGCCGCATCGTCAGCTGTACCCGCGCCGACTACGACGACTGCGACATGGACCCGGCGACCGGCTGCGAGACCTTGCTGCGCACCAACGCGGACTGCGCCGCCTGCGGCGTCATGTGCACCATCGCCGGTGGCAGCACCTCGTGCGCCACCGGGTCCTGCCAGCTCACCGGTTGCGCCATGGGCCTCGCCGACTGCGACTCGGCCCCGGGCTGCGAGCAGCCCACCAACACCCTCGCCCACTGCGGCGACTGCGACACCCCGTGTGCCCCGAACAACGGCACCGGCAGCTGCGCCACCGGCACCTGCGCCGTCACCGCGTGTAACCCCGGCTGGGACGACTGCGACGGCGACCCGACCAACGGCTGCGAGACGCCCCTGAACACCCTCGGCAACTGCGGCGCCTGCGGCACCTCCTGCGCCCTCGACCACGCCTCCGAGAGCTGCGCCACCGGCGCCTGCCGCATCACCACCTGCGACATCGGATGGGGCCAGTGCGACGCGAGCCACGCCAACGGCTGTGAGGAGAACCTCCGGACCACCTCGGACTGCGGCGCCTGCGGCGTCCCGTGCAGCCGCACCAACGCCTCGGCCTCGTGCTCCACCGGCGTATGTTCGTTCAGCAGCTGCAATTCGTACTACTCGAGCTGCGACGGAACCACTTCGAACGGCTGCGAGGTGAGCCACCGGGCTGTCAGCGGGGCCTGCGGCGGCGGCACCGACGCCGGCACCTACGACGGTGACCGGAGCTGCGGCTTCATCTGCGGCGGCAACACCGGCTGGGACAACTTCGCCGCCTACACCGCCCGAAACTCTGCCTGGTTCCGGGCCCGAGTCCGCGAAGACTCGACCTGTTCGACCGACATCGAGCACCGCATCCGGCTCTCGGTCCCCGCCGGCGTCGACTACGACCTGTACGTCTATAGGAGCTGCGGCACCCTCCTCGCGAGCTCGGTCGGCGGCACCGGCGTCGACGAAGAGATCATCATCCGCGAGTCCGAGAGCAGCGGCTCGGACGACGACTTCGACTACTTCGTCGAGGTCCGCCACTACAGCGGGTCGACCTGCTCCAACTACACGATACGCTTCGACGGGCACAACTGCTGACTGCATTGCAGCGGCTCGCGGTCCTCTTGGTGCCTTGTGCGCTCTCGGCACTCTTGGTCGCTTGTGATCCGAGCGATCCACCGACCGACGCATCCGCTCCGCCGACCGACGCGGCTCCCCCCGACGGCGCTGACGCCGCTGCCCCCGACGACGCCGCCCCTGACGCCTCCATCGACCGCTACCGCCCAGCCGCCCTCCGGGCCCTCGACTACCTCGAGACCACCGAGGACGAGTTCGGCATCGACGTCGTCGCCGCCGCCCAGATGTACGGCGACCTCACCGGCGAACCCCGGGCCCTCGACGTCGCCACAGCCCTCCGAGCGCGCCTGCTCACCTCCGAACTCGACCGCTACCCGGGCCTCCTCGACGGCCCCCTGCCCCCCTTGTCCCTGTCTTCCCTCGACGGCGTCACCGCGAGCCCGGCGCCCCCGGACCCCCTCGACGAGCTCGCTGACGACCGCGCCTCCCGGTGCCTCGAAGAGCCCCTCGCCTGCACCCCGAGCGCCGAGTGCCTCGCGTTCGTAAACCTCGACGACCGCTGGGGCTACGTGCTGACCCACCAAGCCGTCTGGCTGCTCTTTGCCCACTGGAGCGCCTGCGACGACGCCGTCTTCAGTGCCATCGACATCGACGAGCGCCGCCACACCTTCGCCGCGAACCTCGTCCGAGAGATGCAGGCCGACCCGGCGCCAACCGACCTCGCCTTCGAGCGCATGGCCCTCCTCGGCCACCTCGGCTTCGCCGCGGCCATCGACCCCGCCTGGCTCGACGCCCTCGTCGACGCCCAGCAACCCAACGGCTGCCTACCCCTCGGGCCGGGCCAGCCGTGCCATCCTCACGCGACGGGAGTGGCCGTTTGGGCCTTGGCGCATGCGCCGTGAAGGGGGCCGCCGTGGAGACTCAGTCGCCGAAGATATCCACGAGGGTTTGAGCGGTCGCGAAGCGCTCCAGCCATCCGGCGAGTTCCTCGGGGCTGCCCGCGGTGATCTGAGCCTCGGTCTCCGGACCGAGAGCGCCAAAACGCAGATGGATCAGCCGAGCCAGCATGCTCCGGCTAGCCTCCCGTCGACCCTCCCGTCGACCCTCCCGTCGACCCTCCTGTCGGCCCTCCTGTCGGCCCTTCTGTCGGCCCTCCTGTCGGCCCTCTTCGAGCCCCGCAGCACGAGCCTCGTCCTTCCACTGCTGAACGTAGTTGATGATTTCGACGTTCTCCATGGCCCTCATCCTTTGCCGCATCTGCGCTCGAGCAGCTTTCGAAAGCGCGCTCATCACGTAGTCAGTGTAGTGCTCCGCCACATCTTCGTCGAGGTGACCCACCGCCCGAAGGGCCACCCAGGCCGCGTCGAGGCCGCCCGCCTCCTCCGCATGGGCAATGGCGGACAGGACGGCGAGTTCCGGGTGGTCTCGGCCGAACGCCTCGTCGACCCGAGGAATGATTCGAGGGCCCAGGACGAAGGGTGTGACGACATTGCGGCCCGGGCCGAGGACAATCGACTCGGCCGCCCACTCTTGGACCTTCGCGTCCGGCGTCACGACCACGAGGATCACCGGGCATTCGAGTTCGGCCCCGAACGCCGTCACGTAGTGTGGCCAGGTGCGCTTCTTCCTCGGGTCGACGCGTAACTGCACCTCGACGACCATCGCGCACACCGTGCGGCCGCCCTCGCGGAGCGCCAAGACGAGGTCGGCTTGGTAGGTCAGGGCATTGGCATCGGGCGTCCCAGACTCGGTGACGTGGGCCTCGCTATGCACCGGGAGTGCGACTCCAAGCTGCTCCCTAACCAACTGCGCCGCCATCTCCGGGCGATCGCGGAACAGCTGGACAAGAGCCTCGTGGAGCTTGGACGTGGGCACCGGTCGTTATCGGGCCGTCGCCAGGGCAGTTGCGTCATCCGCTCAAAACAGCTCGCCTGCCCGCCTAAACGGCACCGCTTCAATACCGTCACCGAAGCTCATCGCCTCTCCGTTGTAGACGATGGAGCTCCGTGCCAGCGGCGCGACCTGGCTCGCAAAACGCAGCAGCTCCTTCTTGAACGACGCATGATAGGTGGCGCTCGACTTGATCTCGACGCCCCTGAGTTCGCCGCCGGTCTTCTGCAGGAGATCGATCTCGTGGCCCTGGCTGTCGCGGAAGAAGTAGAGGTTGGCGGGGAGCCCTCGGTTGTGCCGCGTCTTCAGCGCCTCCAAGACCACCAGGTTCTCGAAGAGGCTTCCCACGAGGGGGTCTCGGGTGACCTGGTCCGCTTTTTCGATCCCCAGCAGATAGGTGAGCAGCCCGGTGTCGGTGAAGTAGTACTTGGGCGACTTGATGACGCGCTTGCCGAAGTTCTCGAAGTACGGCGGCAGCTTGAACACTACGAACGACGCCTCGAGGATAGAGAGCCAGCTTCTCACGGTCTTGGCATCCGCGCCGACATCACTCCCGAGGGACGCGAGGTTCAGGAGCTGCCCGACCCTTCCTGCGAGGAGCTTCATGAACTTCTCGAAGAGCGACGCGTCCTTCAGCTTGATCAACTGCCGCACGTCGCGCTCGACGTAGGTCTGGTAGTAGTTGGCGTAGGCCGTAGTGGGGCGCTGTCCCTCCGCGTGGACCCGAGGCAGGAAGCCGCGAAACACATACTCCTCGAAAGACTCGAACTGCACCCCAGCCCTGGCCAGCTCAGCGATGGACAAGGGCAGCAGGTGGAGGATGCCGGTGCGGCCGGCAAGGGACTGGGACACCGCAGCGCGGAGCTCGAGCTGGTGGGACCCGGTCAGGACGAACTGACCGCTCGTCCCCACCTCGTCCACCCTGCCCTGGAGATAGCTGAGCAAGTGGGGCGCGCGCTGGATCTCGTCGAAGATCACCTCGCTGCGATGTCGGTCCAGAAACGCCCTCGGGTCTTCCGAGGCGATGGCCCGGGTCTCCGGGTCTTCGAGGGTGACGTACTCATAGCCGGGCAGCGCCGCCCTCACGAGCGTCGTCTTGCCCGCTTGCCGAGGCCCGAGGACCGTGACGATCGGGTACTCGCCGAGCTGAGCGAGGAGCTCCTTCTCCATTTCCCGAGGGATCACGGGCATATACTAGCTCTTGCAAATCAGGAGTTCAATTCCTGATTTGCAAGACGTGGCCAGCTCGACCCGATTCCGCTCGAGCCGCAGGTGTAGCCGCTGAAGAGGTCTTCGAGAGAGCCGCGACCGCATCGCGCGGACAGCCTGCCGCAGGGGCTCCCCCTCACCATCGACGTCATGAGTCCCTGCCCAGGGACCACCTCCGAACTCTGCCGAATCCCCGCGCAACTCGCAGGCCGTTCGCGCGATAAGCACCCGTCGACAGCGTCCCACCCCAATGTCGACCATCGAAACGGCGCGGTGCTAGGCTCGCCGCCCGATTCCGGAGAGGCTCCATGGTCGTCGTTCGACAAGTCCAAAGAGCGCAGCGCTGCACAGCGCACTGCCCGCGCTGGTGGCCATGACGGTCCTGGTGACGGTCGCCTACCCCGCCGCCGCCCACGCCCAGGACGGCATCCCTCAACAGACCCGCGGAGTCGTCAACGCGACCCTCGGCGGCGTAGTCCTCGCCACTGGGGTGACCGCCCTGGTCCTCGCTGCGGTCGTCCTCGGTCGAGATGCCCCCGGATTCTGCGCCGAATACGACAACGACGACTGCGTCGTGGCCTGGGCGCCGGTCCCCGAGGATCAGCGCGTGCTCATGGCCAGCGCCGCCCTCATCACGGGCGCTATCGCCGTCACCGTCGGGGTCCTCCTTCTCTGGACGGGCATCGCCGATGCCACCGCCGATGACGACCCGGAGGGCGTGTCTTTGTCTATCCGCCGCGACGGCCTGGCCCTGAGGTTCTGACCCATGAAGCATCTTTCTTACGCCCTTCTTCTCGCCGCCATCCTGCTCTCCGGCTGTCCGAACACGGTGCCATTCACCACGGTCGAGTGCGACGAGGGCTATGCCTTCGAAGACCCGCCCGTCACCGACGGGGGCACGCCGGTCTGTTCGACCTGCCGCGCCGGCTATGACCGCGAAGACCTCGCCGACGGCGGCTTCGTCTGCACCCTCGCCGATGGCGGTGCTGACGCCGGAGACGCCGGGGACGCAGGCGACACGGGGCCGGACGCCGTCGTCGATGCGGGCCCGTGCGGCATGGTCTGCCCGACCGCGACGCCGTTGTGTCGCGTTTCAGACGGCATGTGCGTCGCGTGCTTGAGCGACCCGGACTGCACCGACCCGACCGCCGCGAAGTGCGGCGCCGACGGGATGTGTGGCGCCTGCGACGACAGCACCCAATGCGGCGGCATCACCGGCACCCTGGTCTGCGCGACGACCGGCACCAACGTCGGCCAGTGCGTCGAGTGCGCTGCCACCGAGACCACCGCCTGCGGTGCGAACCCCTGCAACCCGGTCACCAACGCCTGCTCGGCCTTCGGCGCCGCCGCCGTCGCGACCTGCGAGGCCTGCGACTCCGACGCGAACTGCTCCGTGGCCGAGAACTTCTGCGTCCCGATGATGTTCGAGGGCGCGGCGCGGACCGGCGGGTATTGCTTGAAGGCGACACCGGGGTGTTCGCAGCCTCTCGGGGTCGTCCTGACGGATCGCATCAGCCTCTCAGGCGTGACTGGCCGGGCCTACTGCGGCGTCAACGAGGGTTTGACCACCTGCGATGCCGTGAATGCGCTGCTTCTGAGTACGACGTGTCCCGGAGGCATGGACTCGGAATGCCCGGACGGCGGCGTCTGCGAGACGTTGGATCCCGGCGGTGCAGACTTCATGAGGCGCTGCACCTATCCGTGCAGCGGTACCCTCGAATGCCCAGCGTCCCCAGCCGCTGTGTCCACCTGCGCCAACGGCGGCACCACCACCGATTACTGCGGCGGCTAACCTCGCCGAGTTCGTCGGGCTCTCATAAGAGCCCCGTGCCCCCGTGCCCCAGGGCCCCAAAGGGTCGGGCGCGCAGCGCGTCAACACTGATGAGCAGCGGCACGGGGGGCCTCGAGGCGTAGTCGTTCCCGGAGCTGGCCGATGGACATCGCCATCAACTCGGCCGCCTTGGACATGGAAATCATGTCCTCGGCCAGCGCTCGCCCGGCGAGGCGCTGCGAGACAAGCTGGGCTTCCGCGAAGACTCTCGGGGTGCAAACCTCTGGCTCGTGGTCGCCCTGAAGGAGGCCATCGCGGACCTGCGTCGGCGCTGACTCTCGACCCGCGCTACTCATCGGGCACGGCATCTTCGGACAGCTGCTTGCCCCCGCCAAACACGGTGAACACGAAGATGTGATCCTCGCGGACGCCGTAGACGATGCGATAGCTGCGCACGAAGACCTCGCGAACATCGTCTCGCTGGACCTCGGGGACTATGCGCGCCGCCAGGGGCATTCGGGCGGCGCTCTCTGCGGCCGCGCGCAGCTTGCCAACCCACGCGCGCGCCGCCTCCGGGTTGTCCCGCGCGATGTACGTGGCGATCTGATCCAGGTCGCGCATGGCACGGGCGGACCACCGGATCGATCTCGCTTTGCCCTTGGACATCGATTCGGCCTCGAACTACTGGGATTCGATGGCAGCGATGCGCTCTTCCACCGCGGAAAAGACATCGTCGGTGGTGTGGCTGCGTCCGGCTTGCTCGTCCGCCATCCCCTCCTGGACGGCTGCCAGGAACTCCTGCCGCTCGGAAAGCTCATCGAATGCGGCAGGCGAGAGGAGCACGCCGGCGGGCTTGCCGTTTTGCGTGATGACCAGCGGGTGGCCGCTGCCCGCAATTTGGCGCAGCCACTCGGAGGCCTGCGCCTTGAAGTCGCTCACCGTGACGATGTCTTCGGAGATCCTGATCTTTGCCATCGGCCCACCTCTAGACCTTCATGTTGGTCCATATTTAGTCCGATGACAAGCGGCTCGCACCCGTCACGCTTCCTGGATGCGCCCCGTGCGAGTCCGCAACAGTCGGCTTTTACTGCCGTTTTTCCTGACGGAAGACCTCGAGGTGTCCGCAGAACAACGCCTCTATGTCCACACGCCTGGGACGCGCCCAGGCCGCCGCAACGGAGGACGACATGAACAACGCGATCGGGTCCATCACCACCTACCACGGAGACGAGCACCGCTACCTGCGGGGCCACCAGATCAAGGTCATCGCGCTTTTGCGGGTGTCCACCAAACGGGGGGAGGTTCAGGATTGCCGGCCAGGTGAGCCATCTCCGAGTCGACGAAACTGGCCGGCAGAAGACGCAGCGTCTTCAAATCCATCCGGCTCGTGACAATCGGAGGTAGCACGCTG
>QMMC01000367.1 GCA_003647065.1 Deltaproteobacteria bacterium | reverse complement strand
CTCCACTACCAGCGCGCCTCCTACGACGAGGCCCGGCAGTGGGCCCAGCAAGCCCTCGCTGACGCAGAGGACCGAGGCGAGCTGATGTTGGTACTGCACGCACGCAATACCCTCGGCAAGCTCGCCCTGGTCCAGCGCGACGCCGCAAGTGCAGCGGAGCTCTTCGAAGAAAACCGCGCCCTCGCGGCCGACGCCGGCCTGGGGCACCAAGAAGCCCAGGCGCTGACCAACCTCGGCGTCGCACGCCTCCGGCGCCAGCAACTCGCCGCTGCGGAGGCCGCCTTCGAAAACGCCATCACGGTAGCGAGCGGCGTCAACGACACCCGCGACCGGGCGATCGCCACGGAGAACCTCGCGGTCCTCGCCCACCTCAGGCGCGATTACGCCCGAGCCCAAACGTACTACCACGACGCGGTAACCCTCCTGAAGCATCTGGGCAACCGCGCCATGCTGGCCCGCGTCGCCATCAACCTCGGCGAACTCTACCTCTCCCTCGGAGAGCACTCCCGGGCGCGAACCCTCTGCGAGTTTTCGACGCAGATGGGCGGTGTCGCTCTTCCTCCTTCGGTCCGGGGCGAAGAACTGGTCCTCCGTGGACGAATCGACGCAGCGTTTGGGGACACCGCGAAAGCCCGGGTGTCTTTCGAAGCAGCCCTGGGCATCTACGCCCGCCTCGGCGAGGCGCGCGTCGCCGACGCGATGCTCGAGCTGGCTCGCGTCGCTCTGTCCGACGGTGACGTCGAAGGAGCGAAAGCTACCTTGGCGGAGCTCCCGGCACAGGAGTCGCCGAAGAGTGCCGCCGAGGTGGCGCTACTCGCCGTCGACGTCGAGCGCGCGGCGGGGGGCCATACTCTCGCCATGGCGGAGCACGCCGCCGAGCTCGCAGAAGTTGCCGACGACGACGAGCTCTTGCTGCCCGCGACCCAACGCCTGGCCCGGGCGCTCTGCGACGAGGGACGCCTCGAAGAAGCGACCGAGGCCTTGCAACGCGCCGAGCGCATCGACGCGCGCTTGGTGCAGTGTGTGCCGGAGGAGGCCCTCGGCGGCTGGTCGAAGCGCCCGGCCCGAGTAGGCCTCGCCGCCGTACAAACCCAACTCGCAGCGGCGTGGAATCAGAGCCGCGACTCCGCTCCGCCGCCGCCGGCCCGGCGCCCATCGAGCCCCCCCCCGCGCCGCGCACTGGATCGACGCCGCGCACGGTGGAACAAGTCCTACCCGGACCTCGTCGGGTCCTCCACGGCGATGGGTGCCGTGCTCGCGATGCTCGACAAGGTTGCCCCGACCGACGCCCTCGCCCTCATCCGCGGCGAGAGCGGCACGGGCAAGGAGCTCATCGCCGAAGCCCTCCACAACAACTCGGCGCGCAAGAATCGGCCCTTCATCAAGGTCAACTGCGCCGCCCTCGTCGAAACACTGCTCTTGAGCGAGCTCTTCGGCCACGAACGAGGCGCCTTCACCGGCGCCAGTGCGCGAAAGAAGGGGCGCTTCGAACTCGCCGCCGGGGGGACCATCTTCCTCGACGAAATCGGCGACATTTCGCCCAAGGCCCAGGTCGCCCTCCTGCGCGTCCTGCAGGAGCGAGAATTCGAACGCGTCGGCGGCACCCAGCCCATCAAAGTCGACGTGCGGATCATCGCCGCCACCCACCGAGATCTCGAGGCCATGGTCCAGGAGGGCACGTTTCGGGAGGACCTCTACTACCGGCTCCGGGGCGTGATGCTCGAGATGCCGCCGCTCCGCGAGCACCTCGACGATCTGCCCGAGCTGGCCGAGCGTCTCCTCAACCGAATTGCTACCGAACGCGCCGAACCCCCTAGAATCATGAGCCAACCTGTCCTCGAGCTCCTCGCAGCCCATCGCTGGCCCGGAAATGTCCGCGAACTCGAAAATGTACTCCGGAGCGCCACCCTTTTTGCGGACTCCCCGGTGCTATCCCCTGAAGATTTCGCGGCTTTTGGCGAAATTTTCCGCTCTTCGGAGCTCCAGGAGGACGCCAAACATTCTCCGGAGGGGGGTCCGCACCCTGTTGCTTCTGTCGATTTCGAGGACATGGTGTACGATCGTATCCGCGGCGGTGATCACTCCCTCTTGGAAATCAAGAAGGTCATCGAACGCGAGTGCATCGTGCGGGCCATGGCAGACTCAGGCGGAAATATTACTCGGGCGGCAACCCTTCTCGGCATGAAGCGTCCACGCTTGTCTCAGCTCGTTAAGCAGTACGGTCTCAACTCGAACACTGGTGAGGCATGACCTTGTCCCCCGGCACGATCAAAACTCTCGCCCTATCCGCCCTGGCACTGGCGCTGGTGGCCTGCTCAGGCGGGCCCGCGGACGAAGGCATCGACACCTACCGCACGGGGCTCACGGATTCACCAGCCCTCGAGACCCTCGACTACGCAGAGTGGATCGGTGCAGTCGAAGGCTGCGAAGGGCACCTCGACGGCTCCGAAGTATTCGGCATCACCCAGAGTGACGCCCTCGTCGTCGCGAGCCGCACCGGTACATCCGTATGCGTCGACACCCTCGAAGCGGTGAGCCTCGAACTCGAAGCCCTCGGTGCCCTCGAAGCCGCCGATGAACTCTACTCGGGCTTCTACGCTGCGATTCATCTCTCCCAGGTTCAGGATTGGGCGACTCCGACGAACGGCACTGCGGTTTCCGGCACCATCGACGGCGGCGGCACGGCCGAGGGAGATCCGAACCCCCAGCCCAACGACCCCGGGTTCATGGCCCCGAACGAGGGAGACCCGAATCCCCAGCCCAACTTGCCAACCGATCTCGAGCACCATATCGGAACACCGACGCCCGGACCCATCAGCCCGGATGTCGAAGCGGAGCCGACCACGGCGACCGCGACGGTCGACCCTCCCGAAGCACCGACCGTTGCCATCGAGGGCGACGAGCTTCCCCTCTACTGATCGGCTGTTTGGCCTCGTCAGCGCGGGCTCGTCAGGCAAGAAGCTCGGCTAGGGCTGCGACGTGGCGGGGCCCGGTGCCACAGCATCCGCCGATGATCGTTGCCCCGGCGGTCGCCCACTGGGCGGCGAGCTCCGCGTAGCGCGCCGGCCCGAGGGGGTCGTCGGTCTGCCACCCGATCTCTTCGTCCGGTCGACCCGCATTTGCGTACGCACCAAAGGGGAGTCCCGCCTCCGCAATCGCGTCGAGGTACGGACGAGTCGCAGAAGCGGGCACGCAATTGACGAGCACCGCCGCGGCACCGAGAGCCGCGAGCTCCCGTGCGGTCTCCCCCATCTCCTTCGGCGTCATCAGGTCGGCGCTCGGGCCGGCGGTCAAAGCCACCCAGGTCGGGAGGCCTGTGGCGAGAGCCTCCTCCGCGGCGATGAGCGCCTCCCGCGGGTTGGGGAAGGTCTCACATAACAATAGGTCCACCCCCGCGTCGGCGAGGACCCGAACGAGAGCGCGATGCTCGGGGCCGGGGTCCCGGGGGCTTAGGTCTGGGCGATAACAATCTTCGAGGGGCGCCACGCTGCCGGCGACCCGCGCTCCTCCGGTGCCTCCCGGGCCCCCTTCGACCCCGGCCCGGACGAGGTCTACCGCTCGCCGGGCAAGGCTCTCCCAGGCATCCCCCACCTGGCGTTGGCGGGTGCGAAAGGTATTGGTGGTGTGCACGACAGCCCCGGCGGCGGCGTAGTCGGCGTGTATCCCCTGGACGACGGCGGGGGCCTCCCGGAGGGCTCCGGCGCTCCATTCGGGTAAGCGAGTATCGACCCCGCGGGCGTTGAGTTCCGTGCCGAGGGGGCCGTCGAGGAGGATGATGGGCACCCCCCAGGCTACCCGGGTGACCGCGCCGGGTCTCCGCCGAGAGAAAAATCGTTGCGAGCAGCCCCCTAAGTGGTATTACCACTTTGCGAATTGGTAATACCACTCGAGCAACTATGAATGTGAAGGGCAAATCGAGGACAGCGGCGGAGGGGACGGCAGACTCCCTGCGCGGCTCGATCCTTCGGGGCGAGATGCCGCCGGGCAGTACCCTGCCGGCGGAGCGGGAACTCTCCGAGCGCCTCGGGGTGAGCCGGTTGACGCTCCGATCCGCCATCGCCCGTCTCGAAACGGAAGGCCTCGTCCAGCCGGTGCAGGGCTCCGGAACCCGCGTCTTGGACTACCGGGAGCGCGGCGGGGTCGGCCTCATCGGCTACCTCGCGACCCAAGCCCTCGAAGGTGGAGAGGTCCCCGACGACCTTCTCCGAGACCTGCTCGAGGTGCGCCGCATGATCGCCGTCGAGCTGGTAGCCCTCGTCGCCGACCGAGCGAGCGACGACGAGCTCCGAGAACTGCGCCGGCACCACGCGGTGATGGCGACCCTCGTGGGAGACCCCGAAGCCTTCAAGAACGCGGACCTCGCTTTCGGGCGGCAGATGATCCGCGCCGGCCACAACTTCGCCCTCGAGCTTCTCTTCAACAGCATCGTACGCGTGATCGCGTCGAACCCGGGTCTCACCATCGCCTTTCAAGCCAACGCACCCCAGGCGCTGGCGGTGTACGCGCGCATGCTCGATTTGGTGGAGGCCCACGACGGGCCCCGGGCGGCGCGAGTCACCCGAAGACTGCTCACGGTACTCGACGGGCGAACCCTCGCCCTCGTCGACCAACTGCTCGGGAGGAGCTCATGATTGGACTCGAACGCCGGTGGGCGAAGGACGTGCTCTCGGGATTCGCCGCCGCCGGAGACTCGGATCAGGGCGACCCCCGCCCTCGCCTCGTGCCCCAGCCGGGCGAAGTGAACTTCCTCGAGGCCTACGAGGGCATGATTCACAACGGGACCTTCCTGTCCGGCATCGGCATGCGCGTCGCGCTCACTTTCGCCGCGCTCTCTCCGCTCTGGTTGACCGGGAGACCGACTCGCTTTGGTTCTCTCCCCGGCGACGAACGCGCGGCCCTCCTCGACCGGCTCCTCCACCACCCAGTCTTCCTCGTCGCCGAACTGACCCTGCTGCTCAAGCTCTGCGCGTGCATGGCGCTCTTTCGCTCGGCGGGCCTCCGGGCCCGGTCCAAGTACGACGTGAGCGAAGGCGATCCGAGCCCCGAGGCAGCGGAGACTGGAAGTACGCGGCCCGAGGCCAACCGTCTTCCGGTACTGCACGAAGGGCAGGTGACGCGATGACTGCATGGCTCCTGGAGGACAGCGCCGACTACGTGATCGTCGGCACCGGCGCGGGCGGAGCGACGGCGGCCCGAGTCCTGGCCGCCGCCGGCCACGACGTGCTGATGGTCGAAGAAGGTCCACGCCTCGGCCCCGAGGACCGTCCCCGGGACCTGCTCCGAGGAATGGGGCGCGCCGTCCGCGGCATGGGCACCCAGGCCACCCTCGGCAAGACGCCAATCCCGCTGATTCAAGGGAGGCTGGTCGGGGGAAGCACGGCGATCAACTCCGGGATCATCTGGCGCATGCCGGACGACGTGCGCAGGCAGTGGACCGACGAGCACGGTCTCGGCTGGCTCGTCGACGAGCCCGAGATGGAGCGCATCTACGACGTCATCGAAGAAGAACTCGAGGTAACGAAGACCCCCGAAGCGGTCTTTGGCGGCAACTCCCGGAAGATGGCCGAGGCCTGTGAGAGCCTCGATCTGCCGGGCCAGGCCATGGTTCGAAACGCGGCTCGGTGCGTCGGCAGCTCGAACTGCCTGCAGGGGTGTACGACCGGCGCTCGCATGAGCATGGACAACTCCTACGTGCCCCGGGCGATCCGTGACGGCGCACGACTGCACCCATTGCTTCGAGTCAAACGCGTGCTGCGTTCCGGCGGGCGCGCGACCGGCATCGAGGGCGACGTCGTCGAGAAGGGCACCCGGCGCCGCCAAGGGCGCTTTCGCATTCACGCCCGAAAGGCGGTCATCGTGTCGGCGGGGGTAGTGCATACCCCGGTTCTCCTCGAGGCGTCCGGCATTCGCGGGGGCCTGGTGGGCGAACGCTTCCAGGCGCACCCGGGGCTCGCGGTCGTGGCGCGTTTCGACGAGCCCATCAACATGAGCTTCGGTGCCACCCAGGGCTACGAGGTTCCCCAGCGGTCCCGGGGCTTCAAGCTCGAGACCCTGGCTTTGCCGCCGGAGATGCTCGCAGCGCGCCTCCCGGGAACCGGGGCGCGCTGGCAGGCACGCCTCGCAGAACTCGACCACTATGCCCAGTGGTGCGTGCAGGTGCGCATGGAAGCCAAGGGCAGCATCCACCGGAGCTTCGGCGGTGGGCCGGCTGCCCGCTTCGAGCCGACCGCCCGTGACGTCGGCGTCACCCAGGAGGCGGTGGCGCTGCTCTGCCAGATGTTCTTCGCGGCAGGGGCCAAGGAGGTCTACCCGGGGGTGGGTCATTTGCCGGAGGTGATCACCGACCCCAAGATGGCGGACGCCATCTACGATGCAAAGCTCACGCGCCCCGACTTCCATTTCGTCGCATCCCACCTCTTCGGCACCGCCGCGGCGGGCAAGAACCACCGTCTGAGTGTCGTCGGCGAGGACCTCGCCGTACACGGAATCGATGGCCTCTACGTGATGGATGCCAGCGTCTTCCCCACCAACATGGGCGTGAACCCGCAGCATTCGATCATGACCGTCGTTTACCGGGCGACCGAGAGGCTGGCGAACGCCCGGCGCGTCGCGGCCTGATCCCCCTTCACCGGACGAAGTTGGGCTGGGGGTGTCCCTAGTTTCTCGGACCGAGAGTCCCGGGATGGTTCGTGGTTGCGGGGCGTTTCGCCGCGACGATGCGATGCCGAGCATCGTTGAGGAGGGGCGGGGCGGCCCGCGGCCGCGAAACGCCAGGGAATCGACGGGAGAAAACTGGGGACACCCCCTAGGGCATTCGCCGGCGGTGCCAGCGCTTGCTACCTTGACGGCGACCCCCTTGGATCTTCGTACTCAAACCTCCCTGATCGCCGCCATCCTGGCGCTCGCCATCACCGCCAGCGTGCTCCTGCGCGCCCGGCGCCGGCGTGTGCACTGGATGTTCGGGGCGTTCGGCTTCTCGGTCGCCGCCTGGTACCTGACCACCTTCGTCGGGGGGGTCGCCCCGGGGGCCCTCGCGACACGGCTGAACCTGCTATCCGCCATCGTCGTGCCTTTCGCCGGCGCAAAATTTTTCCGCTCGTTCATTCCCGGTGAAGACCGGATCATGAACTACATCACTCGCTTCGCCCTCACCGGAGCCACGGTGATGGGGGTGATGGTCTTCACCCCCCTCTACGACCACATCGTCTTACGCACGTCGCTCTTCATCCTGGTCGTCGTGATGTGGGTCGCGTCTCTCGGCTTCGTTTGGATGCGCGGCCCCCACGCGGCGTCGCGCAACGAGGAAGCGCGCCTCAGATTCCTGGCCCTGACCGGCGGCTTCGCCACGGTCTTCACCCTCGCCGAATACCTGCCCTACATGGGCCTCGACATCCCACCGGTCGGCACGGTGCTCATCCTGGTTTTCCTCTACGTCCTGTCCCAGTCGATTCTCCAATATCGTCTCCTCGATCTCTACGAGCTCGCCGGCCGCCTGACGGTGGTGACCGCCCTCGCCTTCACCCTCGCGTTGATGTTCTGGGTCCTCGTTCAAATCGCCGAGGGGCGATTCTTCCTACACTCGGTGGTCGCCGCCCTGGTCGTGCTCCTGCTCTTCGACCCGGTGCGCGCCAAGGTCGAGGAGAGCATCAGCCAGTTCTTCTTCCGCGAGCGTTACGGCTTCGAACAAGCGACGGCGGACATTCGCGCGCAGCTCGCCCACGTGCTCGAAATCGAAGGGGTGACCCAAGTCCTCGTCGACGGCCTCGAGGGCTCACGGCGCGTCACCCACGGCGCGGTCTACCTCGTCGAAGAAGAGCAGCGTGGCTACGCCCTCGTCGGTCACACCGGGCCGGCACCGGTGGCGCGCCTCGAAATCGCCCCGGCGCGGGCCTTCATCGATCGTTTGTCGCGGGACGGGGTGCTGGTCCTCGAGAACCTCGAGCGCGAGATCGACGAGCGGCGCGAGATGGGCGAGGACCGCGATGCCGAGACGGTCTTCGAGATCACCCAGACCCTCGAAGCCATGAACGCATCCGTCTGCGTAGGCATTCGCGGCGAGAACAGCTCCAAAAACCTCTATAAGATTCTCTGCGTCCGAGACGAACACCTGCGCGATGCGTTCT
>QMMC01000366.1 GCA_003647065.1 Deltaproteobacteria bacterium | reverse complement strand
TGGGGGGGTCGCCGTCGTCGGTTTCCGTATCCGTTTCCGTTTCCGTTTCCGTTTCCGTTTCCGTTACCGTTCCCGTTCCCGCTTCCGCGGGCGGTGGGTCCTCGGTCCCCGCGTCTTGGGCGTGGACGACGCCGGTCGTCATCAGGAAAGACGCCGCGATTGTGAGCAGGAAACGCATTAGAACGTCCCGATGACGCTGGCTCCCGTCGGGGTCGGCAGGATGGACATCGTCACGCCGTCCTCGCCCCCGGCGGTGAGGGTGAGGGGGGCGTCGTCGTGGCCGTAGTGGAGCAGGTAGGGCAAGAGGAAGCCGACGGCGGTGCCTACGGCGGCGCCGGTGATCACGTCGGTCGTGTAGTGCATGTCGCCCATCACCCGGAGCAGGCCGACGGCGCCCGCCATGGCGAAGCCGGTGATGCATGGCCCCACCGCGCTGCCGCCGTAGAGGTCGAGGTGCATGTGGTTCATGCAGGTGAGCGCGGCCCCGGCGAAGGACTGCGAAGCGTGGCCACTGAAGAAGCTCACGTAGCGCCCAGATCCATCGCAGGCGCGGCTGTCGGCGGGCACATCGTCGGGCCCTCCCCCGCCGCAGGTTCGCCCATAGGGCCTCTCCCGACTGACGGCGACGTTCGTAGCCTGGTGAATGGCGAGGAGCAGGGAGACGACCTCCGCGTGCATGAGGCCCATCTCGATGGCGACGTCCGGCGAGTCGTGCATCCACGCCGCCACCAGGATCGCGTCGACGATCGTCGGATAGCTCACGAGGATCGTGAGGAAGACGTCCGAGATGTCGCGGGCGACCTGCCGGCCCACTTCGTCACCGACGCGAAGCGTATCCCGGGCCCTCTCGTCCCAGAGGATGCCGCCGCGGGTCGGGTTCATTTCCCGAGGCCCGATGCCCACGCTGAGGCCGACGACGGCGAGGCTGGTCCCGATGAGCAGGTAGTTCGGGGTCCCCGACCTCCCCCAGGCCGGGTCCCAGGTGAGGCGCGGGAGCAGGGGCGGCGCGTCGCCGGACGGCCCGGCGACGCCCAATGAGACGGACGGAACGGATGCCGATGCTTCAGCGGCCCCATCGCTGCCCTGCCCCGACTCGCCGGGGGTCAGACCGTCCTGGGCAAGGGCGACCTCCGAGGTCCCCAGCCAGACGGCGATCGCCAACACCGCCAAAGAAAGGAGCGGCGCGGCCTTACGAATCTGGGCGCGCATCGGCAAATACCTGATTACGCGTGAAACGTGACGACCGTCAACGGCTCCCTGGGCCGCTCCTCCCGGAGCTGACTTCGCGAGCGACTCGAGAGGACCCAATGAACGCCCCGTGCCCTATGATGCGCGCCGTGACGAACTCACAGAAAAAGCGCCTGCGTATCGGCGCGGGGGTCTTCGGCGTTCTCTTCGTCATGCTGCTGACGGTCCCGGCCCCGACGCCCGCGGCGCCTCCCCCGGCCTCTGGCGAGCCCTTCGTCTGGGGGCAAGATGACCTCTTCCGGGCCCTCGAGGCCCGCTTCGACGAAGCCCGGGGTGAAGGCTGCGAACGAAATGCGCCCGCCCGGGAGACCGGCCTCGCCGATCTCGAGGCGGGAATTCAATGGCTGGCTACGGGAGGACGCGCCCCGGACGACCCCCTCTTCGACGAGCTCGAGCATCACCTCTTTGCGGTGGCCCCCCTCGTCGCCGCGTGCCCCGTTGCGGCCCCCGCGTTCACCGACGCGGTGAGCCGCCTGCGCACCGCCTTGAAGCGACAGAGTCGGAGCTGGGACGTCAGCACCGCCGTCGCCCGGCGGCGCGTCTACCGGCTGCTCTACGGTAGCCGCACGGCGGTAGAAGAGGTGCTTCTCCAAGGAGACCCGGCCGACACCGCGGCGCTCATTCCGGGCACCGACGAGCCCTCGGCGACCCCGTCCGTACAGATGGAGAACGTGGACCTGCATAGCGGGGACATCCTCGTCTCCCGGGGCGGCGCTCCGACGAGCGCGCTCATCGCCCGGGGCAACGACTACCCCGGCAACTTCTCCCACATCGCCTTCGTACACGTCTCGGAGGAGGGCACGGTGTCCATCATCGAGGCCCACATCGAAGTGGGCGTGGTCGTCTCGCCGGTCGAGACCTACCTCGCCGACAAGAAGCTCCGGGTGCTCCTGCTGCGCCTCGCCCACGACCTGCCCGCCATCGAGGCGGACCCGATGCTGCCGCACCGCGCCGCGACCAGGGCCCTCGAAGAGGCACGCACCCATCACGTTCCCTACGACTTTGCGATGAACTACGACGAGCCCTCGAAGATGTTCTGCTCCGAGGTGGCCTCCGCGCCCTACGCCGACCTCGATGTTCATCTGTGGGAGGGGCTCACCAGCATGTCGGGGACCGGCGTTGCATCGTGGCTGGCGAGCTTCGGCGTGGAACGCTTCGAAACCCATGGCCCATCGGATCTCGAATACGACCCCCAGGTCGTCGTCGTCGCCGAATGGCGCGACCCCGAAACACTCTTCGACGACCACGTCGACAACGCCATCCTCGACGCGATGCTCGAAGGGGCGGACCGGGGTGACGAGATGGAATACAGCTACCCGATGCTCCCGGTCGCTCGACTGGCCAAGGCCTACAGCGCGACCCTCAACCTCTTCGGCGCCGTGGGCCCGGTACCCGAGGGCATGAGCGCCACCACCGCCCTACGAGCCGAGTGGCTCAGCGCACGCCACGGCGAGGTGAAGGTCGGCATCGACCGGCGCGTCGCGGCCTTCCGCGAAGAACATGGCTACACCCCACCCTACTGGGACCTCCTGGCGATGGCTCGGGAGTCCCTCGCCGAGGTCCAAGACTGAGTGGGGACTTCCATACGTCGCGCGCTCTGGGTCGGGGTACCTGTTTCGCACCCGGCGCAGGAAAAGCGGACCTCCACCCCTCGAGTTGGTGCGGCGTACCCGCCCGAGTCGCGGTACACTCGGGCCATGACCGAGCAGGCTGAAGACCTCCGCGCGACCCTCGACACCCTCCACGAGCAGCTCGAGGCCTCCGACAACCTCGGCGAGGAAGCCAGGAGTCTGCTCACCGAGACGCTCCGCGAGATCCTGGCCAAGCTCGCCGAGGAGGACCACGACGCGAAGGACGAGCCCACGAACTGGGTCGACCGCCTGCGCGGCTCCATCGAGCACTTCGAAGATTCCCATCCGGACCTCGTGCACGCAGTGGACGGCGTCGCTAGGGCCCTGGCCCGCGTCGGATTCTGAACAGCATCGGATGGAGCGCGATCCACGGCGCGATCTGGCCCCGGTTCCTGCGCTGCCTGCTCACCTATAAAGATAGGCTGCGCGGGCTGCTCGGAACCGGAACCACCTCGCTTGTGTCTCACGCTCCATCCGACGCTGTTGAGTCTGCGCTTCGAGCGCGATCCAGGAGGCACTGTTCAATCCGCGCTTCGGGCGCGTCTGACTATGCCCGCGAAGGCGTAGCCGTCATCGGTGGTGACTACGCGCTCGGGGGCTGAAGGGTCTTCCTCGATGAGCTCGCGGACCTTGCGCACCGCGACCTGAAGGCGCGCGTCATGCTTCAACGGGTGGTACTCGCACTCCTTCCACACGCCATGGACGAGGTGCTCCTTGGTCGCCGCGCCCCCGGCGTCGGCAAGGCAGAGCAGCAAATCCCAGTGCAACGCCCGGCGGCCAAACTCGACCCATCGCGCATCGGGCAACCAAACCCGGCGGGTGGCCTCATCGATTCCCCATGCCGGACCGTCCCACTCTGGGAGTTGGCCCTCGGGCCCGTCGACCCGACTCGGCACGCGGTGGGCGGGGCGCCCGGCGATGGCCGCGAGCATGCTCTGGTCGAAGTGGTCCGTCGGTGCGCCCGCCCCGAGCAGCAGGCGGCTCCGCCGCGCGGCGACGGGCGCGGTGTCGAATTGGGAGGCGAGGTGCTCGAGGACCGCGAAGTCGAGGCCCTCGGCCGCGACCGCTGTAGAGAAACGGGCCTCGAACTCGAAGCGCCGTGAACCGAGCCTCTGGGCGACGAGAGAGAGCTCTTCGGCGACCCGCGACAGCTCCGCGGTTCGGCCGAGGACGAGGAGAATGTCGCAGTGGGCGAGTCGCGCTTCTGCCTCGACGACGAGATGCCCAGAGGCCGCGGCATCGCTGACCGCGCTCGTGGCCTCGGCCAGCGCCTTCGACACATCGCCGTCGACGACGAGGGCAGCGCGGGCGCGCACGGCGCGAGCGAGGGGACGTAGCCCCGGTGCGTCGATGGCGTCCAGACGCTCGGACTCCTCGTTGGTGATGGGCCCAGCCCGGAGCACGCGATGCTCGAGCAGTCGAATGAAGAGCCGGTCGGCACCGGGGGAGCGCTCCTTGGGCAACGTGGAACGGGTCAGCTCCAAAGAGCGCAGGGACGCGAGCTGCACCCCCTGAGCGCGAGCCAGGAACGCAACGTCGACGATGCCAAAGGCGGACGCCTCGCGCTCCACGTCCGCCGCGGTGTTTCCGAGCCATTCGAGGTCGCCTCGGGCGAGCCGGAACCCGATGGTCGTGCTGAGAATCGAGGGGCGAAAGACCGACGCCGTGCGGACGAAGGGCGCGAGCTTGGCGAGGCGTTGCTCCGTTTCCTCGAGCTGACCTCGGTCGAGAGCGATGGCGGCGCCCAGCCACAGCGCGCGCCGGGCGACGAGGTGTTTGAGCACGCCGCCCCGGGGCGTGGCCGTGACGGCGCGCAGCATCGCCGCGGCATCGACGAGGCGCCCCTGACGCCGCCGAACATAGGCAATGCCATAGGCCACCTCTTCCCGGGCGGCCATGGGCAGAGCGTCGACGGAGTTCGCCAACGCATTCGCGATGGCGTTGGCGCGGCGAGCGTCCGGCGTGCCCGCGAGGTAGATCGCAATCGCCGCGTCCCGCCGCGCCGCGTCCGGGGGCGTCAAATCGGCAAGACCCGACAACCGCGCGACCGCTCGGTCCACGTCACCCCGGGCAGCCGCGCAGTTGGCGAGGACCAGCCCGGCCTCGAAGGCGATGCTGTGGTGACTGTCCGGAGTCACTGACAGGAGCACCGCTTTCGCCGTCCGGTCCGCATCATCGAGACGGCCCTGCATGAAGAGGGTTTGAGCCCAGGTCACCCGGTCCTGAAGATTGTCGAGGGAAGGCTCGAGGACCATGCGCAACGCCGTGGGGCTGCCCAACTCGGTTGCGCAGCGCAGGCGCCACCCTTCGAGGCGCGGGTCGGTCATCGACGATAGGACGCGCCAAAGTGCCGGGGCGTAGCCTTGGTCCAGGTATCGAGAGCCACGCCGGTCGAGGTGGTCCACCACGTCCCCGAGGCGGCCGAGGGTCATCAGCAGTCTGAGGCCCTCGAGAGCGCCGACCGGATCATTAGAAGCGGAGAGCCCGACCGCAGCCCGATTTCGCCAGCGAGCGCGCCCGCCGCTGCCCTCCGACGCAGCGAGCACACTCGAGGCGACCTCGTGCAGCCGAACGCCGGCGGGGGTGCGTTCGAGGATCCCCCGAGGCTCGAGGGCCGCCACGTCTGCTTCGAGGGATGGCGGGCAGAAGGAGGCGAGGACTTCGGGCGGTAGCGGTACGTCGAGGACGCTGAGGGCATCGACCAGCTCGACCTGCTCCCGGGTCAGACCCTCGAGCAACCCCTCCCGGGTGACCCGTGCGACATCGCGACCGTTGACGAGGCACTGCCGGAGCAACCACGGTGAGCCTCCGGAGACCGCGACCGCCCGTCCGACCCGTGCTGCATCGTCGGTGCCCCAGGCCGTGGCCATACGCTCGAGGTCCACGGGCTGCATGCCAGACAAGCTGACGACCTGCGCCGCGTCGTCGTCGACCTGCGGGTCCATGCTGCTGATGGCAACCCAGCGACTCTTACGCGCGTACCGAGCGAGCGCCTGCAAGAGAGCGCGGGACTCGGCCGCATCGATGTGATGCAGGTTGTCGAGGACGAACCACCACGGCCCGCGCTCCGCGAGGTCGAGGAGCTCGGCCATGACGGTGTCCGCATCACCGCGAAGGGCGGCGCGGTTCATCGAGTCGATGCCCTCGGCCTCGGCCACCGCGCCGAGCACCTCGAGCCTCAGCTCCTCGCCGGTGCTGTGACGCACGTCGATGTAGATCGTCCGGGGCCCTCGCTTCTTGCGATGCAGGGCGTGCAGCACGAACGCGGTCTTCCCCACGCCGTTGGGCCCGGTGACCACGACGAGAGGACTGCGCTTCACGGCCTCGTTGAAAGATACCGTCTCGGCTGTACGGCCGATGAAGACCGCCGGCGGATTGGGGAGACGGTATCGAAGCGGGAGTGATCCCATACCCACAGAAGTGCGCCCTCGGACCGCCCGCGCAAGGCACCGAAATGATGCGCGAGTTCGAGCTTGGCGGCCTTTGGCGGAGATCGGTCGGGGGGAGACCGAAGAGGGCCCATCTTGAAGTCTGTGATTGGAGAGCGGATGAGCGAAATGCGAGTGGTCTTCGGGCGGTTCCTCCTCTTGTCTCTTTTGTCTCTTTTGTCCCATCTGGCTCCCTTGGGCCTGATTACAGGCTGCAACGGTCTCATCGGTGAGGCGGCGGGGACGCCGGCGACCGGCGACGTCGATCGCGATGGCAACCCCCTGGGCCCCGAGGACCCGACCCGCGTCCAGCCCCTGGCCTGCGACGGCGAACCCGAGGCCGCCCACGTTCCGATGCGGCTGCTCACCCAGACCGAATACAACCGCACCGTCCGAGACCTCTTTGGGGACGACACGTCGCCGCTCCAGGTCTCCCCGAGCACCGGCGACGTCGGCTTCGACAACGACGCCCTGGGCCTCGGCATCACCTCGGAGCTGCTCGAGACCTACGCCGACACCGCGAGGCAAATCGCGGAGCGGGCCGCCGGGGACCTCGGGCCCCGGGGATTGCTCTCCTGCGACCCCACGGCGGTCGGGGACCGGGCCTGCGCCGTGCAACTCATCGGGGAGTTCGGCACCCGGGCGTTTCGCCGCCCCCTCGGCCCCGAAGAAGAAGCGGGGCTCATCGCGCTCTACGACGATGGGGCGACCGACGGGGGCTTCACCGGCGGCATGGAGCAAGTGATCCGCGCGGTCCTCGAGGCGCCAGACTTTCTCTACCACGTGGAGGTCGGCGAAGACGCTCCAGGCGATTCGATGGTGCCGCTGACCCACTGGGAGATCGCGTCGCGCCTCAGCTACTTCCTCTGGAACACCATGCCGGACGCCGAACTCTTCCGGGCGGCCGAGGTCGGTGAATTGGGCACGGCTGCCGAGGTCCGCGCCCAGGCCGAGCGCATGCTCGACGACCCCCGGGCCCGGGCCTCGGTCGACAACTTCCACACCCAATGGCTCGGCCTGCGCCACCTCGAGGGCGCGACCAAGGACCCGACGCTCTTCCCCGAGTTCACCGAAGAGCTGCGCCGCGACCTGCGGACGGAGACCCTGAGGTTCACCGAGCACGTCACCCTCGAGGGTGGAACCGTCGAGGAGATTTTCGCGCCCTCCTACAGCATGATGAACGCGTCGGTGGCCCGATACTACGGCCTCGACGATGCCGGACTCGGCGAAGACTTCGAACGCGTCGAGGTCGACCCGTCACGCCACGCCGGCATCCTCACCCACGCGAGCATCATGGCGGCCAACGCGAAGACGAGCCGGACCTCGCCGGTACACCGCGGCGTCTTCGTCCGCACCCGGATCTTGTGCCAGTCGCTCCCCGCACCGCCCCCGGGCATCCCACCCCTGCCCGACGCCGTCGCCAGTCAGAACGAGCGGGAGCGCCTCGAAGAACACCGCACCAACCCCGCGTGCCAGGGTTGCCACCGCCTCATGGATCCCGTGGGCTTGGCGTTCGAGCACTACGACGCGGCGGGCCAATATCGGGAGATGGACGTCGATGGCAGCCCCATCGACGCCACCGGCGAGCTGATCGAGACCCTCGACATCGACGGCCCCATCGACGGTGCCCTCGAGCTGTCGGAGCAGCTCGCAAACAGCGAGGAGGTGCGCGAATGCGTCACCCGGCAGTGGTTCCGCTACGCCCTCGCGCGGCCCGAGACCGAGGCCGACGCCTGCTCCATCGAAGATGTGCGCCAGAAGTTCAGTGACAGCGGCTATCAGATCCGCGAGCTGCTCCTCGCCATCACCGAGTCCGACGCCTTCCG